>AP025689.1:2770833-3129166 GCA_023168345.1 Lysinibacillus sp. PLM2 | reverse complement strand
AAGAGTTTCGAATGGAAAAGCGTCTTAATTGGTTCCCATCTCATTTTTCAAAAGGGATGAGACAAAAGGTAATGATTATGTGTGCATTTTTAGTAGAGCCGCTGCTTTATATTATTGATGAACCATTTGTTGGACTTGACCCATTAGGGATACAATCTTTGCTGGATCAAATGGATATCAAGAAAAAAGAAGGCTCATCTATACTAATGTCCACGCACATTTTATCGACAGCTGAAAAACATTGTGATCGCATTATATTACTTCATGAAGGTAGAGTTCGTGCACAAGGAACGATGGATGATTTAAGGAATGCCTTTCAAATGCCAAATGCTACATTGGATGATTTATACATTGCCATGACAAAGGAGCAAGACAATGAATAGTTTGTCACATGTTTGGGCGAAAAGGTTTCAATATTACCTCAATGAAGTCCAAAAATATATGCGCTTTGTTTTTACTGGGCATTTGGCTTTAGTGATGGTATTTGTCATAGGGGCAGTTGGATATCAATATAGTGAATGGCTAAAAATCGTTGAAGATCAATTTCCTGCTGAATGGTTAATTGCAATCATTGTTGGGCTAATTTTAGGTTTTAGTCGCCCTGTCACATTGCTTCGTGAGCCTGATCAGGTGTATTTGTTACCTTTAGAATTGGAAATGGAGAATTACTTTAAAAAAGCACTGAATTGGACATTTTGGTCTCAAATTTTAACCGTTTCAGTTGTTTATATTATTGGAATTCCACTGCTTAATAAGGTGACGGAATTAACACCGACTCAAGTTTGGATTGGGTTAGCCTTAGTTATTGTGTTGAAATATTTAAACGTTCAAATTGAATTTAATTTTCGGTACGCACTACGGGGGAAAAATGTAATACTTGATCGTTTTATTCGGATTGTTTTTTCAATTTTAGCAATACAAACGATTTTAACGGAAACTTATCTACTTACCCTGTTATATCTAGCTTTACTAATATTTTATTACTTTAGTTGGAAGCGTAGTGTGAAGGAGCAGCCTATTCCGTATGAGCATTTTGTAAGACTAGAGGAAAATCGTATGAAGGCATTCTATCGATTTGCAAATTATTTTACAGATGTTCCACATTTAAAAGGAGCGATTCGTAAACGTTCTTGGCTGAATTTTATTTATTTCTTTGTACCTTACACAAAAAACAATACACAGGGTTATTTAGTATTCCGAACTTTTGTACGAACAGATGATCATTTTTATTTATGGGTAAGACTTACGGCTATTTCTGCACTCATTGCAGCATTTGTGAATATTCCGATAGTAATATTAATTGTCACTGCAGCATTAGCGTTTGCTACAACGATTCAATTAAAATATGCACTATTGTCGTCTAGTAATTTTCGAATGGACATGCTTTTCCCTATAGCAAAGGATTCGAGAGTAAAAGCAGTACACAAATTAATTCGTGTTTTTATAGTCATCCAAGCAGGGATTGTTTTACTATGTTCTATCGGAGATGCGCTTTTTTATGTACCGCCACTTTTAATATTATTAATTAGCGAGCTTACATTTTATTTAACAAAAAATCCAAATCAATAATTAAACATCCTAATCATAAGATTCCAATCTTACGATTAGGATTTTTTCGTTTTATAGAGTCGAAACAAGGAGAAATTGAACATCTGTATCACTATTGTTCCACCAGTAATGATTTTTACTTGAATCAAGCATAATGGAATCCCTTTTATTTAATTCGTATATTTTCCCTTCAATTGAAACCGTTAGGCTTCCAGATAAAACATAAATAAATTCATGACCAAAATGGGTAAATTCAGTACCTTGATTTTCTTCCGGATGAAGAGTTACTAGAATTGGATGGAAGGATGCTCCTTTCATTTTCATTGATAAGTCTTCATAAAAAAAGGGAAAATTACTGGATGAACTATCATGTTTACTGTTAGCAAAAAATATACTTGGATTAACATTAAGGGCATCACTTATTTTTCTTAATGACTCTAAAGTTACATTGCATTTATTCCTTTCAACTTGTGATAAGAAACTTATGGAAACACCTGTTTTTTCAGAAAGAGTTTTTAATGTCATTTTTTGTGTTTTTCTTAATGATCGTAGCTGTTCACCAATTGTCATACAAACACATCCTGAAAAATGATTAATAAATCATACGCTAGTATTATTTTATACTTAAACTAAAATTGAAGTTTTGACCGAAATTTAAAATGTATCCCTAATTAAATTGTAGATTCAAAGTGTTACTTTAATTCATCGCAATTTTATTTATTTTTTTATCTAAAATTTAAAGTAGCACTTCAATTTATAAAAATAAGGAGGATGATTGTGAGTAAAAGTCAAATGACGAGAGTTTGGATTGCAAGTTTAGTAGGTAGTTCAATTGAATGGTTTGATTACTTCCTTTATGGTACTGTTGCCGCACTGGTATTTAACCAAGTGTTCTTCGCAGCAGAGGATCCAACTGTAGGTTTAATGCTGGCCTATGCATCATTTGCTTTAGCGTTTTTTATTCGTCCGTTAGGTGGAATCATTTTCAGTCATATTGGGGATAGAATTGGACGGAAAAAAACACTTGTATTAACACTTACAATAATGGGTGTTGCAACAGTTTTAATGGGACTACTCCCAACTTATGAAGCGATTGGTGTTGCTGCACCCATACTTTTAATTACATTGCGTTTAATACAAGGTATTGGTATTGGGGGTGAATGGGGAGGTTCAGTATTACTTGCTGTTGAATATGCCCCTAAAGACAAACGTGGCTTTTTTGGTGCCTTCCCACAGATGGGCGTAACAATTGGGATGTTTCTTGGGTCTGGGGCATTAACCTTCATTACTTCCGTTGTTTCGGCTGAGGCCTTTGTAGCTTGGGGCTGGAGAGTACCTTTTATTGCTAGTGCATTATTAGTTGTTTTCGGGCTTTGGATTCGTAAAGGACTCGATGAAACACCATCCTTTAAAAAGGTACAAGAATCAGGAAATATACCGAAATTACCGATTGTCGATATTTTTAAAACTCAATGGAAGGAAGTATTTATAGCTGTAGGAGGTAAAGTGGTAGAAACAGCGCCTTTTTATATTTTTGCAACCTTCATCGTTTCCTATGGAACGAGCAATTTAGGGTTCTCTAACACGGAAGTATTGGTAGCGGTTATGATTGCTACCATTATTACGACGATTCTTATGCCGTTCATGGGTGGGCTTTCTGATAAGTTTGGTCGTAAGAAGGTTTACATTTTTGGGACAGTCGCAATGCTACTCTATGCATTCCCGTATTTTTGGTTGTTAGAACAAAGAACCTTTGCTACTTTACTAATTGCAACAATTTTAGGATTAGGGATTATATGGGCACCAATTACAGCAGTGTTAGGTACGATGTTTTCGGAAATCTTTGATGCCAAAGTTCGTTATACTGGAGTATCTTTAGGTTATCAGATTGGTGCGGCTGTAGCAGGTGGTACAGCTCCGTTAGTTGCGACTGCGCTTCTTGTACAGTTTAACAATTCTTATATACCAGTAGCGTTATATATTATTTTGACTTCACTTATTTCATTGTTGGCCGTTTGGGCTGTTAAAGAGAAGAGCAATCAAGAGCTAGATGAGTTTGAAGAAGAGAATACAAAAGAAAAATCCATAGTAGAAAATGAAACAACGGCAATAAATTAAGGGAAAATATAATGCATTGAGGTGCATCAATTGATCGTTTTAAATCAAAAAGATATTATGAGTTTTTACCATATGGAAGATGCTGTAAAGGATGTAAGAGATATTCTATTAGCGAAAGTAGCAAATAAAGTGCAATCACCACATCGAACAGTATTAGAGTTTCCAAAGAAAGGTGCAACATCTATTTATATGCCGAGTGCTGATATAGAAAATGATGTGGCGGCAGTAAAAGTAGTAACGATTTTCCCTAACAATCCTTCAATGAATCTCCCTACAACCCAAGGTATTATTGTATTAACAAGTACTGAAAATGGGGAACATCTTTCAGTTATGAATGCTTCCTATTTAACAAGACTTCGAACAGGTGCAATGACGGCATTAGCAACTGAATCACTTGCAAGGAAAGATGCTAATGTCCTAACGGTAATTGGCACAGGTGCAATGGCTTTTGAACAAACGATTGGTGTATTAGTTATTCGAAATATCAATCAAATCTTTTTATTTAACAGAACAATTGAAAAGGCACATCAATTTAGTGAAAAATTAAAAGCATATGGCGTAGATATTCCAATTGAAATCACATCCAATGTGAATGAAGCTGTTAGTAGAGCAGATATTATATGCTGTGCAACAAAATCGCGTACACCAGTGTTTAATGGGGATTTTTTGAAACGAGGAACGCATGTAAACGGTGTAGGCTCCTATTTGCCCTATATGCATGAAATTGATCGAACGACCATTGCAAAGTCTTCGAAAATTGTCGTTGATGACATTCATGGTGCAAAAGACGAAGCGGGCGAATTAATAGACGCCGAGGAGAATGGTGTATGGTCGTTTAATAATGTATATGGTGAATTAGAATCATTAGTTAGTGGGCATTTAAAGGGCAGAGAAAATGAAGAAGAGATCACCTTCTTTAAATCTGTAGGAGCATCCTACTATGATTTAGCCGTTGCAAAAGGTGTCTATAAAAAAGCGATAGATTTAAACAAAGGGTTAGCGATTGAAGTGTAAAAAAGACGAGGGTGGGATAATAGGTAACTTCCATTTAGGATAGCAAAAAACTGCAATTCAATTACCCCAAACGAATTGCAGTTTTTACGTATGTCCCACCCTTTTTATCTATTAGGTAGGCGCCAGTTTTACGAAAGCGAGCTTTATCGCTTGTTTATTTCTTTTCTGGAAGTTTACCGGAAAATGTCGTTACATAACTAGCTGCATTGAAAATGTTTTGTTTTTTTACGCCAGGAGCAGAAGCGGGTTTTGCATGAGCGTTTGCAAAAGATTTTGATTGCTTCCATGCATCAAAAGCCTGTTTATTTTCCCATTGTGTTAACACAATATAAGTATCATCTTTAATCGGACGTAATAGTCGAAATGCAACAAAACCGTCCATTTTTTCAATATCTCTCGTTCGATTGAGGAAGCGTTGTTCAAAAACTGAACGACCCTCATCAGAGACAGGAATATTGTTAAATACAAAATAACCTTTTTGTTCAATATCATTAACAGAATCGATTACCTCAAACTTACGTGGTGTAGCAAATACTGTTTTTCCTTCAGTTTCGTGAAGTAGCGCGGTTTTTTCTGACCCATATAAAATAAACATTTTTTCATTTTCATATTTTTTCATTATTTTCTCCATATAATCTGGTGTGCCAAAAGTAAGATATAAGTACACTCGTTTAACCTCCGATTCAATGAATATCAAGCAAATTGTCATAAAATAAAATCAACTCACCGATATTATATTCTAATTGGATAGAATAAGTCTTGTATTCACTTTTCCCCCTTTTGTACTGTGAATTACTTGGTAATCTATATGGCAACATTCATTTATCATTCGCTATCATTTCGTTTGAAATTTTACATTCTATTTCAATTAAATTGATTTTTTTTGTAAAGTAAAAAGAAACAGAATTGTTACTAATTAATGAACAAATTTATGACATTTAGTCCATAAAACTATACAATATAATAGGAAAAGTTTATATTGGAAAACGGATAACAATGGTAAGTAGAAAAAAGTAGGTATAACTTAAAACTTAGAATTAAAATGAGTTTTCAAGCATTTTTACTAAATTTCATTGAAACTTTGAGGGAAGGAAATAGTTTAAAATGAGAGCAATTAATGACACATTATTGCGTGCTGCAAGAGGGGAACGAACGGAATATACACCCGTTTGGTATATGCGACAGGCGGGTCGTTCACAACCTGAATACAGAGCGATTAAAGAAAAATACTCTTTAGAAGAAATTACACATCAACCAGAATTGTGCGCTTATGTAACCCGTCTGCCTGTTGAAAATTATGACGTTGATGCTGCAATTTTATATAAAGATATTGTAACCCCACTTCCAGGTATTGGTGTAGATGTGAAAATTAAAGCGGGAGTTGGACCGGTGATTTCAAACCCAATTCGTTCAATGAAGGATATTGAACGCCTAGGTGAATTCAACCCGAAAGCGCATACACCATTCGTTTTGGAAACAATAAAATTACTTACGGAAGAACAATTAAATGTACCGTTAATCGGATTTGCGGGTGCACCATTCACACTAGCAAGCTATATGATTGAAGGGGGACCTTCAAGAAATTATGCGAAAACAAAATCCTTTATGGTGTCGGAACCAGTTGCATGGTTTGCCTTAATGGATAAGTTAGGGGATATGGTCATTGCAGACATTACGGCGCAAGTAGAAGCAGGAGCAAAAGCAATTCAAATATTTGACTCTTGGGTTGGCGCTTTAAATGTTGAAGATTATCGTGTGTTTATTAAGCCGATAATGACTAGAATATTTGCAGAATTACAAAAAGAAAATGTACCATTAATATTATTCGGAGTAGGGGCAAGTCATTTAGTAAATGAATGGAATGACCTTCCGATTGATGTATTAGGATTAGATTGGCGTATGCCGATTCGAAAAGCTCGTGAAATGGGCGTTACAAAAGCTGTTCAGGGAAACTTAGATCCAACTTTATTACTTGCAAATTGGTCAGTTATTGAACAACGTGCGAGAGATATTATTGATCAAGGTCTTGAAATACCTGGTCATATTTTTAATTTGGGTCACGGTGTGTTCCCAGAAGTGGATCCAGCAGTTTTAAAACGACTAACAACATTTATTCATGATTATAGTAGAGAAAAAGTTGCTCAACTAGGACAATAATATTTTGAGGTGAAAACATTGAAACCAGTTCATGGACTACTAGTAATGGCATACGGAACGCCATACAAAGAAGAAGACATCGAAAGATATTACACACATATTCGTCATGGTCGTAAACCATCAGAAGAACATTTAGAAGATTTAAAAAGTCGTTATAAGGCAA
This sequence comes from Lysinibacillus sp. PLM2, assembly GCA_023168345.1. Lineage (NCBI taxonomy): Bacteria > Bacillati > Bacillota > Bacilli > Caryophanales > Bacillaceae > Lysinibacillus > Lysinibacillus sp. PLM2. Next base: position 3,122,166 of record AP025689.1, on the reverse strand, counting down.
TTGGTGGGTTATCACCACTTGCAAAAATGACAGAAAAACAAGCTCAAACACTTTGTGAACGTTTAAACGAGGTGCAGGACGAAGTAGAATATAAATTATATATTGGTTTAAAACATATTGAGCCGTTTATTGAAGATGCAGTAGAAGCAATGGTAAGAGACGGTATTGAGGAAGCAGTTTCAATTGTTCTTGCTCCACACTTCTCAACATTCTCTATCAAAACATACAATGGTCGTGCACAGGAAACAATCAATAAATTAGGAAGTTCTTTAAAATTAACTTCTGTAGAAGCATGGTATGATGAGCCGAAATTTATCGAATATTGGAAACAAGCTGTTGATGCAGCATTTGCTGAAATGTCTGAAGAGGAAAGAGAAAATGCTTGTTTAATCGTTTCAAACCATTCTCTACCGGAAAAAATCAAACAATCTGGTGACCCATATGAAGATCAATTATTTGCTACAGCGAAATTGATCAAAGATGCAACTGGTGTGAAAAATGTTGAAGTAGGTTGGCAATCAGCTGGTCAAACACCAGAACCTTGGTTAGGACCAGACGTTCAAGATTTAACACGCGAATTGTTTGAAGAAAAAGGATTCCGTTCATTCGTTTATGTTCCTGTTGGCTTTGTAACAGAACATTTAGAAGTATTATATGATAATGATTATGAGTGTAAAGTAGTATGTGAAGAATTAGGTGCAAATTATCGTAGACCTCCTATGCCAAATACACACCCATTATTTATCGATGCGATGGTGGATGCGATTTTTAGAAGAATAGCTAACTAATTTAGGAAGCGTGATGAAGGTGACTTTAAATAGAAAAAAAGTTGCCGTTATAGGCGGTGGGATAACTGGTTTAACGGCAGCGTTTTATTTGCAACGAATAGCAGAGCAAAATAACTTGCCGTTAGACATTATTTTAATAGAATCATCTTTACGCCTAGGAGGGAAAATACAAACCTTAAGGAAAGATGGTTTTATTATTGAACGAGGTCCCGAATCCTTTTTAGACTATTCAAAGAATGTACGAGAATTAGCACGTGATTTGGATATAGAAGACCAATTGATTAGGAACAACGAAGGGAAAACGTATGTTGCGGTAGGTAGTGGATTGTATCCAATTCCAAATAGCTTAATGTTTGGTGGATCTCTCGGTGTTTCATCCTTTATGACTTCAGGGTTAATATCTTTAAGTGGAAAGCTTCGAGCTGCGGGTGATCTGATACTTCCCAAAAAGGAAGTGGAGGATGAGCCAATAGGAGATTTTTTCCGAAGAAGATTTGGTCAGGAAGTTGTGGAAAATCTTGTAGAACCGCTTCTAGCTGGTACATTTGCTGGTGATATCGATCATTTAAGCATTCAGGCAATGTTTCCCCATTTCTATGAAATAGAAAAACAGCATCGAAGCCTAATCGTTGGATTGAAAAAAGAAAGTCAATCTGAAAATAAAAAAGTCGCAGAATCCTATGAAACATTTCATAATGGATTAGCAACGTTGATCGAATCATTGGAATCTCATCTTCAAGCTAAGTCAATTTTTAAAGGTGTTAAAGTTGAAAAGATTGAAGAAGAAAATGAACAATATAAAATTCATTTAAATAATATGGCGCCTATAAAATGTGATTCTGTTATATTAACGACACCATATAATGTGGCAAAAGATATTCTCAAAGATTTTAACATTTTAGATGAGCTACCAAAAATGAATTATTCAACAATCGCTACTGTGACAATGGCTTTTAAGAAAGATGAAAATCTACAAATAAAGGATGCCATGACGTTTTTCGTTTCGCGCAATAGTAATTACGCGATTACAACATGTACATGGTGTAACCATAAATGGGATAATGTTGCCCCAGAAGGTTACGATTTGTTCCGCGTTTATATTGGTCGACTTGGTGATGAGGCAATTGTTGACTTGTCAGATTCTGATATAGAAAAGACAGTATTAAGCGATCTACAAAAGTCCATTGGTATTATGGAATCACCAATCTTTACAGTCGTTTCGCGATGGAAACAAGCAATGCCACAGTATGCGGTTGGGCATGAATCGCGAATGGAAAAGTTAAAGCAGTCTCTAACTAAAGAATATCCTCAAATTAAATTGGTCGGGAGCTCTTATGATGGCATCGGTATACCTGATTGCATATCACAGGGGAAAAAGGCTGCTTTGGAAATGATTGAGTCGATATTTGAAAAGCAATTTATTTAAAGCTTTAAAAAAGTAGACAAAGTCGTAACGGGCTTTGTCTACTTTTTTCTCTACTCAAATGATTTTATTGTAGTGTATCAACATATTGACCTATTTTTTTCATTTAAACTTCACAAATATGGAGTAAGATTTTTAGTAGAGGTGATGTTCATCGTATGAAAAAAGCTATTGTATTCTCGCTACTTTTTGTTTTAAGTATCATATCAGGCTGTTCCAAAGAAAGCTTCACGCCTATTAATCATCATCAGTCCTTTATTGCATCGATAAACATTTCAGATCCATCCGTTAATTTTTACGATCATTCAGGAGAAGAAATAGCAAAATGGTCTTTTGATAATAGTTATACTGGTGGAGTTCTTCTTCAGCAAGATCGATTATTGCTTTATGGCCATCAGCTGACGAAGGTCGATATTTATGAACTTTCATCTGGTGAGTATTTAAAATCCATTGATACTGGGCTAGGCATCACCAATGCTTATTTTGATGATGTTCACAAAATATTGTTTTTAGCAAATAGTCAAACGAATACAGTCACAAGCTTCGATGAACATGGGAATATGCTAAAGGAATGTAAATTAGGCGACTATCCAATGTCTATGACATCATATAACGGACAATTATATGTTATTAATTATAAAGATACGAAGCTATCTATTGTAAACATCGAAACAATGGAAATAGAAGAAGAATGGACAATAGAAAAATCATCTAATGGGATACTCATTATACCTGAAAAAAATGAAGTATGGATAGGTGGGCATGGTGAGGGTAGTCATGCAAATCAATCTGTTAGTGTTCTTAATTTAACAAATGGAAAGCTCCTAGGACAAATTGATGTATCAATTATGCCGGTAGGTTTTGCAAGAAATGACGAAGAAATCTACGTTATTAATCACGGTGCTAATGAATTATACGCCACTAATCTAAATGGAGATTTGTTATGGAAATGTGAAGTAGGAGCAAATCCGTTTGCAATTGCATCCTTTTATGAACAAGTTGTTGTAGCAGGTTTTGATGATCATAAACTGTACTTTTTAAAGGATGGGAAAATTATCAAAACAGTCGAAACAGGTAGAGGACCTTTTCAGTTGCTCGTAAGGGAGGTTAAATCGTGACTACAGTATTAGTTGTTGATGATGAAAAAGATATGCGAAATTTAGTTGAAGTCATGTTATCAAAATCCAATATAAAAACAATCGCTGTGTCAAATGGAATCGATGCCTATATAGAAATCGATAATGGTGGAGTTGACCTCGTTTTATTGGATGTAATGATGCCTGGTGAAGATGGATTTACAGTATGTCAAAATATCCGCAAATTATCACCAATACCTATTATTTTCTTAACTGCACGAGATGCTAATGAGGACAAAGTAAATGGATTAACGATTGGAGCAGATGATTATCTCGTTAAACCGTTTACAGCAAGCGAGCTTGTAGCAAGAATACATGCGGTATTAAGAAGAACGAGTGGAGAATTGACGGTATTGCCTAAACAAAAATTTATAGAAAGTGGAATCATAAAATTAGATGAAATCTCTCGGAAAGTATACGTGAATGAGAACAGTGTACCTTTAACACTTAAGGAATTTGAACTGCTCTATTTATTTATAAAAAACCCAAATATTGTTTATTCAAGGGAACAATTACTCGATAGAATATGGGATATGGATTATGCAGGTGGCACAAGAACCGTTGATACACATATTAAAACTTTGAGATTGAAGCTAGCAAAAGAATCAAAGGAAGCAAGCGAATATATTCAAACGGTGTGGGGCGTTGGATATCGCTTTGAAAAGAGTAAATGAAAAAGCTTTCAACTAAAATATGGATGTTGATACTACTATTTTTAACTGTCACTGTCATCTTTATGGTATTGTTTACTGATTTTTTATATGAACGTTTATATGTAAGTGATTCAGAGCAGTCGATGATAGAAGTAGGTGAAAAGTTACAATCATTATACAAAGGTGGAAAGGTTACGGATGAATTAGTAGATAAAATTGAAGAGTACAACCTGTTTTCAAATTTCAATGTGTTTGCTGTTCGAAATCCTAGAGAATTAAGTGCCTGTGTCCCTTTTGAAATTGATTACGATACTTTAATAGGCCCTGATGAAAGAAAACAATTACTTCAAGGTAAATCAATTACGAAAATTGGCTATGAACAGCGATTTGATCGTGAAGTCATATCGGTAATTCTACCCTTTACAGATCAAAATCGTTTAGAAGGCATCCTTTACCTTTATTACCCTTTGGCAAAAATATCAGAGTTGGCTAATACGGAAGTATTAGCATTGATCACTAGTGTTGTATTGTTTTCAATGTTGATTGCGTTTTTTGTACATAAAGGGTTAAGACGTATAATGAGACCACTAAACGAACTTCACCAAGCTGTTGAAAAAATGTCTGAGGGAGATTATCATACACGTGTACAAGTTTCATCTTCAGATGAAATCGGCAAGCTTTCAAATGCCTTTAATGAAATGGCAGCTGCCATCCAACGTGAGGATGAAGAGAGGAAAATCTTTTTAGCAACTGTATCTCATGAATTGCGAACACCGATTAGCTATGTAAAAGGGTATAGTGAAGCAATCCAAAATGATTTTATCGAAGGTGCAGAACGGGAAGAAGCCATCAAATTAATAAATCGAGAAGCCGATCGAATGGAGAAATTAACGAATGAAATTCTCGAGCTTGCTCGTTCAAAAGAGCAAGAGGAAATCAACTTATATCCAATTGTCCTTGCTGAAACTATACGTGAAAGTATTATCCTTTTAGAGCATCTTGCCCAGAAAAAAGAGATTAATATACAGACTGATTTAGATGAGAACATCATTGTACAAGGTAATGAAGAAAAATTAAAACAAATATTTATTAATGTGATTGAAAATGCGATTTGCTATTCAAATGAAGAATCCACAATTAACGTACTAACGAAGTCAATAAAAGGAAATGCTATTGTTGAAATTGCTGATAAAGGTATCGGTATTCCTAGAGAGGATTTACCACATGTAACTCAAAAGTTTTATAGAGTTAATAAAGCTAGAAGTAGGGCTGATGGTGGAAGTGGGTTAGGCTTATCTATCGTAGACCAACTAGTTAAACTTCATCATGGTAAACTATCTATTCAAAGTGAAGAAGGAAAAGGAACGATGGTTACAATAACAGTTCCATTACTGGAGGAATAAAAATGAAAAATTGGTTAATTAGTTTATTTTTGATTTCAGTATTACTTGTAGGATGTTCATCAGGAGAAACACCGGCTGCTACAGAGGAAATCGATGTTGCAGCATTAGAGGTAAAAGTAGAAATATTAACACCAGAAAAAGTTGAGGTGAATGAACCGGTTCAACTTGCAGCACATGTACAACAAAATGGTGAGAATGTGGATGATGCTGAATGGGTTAAATTTGAAGTTTGGGAATCCGGATTCCGTGATCAAGGACAAATGATTGAAGGAACATTTGAAGGTGATGGGAAATATGTAGCGGAAATTACATTTGATCATGACGGCGTATACTATATGTATGCACATACAACAGCTCGTGGAATGCATGTAATGCCGAAGCATCAAATGACTGTTGGAAATCCCGATATGAGTAAAGTGATTGAAGATACTAAGGAAGATTCTACAATGAATATGGATGATATGGAAGGACACGATTCTTCTGAAACGGATTCATCAGATAAGGAATCCTCCGAAATACATGAAGGTCACTAGAAATAATAAAAACCTCAAAGCTTGAGCATAGCTTTGAGGTTTTTTTACGGTTAGGAAAGTATAAGTTTTTCATAAACCGCGATAAGACATCCGCTTGATTTGACTCCGAGTCATGTTTCTAATAAGCAATTTAATTATAGATTCATTTATAAATAAGGTGTAAGCAATATTTATATAAATTTAATGTTATAGGGAGTGGCATTTGTCACAAGTATTATTGTAGCATTCACTTTGTTCTTCAATTTTGTCTCCGCATTGAACACAAACCTTTTCAGGTAAGTTTTTGAAAAACTCAACAACATTTTCTAACATGTGTATTGTCCTCCCTTCTGGACATCTGTTATATTATACCCCTTTGTTATTTTCATTGTATTATAACAGTTTTAGTTCGTCAATATGAAAAGAGGAATTTTTCAAAAAATTTTCCGAATACATTAATACCGTGGAAAAACAGACAAGTATACCCTAATCGTTAAAACTTAATAGTCGTCATAAAGTTTTAATTTGGCGAGAAATTTTGTAACAGTTACAATAAAGGTAAATACATAAAATTTTAAACAATATATATAGGGGGGTACTTCATCATATGGATCATCATCGTATATTCATCGTGGAAGATGATATTAAAATTGCAACATTATTGGCAGAACATTTAAGAAAGTATCAATACAACGTAGCCATTGCAGAAAATTTTGAGGAAATAGTTGAAGAATGCTTATCCTTTAGTCCCCATATAGTATTGCTTGATATAAACCTACCTTCTTATGATGGATATTACTGGTGTAGGCAATTAAGACAGCATACGACATGTCCAATCATTTTCATATCTGCTCGGTCAGGTGAAATGGATCAAATATTTGCTTTGGAAAACGGTGGGGATGATTTCATCACGAAACCTTTCAATTATGAAATTGCTTTAGCAAAAATCAAAAGCCATTTGCGTAGAACCTATGGAGAATATTCGTCAAGACAAGAAGAAAGAACTATAAAGCTAGGCCAGTTAACACTGTATCTTGAACGGATGGAATTGAATGCGAAAGAGGTGGACATTCCACTGCAAAAAAAGGAATGTATTATATTGGAGCTATTAATGGGACAATCCCCAAAGGTTGTATCTCGGGAAACTTTACTAGAAGAGCTTTGGGATGATCAGGCATTTGTTGATGAGAATACGTTAAATGTCAATATGACACGAGTTCGCAAAAAATTAGCAGAGTATGGTGTGACCTCTGTGATAGAAACAGTGCGTGGAGCAGGCTATCGTTTTGTGATTAGTCCGGAGGAAATGTAATGGGTTTACGTATATTTATTAAAGAACATATATCATTTATACTTTTTGAGTTATGTGTAGTACTTTTTATATTATCGCTTTATTGGCTAGATGGTTTTCGAAACATAAATACAGCTCTTTACTCTATTATTATTAGTGTAATGTTATTGTTCTCATTTTTAGCAATGCGTTATTTTGTTAGACGTAATTATTTAAATAAGATTACACAGCTTCCAAATGTCATGGAGGATGCACTTCAGAAAAATGCTAAAACTGTGGAGTATATTCAAACAGAGCAATATTTACATGAGTTGTACCATGTTTATCAAATGGAAGTACAAGCATTATATGCCAATCAAATTCGCCAAGAAAAGTTTTTAAACCAATGGATTCATCAGATGAAGACACCTATCTCAGTTTTAGAACTGCTACTCCAAAATGATGACCAGCTTGATAAAAAAAGTGTCCAAGAAGAAGTAGACAGGTTAAAACGAGGTTTAGATATGGTCCTTGTCAATGCTCGAATAGAGAAATTTGAAGAGGACATGCAAGTTGAGCAAGTACAGTTAGGCGAGCTTGTAAAAGCAACTATTAATGATAATAAACGTTTATTTATAACAAAACATGTTTTTCCTGTCATTCGAATAGAAGAGGAAGTAGTTGTTGCAAGTGATTCAAAATGGTTGAAATTTGCACTTGGTCAATTTATAACGAATGCGGTGAAGTACACTTTTGAAGAAAATAAGAAAATTGTTATTTCAGCTGAGAACAACAATGATGCAGTCCAATTACATATTAAGGATGAAGGAATCGGTATTCCTAAGTCAGATTTATCTCGGATAACTAAACCATTTTTCACAGGAGAAAATGGCCGGAAAACAGGGGAATCTACAGGAATGGGACTGTATCTAGCGAATGAAATATGTGAAAAACTAGGGATTAAGTTAACGATCGAATCCGAAGTTGGGAAAGGGACTACTGTGACGCTAACCTTTTAGAAACTAACTATAAATGAGGGACCTAATATGCCAATCTTGCAAATTCAAGACTTAACAAAAGTATATGAAGGAAAAGTTACTCATCGAGCTTTAAATCAATTAAGCTTCGAAGTAGAAAAAGGCGAATTTTTAGCTGTAATGGGACCTTCGGGCAGTGGGAAAACGACATTGTTAAATTTAATTTCTACGATCGATAAACCAACTTCGGGTGAAATTGTCATCAATGGTATTTTACCTTCAAAGCTTAATAAACAAGAACTAGCTTTGTTTAGAAGAAGACAGCTTGGGTTTGTTTTTCAGGATTTCAATTTACTTTCGATGCTAACGGTAGAAGAAAATATTGTATTACCACTAACGCTTGATGAAAAACCGGTAGCATTAATGGAAGAACGGATTGCCATTTTATCAGAGAAGCTTGGTTTAAATGATTTTCTCCATAAAAAACCAAACGAAATATCTGGGGGACAGGCTCAACGAACAGCTATTGCAAGAGCTTTAATACATGAACCGACTGTAATATTGGCGGATGAACCTACAGGAAATCTTGATTCGAATAATTCTCGTGAGGTACTTGAATTATTAAATGCCATCAACAAGGAGAGGCTTGCGACGATTGTTATGGTTACCCATGATCCGATTGCAGCAAGTTTCTGTGATCGTGTTTTATTTATTAAGGACGGGGAATTTTTTAATGAAATCTATCGCGATGAACGACGTCAGACATTTTTCCAACGAATATTAAATGTTCTTAGTTTATTAGGAGGAGGAAATGTAGGTGACCTTTCATCAATTCGCTTACCGTAATGTAGTACGAAATACTCGCATATACGCAGCTTTTTTCTTAGCAAGTTTATTTTCTGTATTTGTTTTTTTCATCTACTCAATGCTTATGTTCCATCCTGAAATCGAAAATGGATTTTTAGGAAATGTTTCTATTGTTGGGATGATAGCGGCTGAAATAACGTTAGTGCTTTTCTCGTGGTTTTTTATCTTTTATTCTATGAAAGCATTTTTAGAAGCACGGTCAAAAGAGTTTGCCATATTGCTTCATTTAGGAATGGAAAAAAAGCAACTAAATAAATTGATATTTTTAGAAACGATGCTGATTGGGACGGTTTCCATTGTTATAGGGCTATTATTCGGTTATGCCTTTTCACGATTTTTCTTTATGATTGTAAGGGAAATTTTAATGCTCGAAGAACTTCCACTATATTTTTCATGGGAACCATTTGTGTTAACCATTACAGTATATTTAAGTGCATTTATCTTCATATCATTATTTAGTGTGAACTTTAAATCGGAAAGAACGCTAATAGATTTTATTAAAGGCTTTAATGAGATAAATATGCAGTCGAATTACTCTGTTAAAAAAGCAATGCTTGGTATTATTTTTATTTGTACTGGCTATCTATTACTGCTATTTACCACTCGGATGACAATTGTTGGCTTTGCAATTCTTGTTATTATCTTTATTTCCTGTGGGACTTACTTCTTCTTCACGGATACGACTCAAATGATCTTGGATAAAATACGAAATCGAAAGCAATTGTACTGGAAAAATTATCGTGTGTTATCTGTTGCAGAACAGTCCTTGATTATGAGAAATAATGCAAAGATGTTTTTTGTGGTGACGATGGTTACAGCATTAGCGTTTCTTTGTGTTGGGTTGCTTGCAACGCTATCCTCTTATACGTCCCAATTTGATAAGGTGAATCCACTTGGACTTATTTATAAAGGCCATACAGATAATCCTTATGAAAATAAACACATTACTTCGATTATTCGAGAGCTACAGGAGAAAGGGCTCTCTTATCATATGACACGTTTTGAAGTGAAAAAACAAACTTCTTCTTTTACCCAATATGAGGTGGAAGTGTTTAGGGAATCTGATATCAATAGTTTGCTTTTTTCATATGGCTATCCGATGGTTCGATTAGATCCTGGTGAATCAATGTTTATACCATATTCAGAGGAATCAATTAAGGAGCTTTCTACTAAGAAGGTTGAAACTGTGCTAATTGAAAATAATGTGCCCATTACGATTGATCAAGTTTACCCGAAATTGATTTTTCCTAGCTCAATAATCAGTTTGAACTCAATCATAGTAAGTGATGAGGATTATAGAAAATTGATTCATCCATATAAGGGGCATCCAGATGTTGAACCTGGCTATCATTTATTTACATTCGATATACCTCAATGGATTGAGACAACGGATATAGGTTTAACTATTTCCTATATGGTGTCGAGAGAGTATTTAAAAGAAGAGTATAAATTACCTTATTACTTTGAAAATGCAGGATTAAATTATTCATATATTTTATCCACATATTCTTTGTTTACATTACTAGGACTTTTAGTAGCTGCTGTATTTTTGTTGGCAGCAGGAAGCTTTATTTACTTTAAGCTACATACAAGTCTTGAATTTGAAAAGAAGAAGTTTGAAGTGCTGAAAAGAATGGGGTTAACAGATCAGGAATTAAAAAAATTAGTCAATGCTTACTTAGTACCTCAATTCTTTTTACCATGGGGACTTGCAATGTTACATAGCTTGTTTGCCTTTTTGACTTTGCAAAACATTATGAAGGATATTGCAGATATTTCCATTTTAAATGAAATTCTGTTTGCTTTTATTTTCTTAGTACTACTTCAGGTTGTTTATTTTTATTTGATCAGATGGCGTTACATTGCTCATGTTCGAGATTAATGAGCATCTTTTTGTAGAAGGGTGGGGCTTTTTTGAATTTAGCTGAACAACTAAAACAAATTGTAATGAGTACTCCTCATAAAAAGGCCTATCACTATCAGGGGAAAGATACTTCCTATGTTGAATTTGACCAGTTAGTTGGAACATTGGCTTTTTCATTACAACAAGTGGGGATAAAAAAAGGTGACCATGTCGCATTTTTGTTAGGAAATACACCAGATTTTTTAATCTCTTTATATGCTTGTATGAGAATCGGAGCAACAGCAGTTCCGATTAATCCGATTTTTACTTTCGATGAGATTCGTTATATTTTTAATAATGGTGATATAAAAAGCGTGATTGCACATGATACTCTTCTACCAATGCTTGATAAGGGAAAATCAAATTTCCCCATGGTAGAGACATTTATTATTTGTGAATCGTCCAATAATCCAACAATAGACTTAGACTTAGTTTCAAAAGAGATGAAAAACAGACTTCATTTCTTTTCGAATTTGCTAAGGGAAACAAGCTTGATTGAGACCATTAATATTCAAGATGAGGATACGGCTATTATTTTGTATACATCGGGTACTACCGGGAAGCCAAAGGGTGCAGAACTTACTCATATAAATTTATTTTCTAATGCTCGAGATGTTGCCCATTTTATGAAATTTACTCCAGAGGATCGAGTGATAGCAACATTACCGATTTTCCATGTATTTGCACTCACAGTTGTAGTAAATGCTCCCTTATTTATTGGAGCAACAATATTAATAGCACCTCGATTTAGCCCAGGTGACATTTTTACTTTAGCAAAAAGTCAGAAAGCGACAGTCTTTGCGGGTGTGCCTACAATGTATAATTTCTTATATCAATATACAGAGGGGAATGCTGAAGATTTCGCAACAGTTCGTATGGCGATATCAGGTGGGGCTCCACTCCCACATCAAGTTCTTCATAATTTCGAGGAGAAATTTAAAGTGAGAATTTCAGAGGGTTACGGGTTGTCTGAAGCATCTCCTGTAACATGTTTTAATGCACTTGATGCTGAACGAAAAGTATGCTCAATTGGAAAATCAATCACAAATGTTAAAAACAAAGTGGTAGATGAACAAGGAAATGAACTGCCACCAAATGAGGTTGGGGAATTGATTGTTCATGGACCTAATGTGATGAAAGGCTATTATAAAATGCCTGAAGAAACGGCAAAAACCTTACGAAATAATTGGTTGTATACAGGGGATTTAGCTAAAAAAGACGAAGAAGGCTATTTTTATATTGTTGATCGTAAGAAAGATATGATTAATGTTGGTGGGTTTAAAGTATATCCGAGGGAGGTAGAAGAAGTATTATATCAATTTCCCGAAGTTCTAGAAGCAGCTGTCATTGGCAAGGAAGATGTAGACTTTGGGGAAGCGGTATATGCCTTTGTAGTATTGAAGGATAATGGAATTTTGCAGGAAGAATTAATCGAACACTGTTCAAAACATCTAGCAAAATATAAAATTCCAAAAGTAATTAAATTTTTAGAAGCATTACCAAAAAGCTCAACGGGAAAAATTCTTCGAAGAGCTTTAAAAGAAATGAACTTTTAAACAAAATGAACGTTTAACTAATAAATGATTCTTCTAAAGTGAAGATGACAGACTACTATATAACAAGTAAAATAAATATATTATTTCATTGAAAGTGAGAACATTATGTCATTTATTCAAGGGTTAATCGACTTCATTCTACATATTGATGAGCATCTTGTTGAAATTATTCAGCAATTTGGAGGATGGGCTTACGGAATCATCTTTTCAATCGTCTTTGTAGAAACTGGTGTCGTAATCATGCCGTTTTTACCTGGAGATTCTTTACTATTTGCTAGTGGTACATTAGCTGCTCTAGGGGCTTTTAATTTATTTGCTTTAATCGTACTGTTTATTTCAGCGGCAATATTAGGTGATACACTTAATTATCATATTGGGAAAAAAGTGGGACTAGCTATTTCACCCAATTCGTTTCTTGGCCGTTTTATAAATGAGGAAAGAATGCAAGCAGCACAGCGCTTTTTTAATAAACATGGTGGTAAAACAATTGTATTTGCCCGTTTTATGCCATTTATAAGAACGTTTATCCCGTTTGTAGCAGGCGCAAGTAGAATGAATTATAAATATTTTTTAATTTACAATGTAATTGGTGCATTTCTTTGGGTGCTTATTTGTACTTTAGCAGGTTATTTCTTCGGAAATATTCCAATTATTAAAGAAAACTTCTCAATAGTTATTTTATTAATTATATTTATTTCCGTATTACCAGCAATCTTTGGTGCATTAAAATCAAGGAAACGTAAATAAAGGGATATAAATAGCCACTTTGCGATTTGCAAAAGTGGCTATTTTCCTTTAAAAACCGGTTTTCGCTTCTCTGCAAATGCTTGTAAAGCCTCAATCCGATCTTCGGTGTTTAATGTTAATTCGTATGCTTTACGCTCTATTTGTAAACCTGTTTGTATGTCCACATTCATACCATGTTTCACTGCAAATTTTGCTTGTCGAAGGGCGATAGGAGCGTTTTTTAGAATCGATTGAACAAAATCCTCAACCGTTTCACTTAGCTCTTCAGTCGTGCAAATTTTTGAAATAAGACCAATTTGATATGCTTCCTCACACGTTATATGTTGTGCCGTTAGGATTAGCTCCATCGCTTTTGTTTGTCCAATGAGTTTTGGTAAACGTATAGTTCCGCCTGCTCCAGGTATAATTCCTAAACTGGTTTCTGTTAAACCAACTTTTATGTTGGATGAGGCAATTCTAAAATCGCAGCATAGGGCTAATTCAAGGCCACCTCCAAATGCGTATCCATTTAAAACACAAATGGTTACTTGAGGTAACTGCTCTATCATGTTAAAAACTTGTCCAAACTTATTTAAATTACGAATAACAAGTGAATGCGATAAATGTTTCCGTTCCTTTAAATCAGCACCAACTGAAAAAGCTTTTTCCCCTGCTCCTTGAAGAATTACTGCTCTAATATTAGAATTCTGAAGTATAGATTCAACTGCTATTTCCAATTCCACTAACATTTCGTAATTAAATGCATTTAAAACCTCAGGACGATTTAATGTTATGTAGGCAATATGATTTTTCACTTCATATAATAATGTTCTCAAAATTCGCACACCCCTTTTTACCAACTTATGCTCCATTTGTTGTTTTATGTTGGTGTGCCATAAATGTTTGTACAAATAATATTTATCATTACCGAAGGTATCATGTATAAAACTTTGCTATTACGAAAAAAATAACGTAACTGAATATTTATATCCTTTTACCGTTTGAAGCTGATTGAGTGAAAAAATGATTCCAAATATGGTAATATAATATTTGACGTTTTTTTTAAAGATTTGTGAAATCAGAGAAAAACGGTTACTAAAAAGGATATTATTTTCTTAGTAACAAAATTTATACAATGGAGGGGTACAAAATGAAAAAAGCATGGCTTGCTCTTGTGTTTGGTTCCGCGATTTTCCTAGCTGCTTGTGGTGGCGGAGATGAAGCAACTGATACTGGAACAAATACAGACACAGCAACAGAGCAAACAAATACTACTGACGAAGATACTACAAATGACAATGCTACTGATGGTACAGAGCAAGGTACAACTGATGATGGCGCTACTGATCAAGCAGCGGCAGATGGTCAAGCAGTTGTACAAGGAAATTGTATATCTTGTCATGGTCAAAATTTAGAAGGTATGGGTAGCTTCCCTGCTTTAAATAATGTTGGGTCTCGTCTTTCAGAAGAAGAGATTTTAAACGTTATCCAAAATGGACAAGGTGGCATGCCTCCTAATATCGTTCAAGGTGATGACGCAAAAGCTGCGGCAGCTTACTTAGCAACACTTAAATAATTTTTTAAACGGCAAAATCTTTTATATAGATTTTGTCGTTTTTTATTTTTTTACTTTGGGAGATTATTCTAAGAGAGTAATGGAAGTTTTGTTTATTTATATAGATTCGACATAATTGATTTCATTTCTACTATAACATGCTAAAATAAGTACAGTATGTCAATTAAGGTAAGGGGTGTTAAACATGATACAAGTTACGTCGAAAGATGTTATGGAAAAATTTAACTTAAATTTAGTGAGTGGAAATGAAGGAATCGGTCGTTACATAACTACAAGTGATATTTCTCGCCCTGGCTTAGAAATGGCGGGATATTTTACACATTATCCGGCAAACCGTGTACAGTTAATTGGACGAACAGAACTATCTTTTTTTGATATGCTTCCATCAAATTTAAAATATGAACGCATGTTAAAGCTTTGTTCACAAGACACTCCTGCTATCATCATATCTCGAGGAATGGAAGTGCCAGAAGAGCTGATTAAAGCATCCAATGAAAATAGTGTACCAGTACTTACTACATCGATGAAAACGACAAGATTTTCAAGTAGATTAACGAATTTTTTAGAAAGTAAGTTAGCACCTTCAGCAGCAATGCATGGTGTACTTGTGGACGTTTATGGGATTGGTGTATTAATCATTGGAAAAAGTGGTGTAGGGAAAAGTGAAACAGCTCTTGAATTGATTAAGAAGGGTCATCGGTTAGTAGCTGATGATTGTGTGGAAATACGGCAAGAAGCTGAGGATTTAATCGTTGGTAGTCCACCGCCTTTATTAGAACACCTTTTAGAAATTCGTGGAATTGGAATAATTGACATAATAACACTGTTCGGTGCTAGTGCAGTAAGACCTAAAAAGCGAATTACACTGATTGTAGAGCTAGAAAACTGGGATCCAGAAAAAGTTTATGATCGACTAGGTCTTGACGAAGAAAAGATGAAAATAATTGATACAGAAATTACGAAATTAACGATTCCTGTTCAACCAGGAAGAAACGTCTCAGTAATTATTGAAGTGGCGGCAATGAACTATCGATTGAAAAAACTTGGTGTAAATGCAGCCCAGGAATTTTCACGCCGTTTAGATGAAGTAATTTCAATGCAAGACGATCTAGATGACTATTAATAAATAAAGATCTATTTTAAGCCAGAGAGGAGACAAGGAATGAGTTTATTACTTGATATCAATCCAGTTGCTTTTACCATTGGAAGCATTCCAGTACGATGGTATGGAATATTAATTGCTTCTGGTATTGTTATAGCATATATAGTTGCCCAGTATGAGGGGAAGAAAAGAGGTTTGCCAAAGGATTTCTTTGCAGATTTACTTATTTGGGCTATTCCTATTTCAATCATTTGTGCTCGTATCTATTACGTAGCGATGGAATGGGATTATTATGGCGCAAATCCCGATAAAATCATTCAAATTTGGAATGGTGGTATTGCCATTCATGGAGCTTTGATTGGAGCGATTATTACTGCATTAATATTCTGTCGTAAAAAGGGTATCAGTTTTCTTAAAGTCGCTGATATTGCAGCTCCAAGTATTTTAATCGGCCAAATTGTTGGTAGATGGGGCAATTTTATGAATCAGGAAGCTTACGGTGGCCCAGTTTCAGAAGAGTTTATACGCAGTTTAATGTTACCGGAGTGGATTATCAATCAAATGTATATCAACGATCCAGTGTATGGATTATCCTATTTCCACCCAACATTCTTATATGAATCTTTATGGAATGTAGTGGGACTTATTATTTTATTATTACTACGAAAAGTAAATTTACATCGAGGAGAAATCTTTTTCTCATATTTAATATGGTATTCGATCGGTCGATACTTTATCGAAGGTTTAAGAACAGATAGTCTATACCTATTTGGACTTGATTTGAGATCAGCACAGGTAGTATCTATTTTATGTATACTGATCGGTGTAATTGGAATCGTTTATCGAAGACTTAAAGTTCGGCCAGTAGTGAGATATAAAGATAAATAATTTTACCTAAAATTAAAAATCCATTCATGCTTCACCTTGGTATACAAAGGAGTTAAGAAAAAATATGAAAGCTTTACTTTTTGATTTTGATGGCACATTGCTAAATACGAATGACTTAATCATTCAAACATTTATGCACGTCTTAGAAGAAAGATTCCCTGGGGTGTACAAGCCAGAAGATTGTATTCAATTTATAGGACCATCCTTAAAAGAAACCTTTGAGGAGATTGCACCTGAAGAAGTAGAGGATATGATTTTAAAATATCGTACGTGGAATCATGAGCATCACGATGAGTTAGTGACAGAGTATGAAGGGGTCATCGAAACACTAGAGCAATTAAAAGCTCAAGGAATTCGTTTAGCCATCGTTTCAACAAAAAGACGTGATACGATCGAGCGCGGATTAGACATTATGGGAGCCCGCCATTTCTTTGAGTTTTGGATCGGTATTGAAGATGTCACAAATGTAAAGCCAGACCCTGAGCCTGTGTTGTTAGCCATCGAAAAATTAGGGGTCGATAAAGGTGAAGTGATGATGATTGGAGACAATTACCATGATATCGAAGCAGGGAAAAATGCAGGAGTGAAAACAGCTGGTGTTTCATGGTCATTAAAAGGAGAAGCGTTTTTAAAACAATTTAATCCAGATTATATTCTTTATCATATGTCTGATTTATTGTCGATTGTGAAGGGGTAATTCATTTATGAGGAGAACGGAACGATACAAAGTAGAAGGGGCCAACTCATTATGGCATGTATATAGAACCGTTTCCTTTTGGAAAGTGATGAAGTGTTTTATTTTCATCCAAATTGGACGCATTACACCATTTATGAGTTGGAAAAATTGGATTTATCGCAATTGTTTAAAAATGAAAATCGGTCAAAAGACATCGTTAGCTTTAATGGTTATGCCAGATTCAATGTTTCCAGAGCGCATTTCAATTGGAGATAACACAATTATCGGGTTTAATACAACGATATTGGCACATGAATATTTAATAGACGAATATCGTTTAGGTGATGTAAACATAGGAAGTAATGTCATGATTGGTGCAAATTCAACGATATTACCCGGTGTGGAAATTGGTGATGGAGCAATTGTATCTGCTGCAACATTAGTTCATAAAGATGTGCCAGCTGGATCGATGTGCGGCGGGAATCCAATGCGTATTATTTATACAGCAGAAGAAATGGCAGAGCGAAAAAAGAACGATGTTCCAATATGGCAGAATACATGAATGCAAAGAAAAACTCACTATTTTCTAAATAGTGGGTTTTGTTGTTTTATAGCTCTATAATTAGTTAAACCTGTAGAAGTGAATAAATGAATTGACGAATAATTCATTATTAGTTACAATACTTTCATAAACTAGTTCTCTAACACTCTAGCACACTAAAGTAAAATTAGTAGGAAGTGGAAAAATGTCATCGATTAAAATGTTTGAAAAACCGATAGGGATGCGAGATACATTCCCGATTACATACGAAAAGATGGAGGCAATGCAACAAATTGGACGTAAATTTCTTCGTGTACGCGGCTTTGATTTTATCAAAACACCGACCTTAGAATATTACGATACTGTTGGTAAAGCATCCGCAATATATGATGCCTCATTATTTAAATTAGTGGATACGCAAGGAAATACCCTTGTTTTACGACCAGACATGACAACGCCAATTGCACGTGTTGCAACGTCAAAATTATTAAAGGAAAAAATTCCTTTACGTTTAGCTTACTTCGCAAATGTTTTTAGAGCACAGCAAACAGAAGGGGGACGCCCGGCAGAATTTGATCAAATGGGTGTTGAAATTATTGGAGATAAGACAGTTTTTGCAGATGCGGAAGTAATTATTACTGCTATTAACCTTCTTCAAAATTATGGTATTCACTCTTTTAAAGTAACAATCGGGCATGCAGGAGTTTTAAACTGCATTTTAAAAGATTATACAGAGAGTGAAGAACAAGCAAATAAACTTCGCTCACTATTAGTAGAGCGAAACTATGTTGGCTTTGAGGAAGCAGTTGTAGCTTTTGAATTACCTAAAACAAAGTCAAATGCCCTGTTGGAGTTTATTAACGAAGCTACAAATATTGAATCAATACAGCAAATTGAAAAGTACGTATCCAAAAATGATGCTCTTTTATATATGAGACAGCTTGCTGAAATTATGGAGGCTGCTGATTTATCTGAGTATGTTTCATTCGATTTCACGCTTTCTAGTCACATGAACTACTATACAGGAATGCTTTTTGAAGTGTTTGCAGAAGGAAGCGGCTTCCCTCTTGGGAATGGTGGACGTTATGATGGATTATTGCAACGCTTTGGTAATGATGTAGGGGCTACAGGTTTTGGACTTCGTGTTGACCGTTTACTTGAAATACTCCCTGCACTAGAAAAAGAAGAACAAACGTCTCTTGTTATTTTTGAAAATGCACAGTTTACAAAAGCATTAGGGATTGCTAATTCATTACGAACTGAAGGTAAACTTGTAACACTACAAGCGAAGGAAGGACTTTTAGACGAACCAGCATTTATCAAATTATTTGATGAAGTTGTTTATGTAAGCCAGGAGGATGTTGAGCAATGACAGAATTAACAATTGCAATGCCGAAAGGACGAATTTTTGAGGAAGCATACCAAATGTTGATTGATTCAGGATTTAACTTGCCTGAAGAAGTGGAAATGTCCCGCAAACTAATGATTGAAATTCCTGAAGAAAAAATTCGTTTTATATTGGCAAAACCAATGGATGTACCCGTATATGTTGAACACGGGGTAGCAGATATCGGCATAGCAGGGAAGGATACATTACTAGAGCTTAAAAGAAATGTTCATGAATTGCTAGATTTGAAAATAAGTCAATGCTATATCGCATCAGCAGGATTACCAAATACAACGATGAATGAAATTGCACCACGTATTGCAACGAAATATCCGAATATTGCGATGAATTATTACAAAGAAATTGGCGAACAAGTAGAAATTATTGAACTAAATGGTTCAATCGAGCTTGCACCGATGATTGGATTAGCTGATCGCATCGTCGATATCGTATCAACAGGTAGAACGTTAAAGGAAAATG
The DNA here is from genome assembly GCA_023168345.1 of Lysinibacillus sp. PLM2. Taxonomy (NCBI): domain Bacteria; kingdom Bacillati; phylum Bacillota; class Bacilli; order Caryophanales; family Bacillaceae; genus Lysinibacillus; species Lysinibacillus sp. PLM2. The sequence continues at coordinate 3,102,302 of AP025689.1, read as the reverse complement.
GTCTTGTTGAATATGAACATATAACAGATGTTTCTTCTCGATTAATTGCTAATCCAGTAAGTTATCGAATGAAAAGTGCCCGTATCCAAGAAATCGTATCCCGATTAAAAAAACTAGTTAATTAGAGAGAAGGATAACTTGTGAAAATTACAAAGCTAACTGATTCTATATCATTAAAAAGACAACTAGAAGGTGGCAATGAAGAGCAATTAAACACTGTTCGCAAAGTTTTGCAAGATGTTCGTGAAAATGGCGATGAGGCTGTTCGAAAATATAGTGAGATGTGGGATGGTATTTCCCTTAGTGATTTTCGTGTATCACAAGAAGAAATTGATGAGGCTGTAGCAGACTTTGATCCACAATTAAAACAAGATTTAGTAGAGGCAGCTGAAAATATTCGTTACTATCACGAAGCGCAAAAACGAGACGGCTATAAACTTCCTTTAGCGGATGGGTCTTGGCTGTCACAACGAATCATTCCGCTCGATGCAGTTGGTTTATATGTACCAGGCGGTTCTGCTGCATACCCATCTTCTGTGCTAATGAACGTAATCCCTGCACAAGTAGCGGGTGTTGAACGAATTGTCATCACATCTCCTGCAGGGAAAGAAGGAAAGCTCCCATCAGCAGTTTTAGTTGCTGCTTCAATTCTAGGAATTTCAGAAATTTATAAAGTTGGTGGTGCACAGGCAATTGCGGCACTTGCCTATGGTACAGAAACGATTGCACCGGTTGATAAAATAACAGGACCAGGTAACATCTTTGTAGCCCTAGCTAAACGTGAAGTGTTTGGTGAAGTAGCCATTGACATGATTGCTGGTCCAAGTGAAATTTGTGTATTAGCTGATGATTCAGCTTTTGCTGATGAAGTGGCGGCAGATTTATTATCTCAAGCAGAACATGATCCATTAGCCTGTGCTGTGCTAATCACAACAAGTGAAAGACTAGCTGTAGAAGTAAGGGAAGAAGTTGAAAAACAGCTTACAGGACTGCCGCGAGAAGAGATTGCTCGTAAATCCATTGAGAACTTTGGTCAAATTTATATTGCTGAAAATATGGAACGTGCAATTAAAGCAGTAAATTCGTTAGCACCTGAACATTTAGAAGTGATTACAAAGGATGCAGTAGATGTTTCTGAACAAATTCGCCACGCGGGTGCTGTATTTATCGGTCGATATAGCTCAGAACCGGTAGGAGATTATTTTGCAGGTACAAACCATGTCCTACCGACGAACAGTACAGCAAGATTTGCAAGTGGCTTAAACGTGGATGACTTTATAAAAAGAACAAATGTTGTTTATTATAGTGAAAAAACATGGGAACAAAATGCACCAAAAATTGCTCGACTTGCAAGAATGGAAGGTCTTGAAGGTCATGCTCGTGCAGTAGAATCTCGTGGTTGGTCTAAAGGAGAGTAAAAAATGAGCGAATTGAAAAGAAGATATGCAAAAGTTGAACGTATGACAAACGAAACGAAAATCTGTGTTGAATTAGACTTAGATGGTGAAGGAAAAGCAGAGGTTAATACAGGGGTTCCTTTTATGGACCATATGTTAGATCTTTTCATTAAACATGGTCTTTTTGATGGTAAGATACTCGCTCACGGTGACACTCATATTGATGACCACCATACAACAGAGGATATCGGAATCGTATTAGGTCAAGTAATCAGAGAAGCGTTAGGAGATAAAAAGGGAATTAAACGCTATGGAAATGCCTTTGTTCCAATGGATGATGCACTAGCACAAGTAGTCATTGATTGCTCAAATCGTCCCCATTTGGAATACCGTGTTACTCCTACATTAACTGAAAAAGTCGGAACCTTTGATACAGAGCTTGTCCATGAGTTTTTATGGAAGTTTGCATTAGAAGCACGTATGAATGTCCATGTACTTGTTCCATACGGTCATAATACTCATCATATTATTGAAGCAATCTTTAAGGCGTTAGCAAGAAGTATTGATGATGCGGTACAAATTGATCCACGTGTAAAAGGTGTGCCTTCAACGAAAGGATTGTTAACATGAAAATTGGCGTAATTGATTATGGGATGGGTAATTTATTTAGTGTAGAACAAGCTTTGAAACGTTTAGACTGTGAACCAGTTATTTCTTCTGATTTTCAAGTGCTAGAAGCTTGTGATGCACTGATTTTACCAGGTGTAGGTGCCTTTCCAGATGCGATGAAACGATTAAATGAAACAAAACTAAATGAATTTATAGTAGAGCAAAAGATACTAAATAAACCACTATTAGGAATTTGTTTAGGAATGCAGCTACTATTTGAAAAAAGTGATGAAATCGAATTAACAGAAGGTATTGGCGTTTTCAAAGGACATGTTAAACGATTTGAAGGTGTATCACGTATTCCACATATGGGATGGAATGAGTTGCAATTTACTTCAGTTCCAGAATGGCTAGAAGAAAAATCAATGCCTAAGGAAAAATTCGTTTACTTTGTGCATTCCTTTTATGCAACGGAGTTTGCGCAAGACGAACTAGTGGCGTATGCTGATTACGAAGGTGTGAAAGTTCCAGGGGTCATGAAAAGTGGAAGTTTAACAGGGATGCAGTTCCATCCAGAGAAATCAGGTAAGTTTGGCATGTATTTGCTAGAGCAATGGCTACGCGGTGTGGAGGTGTCTGCATGTTAACAAAGAGAATTATTCCTTGTTTAGATGTAAAAGAGGGGCGTGTAGTTAAGGGGATTCAATTCGTTGAATTACGAGACGCAGGAGATCCTATAGAACTGGCGAAATTTTACGATGAACAAGGTGCAGATGAATTAGTATTTTTAGATATTTCCGCATCTCACGAAGGGCGAGAAACCATGGTAGATGTGGTGAGAAAAACGGCTTCATCATTAGCAATTCCCTTTACGGTTGGTGGAGGAATTCGTACCCTCGATGATATGAAAAAAATTCTTCGCGCAGGTGCGGACAAAGTGTCAGTTAACACGGCAGCATTATTAAGACCAGAGCTTATAAAAGAAGGGTCGGATTTCTTCGGTGCTCAATGTATTGTTGTGGCGATAGACGCAAGATACAGTGAAGAAGATGGAACGTGGATGGTTTATACACATGGTGGTCGCAATAAAACGGAATGGAAAGCAGTAGATTGGGCAAAAGAGGCAGTACGATTAGGTGCTGGTGAAATTTTGCTAACTAGTATGAATCAAGATGGAGAAAAAAGTGGCTTCGACTTAGGACTAACGAAAGCGGTTCGAGATGCAGTAACTGTACCAGTAATTGCAAGTGGTGGAGCAGGTAATGCAGAACACTTTTTAGAGGTTTTACAAGATGTTGATGCTGATGCAGCTCTTGCAGCATCGATTTTCCACTACAAAGAAACGAGTGTAGCAGAAGTTAAAGGCTATCTACGTGATAAAGGAGTTTATGTAAGATAATGGACGGTTTAAAATTTGACGAAAAAGGTTTAATAACAGCAGTCGTACAGGATGCACAATCAAAAGAAGTATTAACTGTTGCGTATATGAATGAAGAATCATTACAAAAAACGATTGAAACAGGTGAAACTTGGTTTTACTCACGCTCTCGTCAAGAATTGTGGCATAAAGGAGCAACAAGTGGTAATATACAAAAGGTTGTTTCAATTAAAGCAGACTGTGATCAAGATGCTTTAGTAGTGGAAGTAATTCCAGCTGGTCCTGCTTGCCATAATGGGACTAGATCTTGCTTTACAGAACAAGTGGTTGAAAAAGAGTCTGTAGGATCTGTTGATATCATCCCTCAATTAGTAGAAATAATTCGCAAACGAGAAGTTGATATGCCTGAAGGTGCCTATACTACATATTTATTCGAAAAAGGGATCGATAAAATTTGTAAAAAGGTTGGAGAGGAAGCAACAGAAGTAGTGATTGGTGCAAAAAATCGCGATGCACAAGAAGTAACATGGGAAGCAGCCGATTTAATTTATCACTTACTTGTACTACTACAAGAACAAAAAATTAGTGTGTACGACGTATTAGCAGTACTAAAAACTCGTCATGAAGAAAAGCGTGCAAGTACAAAAAAATAACACATCTGATATAATGAAGAATCATTTAATTATGTTATAATATTAAGGATTTTAAAGGAACGTATTTTTACGTTCCTTCTTTCGTGTTATACGAAAATGTTTTGGAGGAATCAATTTGGAAAATCAACGTAGAAAAAAGCAAGAGAATAATATCGTTTCGTTTATTCCAAATGGTGATTATTACTTTAAAAAAGCACTAAAAGCTATTGAACAAGATCAAATGGCAAAAGCTTATAAATACATGAAAAGAGCTGCAGAGCTAAGCCCTGATGATGCCCATATACTAATGCAATTTGGCATTATGGAAATGGATGCAGAAAATTTTGAAAGTGCATATGAACATATTCATACCGCACATAGCTTGGAGCCGAGTGAATCAGAATTCGTGTTTTTCCTAGCGGAAGTTTCTGGTTGTATGGGAATCGTTTCTGATGCAAGAAAATATGCAGAGATGTACTTACAGATGGAGCCTGATGGACTTTATGCATTTGAAGCAAATGAAATACTTGATTTTGTAGAATACGAGGAAGACTTTGAACCGATAGACGAAGAAGATGGTGAAAAATTTGTAGCTCAGGAAAAGGCTCGACGTTTAATGGAAAATAGCCAATTTAAAGAAGCCATAGAAGTGTTAGAGCAACTAATCGAAACGTTTCCTGATCTTTGGCCTGCTTATAACAATTTAGCCCTTGCTTATTTTTATACAGGGGAAATCGATCAAGCAAAGGCTCTCTTAAACCATGTCTTACGAGAAAATCACGGCAACCTTCATGCAATCTGTAACTTAGCTGTAATTGCTTATTACGAAAAGGAAGAAGAGCAATTAGCGGATTTAGTCAAACTACTGAAAAAAATAAATCCATTTGACTGGGAAAATCGTTATAAACTAGGTGCAACACTATCTTTAATAGGTGAACATGAATTAGCCTTTAACTGGTTACGCAGCATGAATAAACGTGGTTTTGAGGGGGATACTGGTTTTTATTTTTGGTTAGCTCAATCAGCCTATTTCAGTGGTCATGAAGAGATAGCTGAAAACGCATGGAAAACACTAGTTAACATGGACCCTTCCAAAAAGGGGTTAGAACCGTGGCAGCATATAAATAAAAATGTTGAAATTAATGCTCTTGAACAAAACCGAGATGTAATTGTTGAAAAAATCACAAGTAAATATAGCGCACATCGTATGTTTGGCTTCTTCTTATTAAGCAAGTCTGCCCATAAGCAAGAAATTATTGCACACCCAACTTGGGTTGATCTTTCGAAATATAATGGTTTAGAAAAACTTTCATTAGCCTATGCATTAAACCACAAATTTAATAAAGACAATAAAGTTGAAAAATTCTTCGTAAGAGCCATGGAAGTTGCAGAACAGCTTTATGAAAAAAGCGGTAGTATTACTCCAGAAATTCAATATTTATATCAAATGTGGTTTGTTTTATGTGAAAGAGCATTAGAAAATTCCTATGAATTTAAAAATATAAAGGCTTTAGCGGCAGCAGTTGAGTTTATGTTTTACTCAACGATTAACAGTAATCGTGTTACGAAAAAAGAATATGCAGCGAAATATAATATATCTGTTGCAACATTGACAAAATATGTAGAGGATTTAATCGAATACTTGCCCTTTGACTCTAAGTAAGCAATATATTTGAAGTCAGGTGAAAGTTGCACTACGATTAAATAAAGAATGGTTCACGTGAGGAGGAACTTATTGTGGCTGAAGAAAAAATATATGACGTAGTAATTATTGGAGCTGGTCCAGCTGGTATGACAGCAGCTGTTTATGCATCACGTGCTAATTTATCAACAATTATGATTGAGCGTGGAATCCCTGGTGGACAAATGGCTAATACAGAAGAAGTTGAAAATTACCCAGGCTTCGATACAATTTTAGGACCTGAATTATCAACAAAAATGTTTGAACATGCAAAAAAATTCGGTGCAGAATATGTTTACGGCGATGTTGCTGAAATTATTGATGGCGAAGAATATAAGGTGATAAAAGCAGGTTCAAAAGAATATAAAACTCGTTCGATCATAATTTCAACCGGGGCAGAATATAAAAAAATGGGTGTACCTGGTGAAAAAGAACTTGGTGGTCGTGGTGTTAGCTACTGTGCAGTTTGCGACGGTGCATTCTTCAAACAAAAGAATTTAATTGTTGTTGGCGGTGGTGACTCAGCAGTTGAAGAGGGTGTTTATTTAACACGTTTTGCTGACAAAGTTACAATCGTTCATAGACGTGATAAATTACGTGCTCAAAAAATACTACAAGACCGTGCATTTGCAAATGAAAAAGTTGATTTTATTTGGAATCATACGGTGAAAGAAATTAATGAAAAAGACGGAAAAGTAGGTAGCGTAACATTAATCAATACTGTTGATGGCTCTGAACAGGTTGTTCAAGCTGATGGTGTTTTCGTTTATATCGGTATGGTCCCACTTACAGCACCATTTAAAAGTTTAGGCATACTAAATGAAAATGGATATGTTGTAACGAATGAAAAAATGGAAACAAGTGTGAAAGGTATTTTTGCTGCGGGAGACGTCCGTGATAAAATGTTGCGACAAATTGTTACTGCTACTGGTGATGGAAGTATTGCTGCACAAACAGCACAACACTATGTAGAAGAATTAAAAGAAAAATTTAGCATTAAAAGCTGATTTTTAATAAGGTTTTAACTTGAATGTAACTTCTATGAAATATTAAAGGGCTATAATGGTTTTATAAACGTTATCCCCCTTTTTGTGTGATTTAGATTTGGTTGTTTCCGAAACAATTTGGAAACAACCTTTTTTTTGAATTTGTGTTTATTTCGTAAAAAAATCATATTATTTTGTAACCAGTGGATTAATGCAGTTATAATAGAAATAGTTGAAGTTGTAGTTAGATTAGAGGTGTTGTTATGCAGAGAATTGCAAATTTATTAGCAGTACAGGATGGAAAAGTTCTGCTTCTTCAAAAACCAAGAAGAGGTTGGTTTGTAGCCCCAGGTGGAAAAATGGAAAGTGGCGAATCCATCTATGAAGCTGCTATTCGAGAATTTCATGAAGAAACCAACGCTACACCAAAAAATGTCCATCTAAAGGGAATTTTTACGATGGTGATAAAAGAGAATGATGAAGTTGTTGATGAATGGATGCTATACACATTTGTTTCTCACGGAATAGAGGGGACTCCTTTCGAGCAAACAAGGGAAGGGAAATTGGCATGGCATTCGATAGAAAGCCTTCACTCCTTACCAATGGCTGAGGGTGATCGCACGAATTTACTTTTTGCTGCATTAAATGAAGGAATTCAATATGGCACCTTTGAATACACAGAAGATTTTGAATTGCTAAGTAAAAGAATCCAGACGTCGAACGAACATTAAAAAGGAGATGTTGATCATGGGTAGAAGTGATCGCTTTACACATGAAATTGTCATTATCACTGGGATGAGTGGGGCAGGAAAGACAGTAGCGGTTCAAAGCTTTGAGGATTTAGGTTATTACTGTATTGATAACTTACCACCAGAGTTATTAACAACGTTTTTAGCACTAATGAAAGAATCGGAAAGAAAAATTACCCGTGTTGCTGCTGTAATGGATATGCGCGGTAGAGAGTTTTTTGACTCTTTAATCGATGCTCTTGATAAGTTAGAAAAAGAAGAAGATCTTGTCACACGAGTTTTATTTTTAGATGCAGATGATGAGACACTTGTTCGACGTTATAAAGAAACACGAAGATCGCATCCTCTTGAGCCAAATGGATTGCCCCTTGAAGGCATAAAAAAAGAAAGAATGCTCCTTTCAGAATTAAGAGGACGAGCAACATATGTTTATAATACATCTTCCATGAAGCCAAGAGAACTAAGAGAACGTATTGCAAATGAGTTTTCAAGCTTAGCAGGACCGCAGTTTTCATTAAACGTGATGTCCTTTGGCTATAAAAATGGCATACCCATTGATGCTGATTTAGTATTTGATGTCCGTTTTTTAAAAAATCCATATTATGTAGAAGAGTTACGTTATAAAACAGGATTACAAGAAGAAGTATCTTCATATGTATTAGCAACAGATGAAACAAAAATATTAATTGAAAAACTAACGGATTTATTTAGCTTTATGATTCCTCAGTATATACATGAAGGAAAGTCACAATTAGTCATTGCTTTTGGATGTACTGGAGGACAGCATCGTTCAGTTACGTTAGCAGAATATTACGGAAAACTATTTAAACAAAGCTATCAAACTGTAATCACCCATAGAGATATAGACCGCAGAAAGGATTGAAGTAATGAAGAAAAAGAAAACGAGTATCGTAGTGATCGGAGGTGGAACTGGATTATCCACATTATTGAGGGGATTAAAAAAATATCCCTTTGATATAACAGCCATCGTAACTGTTGCGGATGATGGTGGATCTTCAGGACGCCTTCGTGATGACTACGATATTCCACCACCAGGTGATATTCGAAATGTCATCGCAGCTCTTTCTCATGCAGAACCATTGGTTGAACAGATGTTCCAATATCGCTTCGCCCATTCAGTAGACCTTGGCGGGCATTCGTTAGGGAATCTAATGCTTACAGCTCTAACGGATATAACAGGAGACTTTAGCCATGCGATTGCTGAAATGAGTAAAGTACTAAATGTGCATGGAAAAGTGATTCCTGCAGCAAATAAAAAAATTACTTTAAACGCTGAATTAATAGATGGTTCTTTTATTGTAGGTGAATCAAAAATTCCAAGTTCCCATTTACCCATTAAAAGAGTCTTTTTAGAACCAAAACATGTGAAACCGCTTCCTGAAGCGATACGAGCAATTCAAACAGCTGATATTATTTTAATCGGACCAGGAAGTTTATATACTAGCATTATTCCAAATTTATTAGTAAATGAAATTGGAGAGGCAGTCGTTAAAGCAAAAGGTCGGAAAATTTATATTTGCAATTTAATGACTCAAAAAGGTGAAACACTTAAATACAATGCCTGTGACCATGTGCAAGCAATTTATGATCATGTAGGAAAGCCTTGCCTGGATTCGATTTTAGTAAATAACTTTGAATTACCTTCACCGATTAAGGAAAATTATAAAGAAGAGAATGCAGAACCAGTATCTGTAGATGTTCAAAAATTAGAAATGATGGGATTAGAAGTCATTAAAAAGGATATCGCCATTATACAATCAGGTGTAGTTCGTCATGAATCAACGAGAATAGCACAATGGTTAAGCGATTATGCACCTAAATATGTTATTTAGTACTAAGTATGTGATATGATATTCTCCATACATAGTTTGAAAGGGGGGTTATAATGGATGTCATTTGCATCGGAGACAAAGAAGGAACTAACCCAAATAGAAGCAAATGATAGCTGTTTAAAGGCGGAAGTATCCGCATTAATCCGTATGAACGGCTCGGTATCATTTGCAAATAGACAACTTAGTTTAGATGTACAAACAGAAAATGCAGCGATTGCTAGAAGACTCTATACAATTATAAAAAAACTTTATGGATATAATGTAGAATTATTAGTACGTAAAAAAATGAGACTGAAGAAAAATAATGTATACATCTGTCGGGTTCGGGAGGGTGCGCGCGATCTACTAAAGGATCTTGAAATCATATCTGAAGATTTTCAGTTCAATCATTCTATCTCCAAAACACTCATTCGAAATAAGAATGAAAAGCGTGCATATTTGCGTGGTGCATTTTTAGCAGGTGGCTCAGTTAATAACCCTGAAACCTCATCATATCATCTTGAAATCTATTCACTATATAAAGAACACGGCGATGCATTAGCAGAACTAATGAACACATTTCAACTAAACGCCAAAACAATTGAACGAAAAAAAGGATTTGTCACATACTTAAAAGAAGCAGAGAAAATTTCTGATTTCTTAGGAATAGTAGGTGGATTCCAAGCGATGTTAAAGTTTGAGGATGTTCGTATTGTAAGAGATATGCGTAATAGTGTAAATCGTATTGTCAATTGCGAAACAGCAAATTTAAATAAAACAATTGGTGCAGCGATTAGACAGGTGGAAAACATCCGATTTATTGAAAATGCTATTGGTTTAGATCAGTTACCCGAAAAGCTTCGTGAAATTGCAAGATTACGAGTTGAGTATCAGGATGTCACATTAAAAGAGCTTGGGGAAATGGTATCGACAGGAACAGTAAGTAAATCCGGTGTCAATCATAGGCTAAGAAAAATAGATGAAATTGCCGAAGCGCTTCGCCGCGGTGAACAAGTAAACTAAATTGAAAAAATAAGGAGAACATTATTGTTCTTTTTTGGTAATTTCGATAAGATAAAAATATATATTGATGAACGGTTGTGAAAGGGAGTATATTAGATGGTTGAAACCAATTTAGAAGTTAAGTTGAAAACAGGTTTACAAGCTAGACAAGCGGCCTTATTTGTACAGGAAGCAAATCGATATAAATCAGAAGTATATCTTCAAAAAGATGAAAAGAAAGTAAATGCTAAATCTATTATGGGAATTATGAGCTTAGCCATTGCAAGAGGCACAACAATTACCCTAATTGCTGACGGCAATGATGAGAATGAAGCAATCGAAGGACTTTCTAAAATCATTGAAAAGCAAGAATAATGTATAGTATATATGTAAACGCTCGCAACTCATTGGCATTTTGGTCAGGAAATGCGAGCATTTTTATTGTTATAATATAAAAAAATCGCGGTTTACGAACTATATCGTAAAGCGCGATTTTTTTTATTTAGTAATTATTTTTCTTCTATAGTTGTAATGATATTGTCAATTAAACCATATTCTTTAGCTTGTGTAGCAGTCATGAAGTTGTCGCGGTCTGTATCTTTAGCAATTCTTTCAAGTGGTTGACCTGTACGCTCAGCCAAAATTCCATTTAATTTATCACGTAAGAATAAAATACGTTTAGCAGCGATTTCAATTTCTGTTGCTTGACCTTGAGCGCCACCAAGTGGTTGGTGAATCATCACTTCTGCATTTGGTAAAGCAAAACGTTTACCTGGTTCACCAGCAGCAAGTAAAAATGCACCCATTGAAGCAGCCATACCGATACAAATTGTAGATACTTTCGGTTTAATATATTGCATTGTATCGAAAATAGCCATACCAGCAGTAATAGATCCACCAGGAGAGTTAATGTATAAAGAAATATCTTTATCAGGATCTTCAGCTGCTAAAAATAACAATTGTGCTACAATTGAGTTAGCAACATTATCATCAATGGCACTACCAAGCATAATAATTCGGTCTTTTAATAAACGAGAATAGATGTCATAAGCACGTTCCCCGCGACTAGTTTGTTCAATAACTGTAGGAATTAAATTCATAATAAAATCCTCCTTAAAGGTTTTAAGTATTCATCTGAAATATTGCTTATTTCAGCTTCATTCATATGATACACAGAATAGTCAAGAAAGGTCAAATATAAACACCTAACTATTTGACCATTAGAATCATTACAGTTATTCTATGTTCAACTTATAGAATTTAAAACTATAAATTTCTATTAAATAATTGCAAATAAATATATTACATAAAAGTTGAATTCGAACTGTAACATTTGTATAATAAAAAAGTCGCATTTAAAAGGTACTACTCTGTTTTTTCATGCCCTCGTGGTGTAATGGATAACACAGAAGATTCCGGTTCTTCCGCTGGGGGTTCGATTCCCTCCGAGGGCGCCATTACTAAAATGACACTTTATTAATTTTACCAATTTGATGGGAGTATATACTACTATTTAACAGGTTTTCTAATTCTTATTTCGCTACATATTTTCTATTAATAATGTGAATACTTAGTGAAATAATATTTTTTTTAGAAAAAGGTTGATAATTGTCTCGAAAATTAGTAAATTAATAAAGGTTCAAAGATTAATGAATATCAAGTAATTACAAAAACATCAGGCTACAAATCGTGTTGAATTGTAGCTATTTTTCATTAATCACATCCTAACATGCCCTTAAAGGGCGCCATTTTACTGTTTTAAATTATATTTTTCATAAGAAAGACCTTAACTTGATTTCTATAGTTTAGCAGCCTATAGAGATCAAGGGGATGAGAATATGGGATAAAATGTTTAACTGTACCGAAACATTTTATCCCCATTCATTCTAGAATAAACTAGTGATGATAAAAATATCTTTTCATATAAAAAAACAATCATTTATGATCGATGTTAGAAGTATTATTTTAGTTTTAAGGTTTTAACAATAGTAACCGCCATACTCAACAGCCTTGGGTATGGCGGTTTTTTATTTACATAACCTTGTCATTACATAATTATTATTTTTAGAATTTTTAAATAGTAATGCACCAATGCTCTATTAGTATAATAAATGTAATGATGGATCTAACATTAACAAGTGTTGAAGACCTTAATTAATATTCATTGAAATTAATAAAAAGTTATTATTTTGAAAATTAAGTATTGTGTAAAAAATGGTTAATAAATATAATGAAATAGATTACTAGTGTTTTCAAAGATAGATATTAGTTTGAAAACAATTTTATTATTTTAGGGGGTTTCATTTATGTTAAAGAAAAATAGTCTTCTTATGTTACTAGTACTTGCAGCATTAACGTTTGTATTAGCGGCATGTGGAACAAGCAGTGATAATAGTAATAGTAGTGAAGGGACAAATGGATCAGAAACTGCTACTGAAACAGAAGGTACTTCGTCTGAGGCAGAAGAACCAGCAGAAACTAAAGAATTACTAGTAGGGACAGATGCTGCGTATGCACCATTTGAGTCAATGGATGATAACGGAAATATCGTTGGTATCGATGTGGATATCGTTAATGCACTAGCTGAAGAATTAGGCGTTAAAGCTGAAATTCAACATGTGGGCTGGGAACCATTATTTACTCAAGTAACAAATGGACAAGTAGACTTTGGTATTTCTGCAATTACAATAACAGAAGAACGTCAAGAAACATTTGACTTTACAGAACCATACTATGAAGCTACTCAATTAATCATTACAAAAGAAGATTCAGGCATTACTTCATTACAAGATTTAAAAGATAAAAAAATCGGTGTTCAAATTAACACAACTGGACACTACGCTGCTCAAGATCTACAAGGTCAAGCAAGTACAAATATTTTAACTTATGAAACAACACCAATCGCAATCCAACAAATGATCAATGGAACTGTTGATGCTGTTATCGGTGATAATGCAGTATTAATCGAATTCATTAAAACAAATCCAGATTCAAACCTTATCACAATCGAAGATGATAGCTTTGAAAGTGAATACTATGGATTAATGGTGAAAAAAGGTAATACAGAATTGCTAGATCTATTAAATGAAGGTATTCAAAAGCTTAAAGAAAGTGGTAAGTTAGCTGAGATTACAGGTCAAGAGCTTGAATAAAATTGATTAGGAGTGTTTCAGATGAACATCTTTGATATGCGCTGGGAAATTGTCTGGAACTACCGTGATTTTTTCATAAATGGTATCTGGGTGACGATTGTTTTAACCGTATGTGGTTTTCTTGGTGGTATCATACTAGGGGTATTATTTGGGCTTGGTAAAACTTCCAAAAAGAAGTTGTTTTATTGGCCATGTAAAATATATGTAGACCTAATCCGTGGTACACCGATGCTAGTTCAAATATTAATTATAGACTTAGCATTAATACCATCGGTTTTCGGTCAATCATTCGGATTTATGGTTTCAGGTATTGCAGCGTTAATTTTAAATAGTTCTGCTTATATAGCGGAAATTATTAGAGCAGGTATCGAGTCGATAGATAAAGGCCAAATGGAAGCTGCACGCTCACTAGGTTTATCACATGGTAAAGCAATGCGTAAAATTATTTTACCGCAAGCATTTCGTCGCATGGTTCCACCATTAGGTAATGAATTTATAGCGTTACTAAAGGATTCATCACTTGTAACTGTTATTGCAGCTAATGACATTTTATTCGCTGCGAAAATGGCTGCAGGAGCTACGTTTAGTTTCTGGGAGCCATATTTGGCTGCTGCATTGTTATATCTCATTTTAACGTATGTATTAACAAAAGTTATTGGAATGGTTGAAAAACGATTTAGCAACGATTACAACCCTCGTAAAAATCGAAGAGAAGGGCGGCTAGCAGCATGAGTACAGTTGAAGGTTTAGATAAAAAAGAACTGGATGCCAAAAATCACAAAAGTAGCCTTATTCGAATCGAAGGTTTAAAAAAGTCTTTTGGTAAGCTGGATGTATTAAAAGGCATCGACTACGATATCGATGAACGTGAAGTTGTTTGTGTTATCGGTCCATCAGGTTCAGGGAAGAGTACATTTTTAAGATGTATTAATTTGCTTGAGGAGATTACAGATGGCTCCATCTATATTGAGGATGTCAAAGTAAATGATCCAAGTACAGATATTAATGAAATTCGTACTGAAGTTGGGATGGTATTCCAACAGTTTAATCTATTCCCTCATATGATGGTAATTGATAATGTGACAATGGCACCAATCGAAGTACGTAAAATGAATAAGAAAGATGCTGAAGAATTGGCATTGTCCTTATTAGAAAAAGTTGGCCTTAAAGAAAAAGCCTACAACTACCCTCAGCAACTTTCAGGTGGGCAGCAACAACGTGTTGCAATTGCGCGTGCACTCGCTATGAAGCCTAAAATTATGCTTTTTGATGAACCCACATCTGCTCTTGATCCTGAGATGGTAAAAGAAGTTTTGGATGTTATGAAGCAATTAGCAAATGAAGGTATGACAATGGTAGTTGTTACCCATGAGATGGGATTTGCTCGAGAAGTTGCTGATCGTGTCATTTTTATGGATGGTGGATACATAGTTGAGGAAGGTAAACCTGAAAATGTATTTGGAAATCCTCAAAATGAGCGAACGATAGCATTCTTAAGTAAGGTTTTATAGAAATTAAAATCCATTCAGTGAAAAAAAGATATTCACTGAATGGATTTTTTATATTACCCATGACATGTGCTAAGTAATGGGTAGCATCAAGATTTAGTTAGGCATATCCTTTGCTTTGTCTGCTTGACCATACATATTTAACATTGCTTGCATATCTTGAGTAGATAATTGTGGGATTTGGTAGTAACCTTGTTTATTTTGGTAAAGTGAGATCTCATAAGCCATCTCAATACAGTTTGGAATCGAATCTTGTAGCACACGGCGTACAACAGGGTTCGTTGATTCTAGAGCAGCTGTTGTTTTACCTGTTGCGCTCATTTTGTGGCAGTTTAGCAACCAACCAGAAATAATACCGTCATTAATTTCATTAGCAGATTGCATCGGTTTTTTTGGTTGACCAGGTGTTAGGCCGTATTTTGAATCATTACCCATTTGCATTTTGTAAGAGCGTGTTGGGTGACTAGGATCTTGTCCAGTTTTAAAGCATTCTGCAGTAATGTTGTACTCATCAAGCATGAAAGCATATTGTCTGTCCAAAATATTTAAGAGCTCTTGGTCTTGAACATGAGGGCGTAAAAAGATAAAAGTATTCAACGAGCCGATTGCAGCACTTAATACTTCATGAACATCTAGTACTTCATGTGCACCATGATTCATTGAAAGGGGCATATTTGATTGAGTGGATTGAGTTTGATCCATAAAGTTATTGTTCATAAATTATCCTCCTTTTAATATAGTTAAGGTCGTTCGCAGATTAGTTTGTGTAGCTTATTTTTGATTATTCATTGAATAATTTGATACAATAATTGGTAATAAGAGAGGGATCACATAAATGATAATAAAGTTTTACAGCAGACCAGATTGTTTATTATGCGAAGAAGGTTTTACTGTATTAAAATTAGTTCAAGAAGAGCTTCATTTTGATATTGAAATTATTAATATTGAAGAAAATGAACAAATTCATGAAAAATATTTGCTCATGATTCCTGTAGTTGAATGTAAAGGTGAAGTTGTGCAATATGGCAATTTAGATTATGTTTCGCTTTACGAAGGCCTAGCAGAAAATTAACAAGAAATAAAAATAAGCTTTATCTTTTAAGGTCATAATGAATGAAGGTTAATATTACCCACTTAAGGTAAAAATGTAGTTGTACAATAAAAGTATTGTTTATTTGGAGGTAATTTTATGGCTGTGAAAATTGCAATTAATGGTTTTGGACGTATTGGTAGACTAGTGTTTCGTGAAGCAATGAAACATGATCAATTTGAAGTAGTTGCTGTGAATGATTTAACGGATGCTCATCAATTAGCCCATCTTTTAAAATTTGACTCCATTCATGGGATTTATGATGCGGATGTGCAGTCAGAAGATGATGCATTTATTGTAAACGGCAATAGGGTTAAAGTACTTTCAGAAAAAGATCCTGCAAAGCTTCCTTGGGGAGAACTTGACATTGATGTAGTAATTGAATCAACAGGAAGATTCCGTTCAATGGAAGATGTATCTAAGCATGTGCAAGCAGGAGCGAAAAAAGCGATATTATCTGCCCCTTCAAAAGGTGAGATGCCTACCTATGTTATGGGAGTTAATCATACGAACTATTCAAAATCAGAAAACGTCATTTCAAATGCGTCTTGTACTACAAATTGTCTAGCGCCTGTTGCAATGGTATTAGATGAAAAATTCGGGATAAAACGTGGATTAATGACGACTGTTCATTCCTATACAAATGATCAGCGTATTTTAGACTTCCCACATAGTGATCCTAGACGCGCTCGTGCTGGTGCAGTTTCAATGATCCCAACAACAACAGGAGCAGCGATTGCAGTGGCGAAAGTATTACCACAATTGAAAGGTAAGCTAGATGGCTTTTCAATTCGTGTCCCAACTCCAAACGTATCATGTGTTGACTTTGTTGTTGAATTAAATACAAACGTCACAATAGAACAAGTAAATGGCGTATTAAAAGATGCTGCAAATGGAGAACTAAAAGGAATTCTCGGCTATAACGAATTACCTCTCGTTTCAATTGACTATAACGGTAATTCAAATTCTTCAACTGTTGATGGTCTATCTACAATGGTTTTAGAGGATAATATGGTAAAAGTACTTGCATGGTATGACAACGAAATCGGTTATTCTACACGTTTAATGGATTTGGCACTGTATATAGCTGATCAAGGCTTCTAATATAAATGTGTTATACTTTTTGCCAAATTGTGAAAAAGTGTAACATAATTAAACTTTTTTTCTATATTAAGTATAGCCTTAATATATTTTTCCATTTATAATGATGGAGGGTAAAAGGAGCGGTCTAGACGCCCGCTCCTTATTTTTTTAAATAAACAAGAAATATTAGAATGGTTGATCGCCTTTCGCAAAATTAGGAGGATTTTCTTCATGTTTTCAAAGAAGACGATGAATGATATTGATGTACAAGGAAAACGTGTATTTGTTCGAGTTGATTTTAATGTACCGATGGAAGATGGGGCCATTACAGATGAAACAAGAATTCGTGCAGCGATTCCTACAATAGAACAATTAGTTAACAGAGGGGCAAAAGTAATTTTAGCTTCTCACTTAGGAAGACCAAAAGGTGAAGTAAAAGAAGAAATGCGATTAACAGCTGTTGGAGTACGTCTTTCTGAACTAATTGGAAAACCAGTGACAAAATTGGACGAATCGATCGGAACAAAAGTTGAAGAATCAGTAGCGAATATGAAAGAAGGCGACATTGTACTTCTTGAAAATGTTCGTTTCCATAAAGGTGAAGAAAAAAATGATGAAGAGCTTGCAAAAAGTTTTGCTGCTCTAGCTGACATTTATATAAATGATGCCTTTGGGGCTGCTCACAGAGCTCATGCTTCAACAGAAGGCATTGCAAAATATATCCCAGCAGTATCTGGATTGTTAATGGAGAAAGAACTAGAGGTTTTAGGAAAAGCTCTATCGAATCCTGATAGACCATTCACAGCAATTATTGGTGGTTCAAAGGTTAAGGATAAAATTGGTGTTATTGAAAATTTACTGGATAAAGTGGATCACCTTTTAATCGGTGGAGGCCTTTCCTATACTTTCAGTAAAGCAATGGGCTACTCGATTGGTAAATCTTTATTAGAAGAAGATAAAATTGAATTAGCACAACAATTTATTGAAAAAGCAAAGGAAAAGGGCGTGCAATTACATTTACCTGTGGATGCAATTGTTGCAAGCGAATTTTCTAAAGATGCTGAAAGAAAAACAGTAGAGATTGATAGCATCCCTGATGAATGGATGGGACTAGATATCGGACCAAAAACAGCAACAGAATATGCTGATATTATTAAAGCATCGAAATTAATTATTTGGAACGGTCCAATGGGTGTATTTGAAATGGAACCATTTGCCAATGGTACAAAAACAGTAGCACTTGCAATGGCTGAAACTGAAGGTTATACAGTTATTGGTGGTGGTGATTCAGCTGCAGCAGTTGAAAAGTTTAGTGTTGCAGAGAAAATGGATCATATCTCTACAGGCGGAGGGGCATCACTTGAGTTAATGGAAGGTAAACAACTTCCAGGTATCGTTGCTTTAAATGATAAATAAGGGAGGCTTACTCATGCGTAAACCGATCATTGCTGGAAATTGGAAAATGTATAAAACCTTTGATGAGGCGACTGAATTTGTAGAAGCGGTGCGCGATAAAATTCCATCTGAAGAAATTGTTGACGCGGTTATTTGTGCGCCTTCGTTATATTTACCTACATTAGTTGATATTGCCTTTGAAACTAATTTAGCAATTGGGGCACAAAATATGCACTTTGAACATGAAGGGGCATTTACTGGAGAAATTAGTCCTGCCCAGTTATCAGCAGTAAATGTTGATTATGTAATTCTAGGGCATTCAGAACGTAGAGAGTATTTTAACGAGACAGACGAAGCGGTTAATAAAAAGGTACGTGCTGCGATAAATCATGGTATTGTTCCAATTATTTGCTGTGGTGAAACATTGGAAGAGCGTGAAGCAAGCGAAACAGTGAAAAAAGTGGAGAAGCAAATAAAAGCTGCTCTTGAAGGTTTTACTGCTGAAGAAGTAGAACATATGGTCATTGCTTACGAGCCAATTTGGGCAATCGGAACTGGTAAAACAGCAACTGCTGATGATGCGAATACAGTATGTGGAGCAATTCGAAACGTAGTAGAAGAACTATATGGACGTGAAACTTCTGAAAAAATTCGTATTCAATATGGTGGCAGTGTTAAACCAGAAAATATTAAAGAATTACTTTCAAAAGAACATATCGATGGTGCACTTGTAGGTGGTGCAAGCTTACAGGCTGATTCTTATTTGAAATTATTGGAGGCGGCAATGTAAAATGCCAAAACAACCAGTTGCATTAATTATTCTAGACGGCTTTGCATTTCGTGATGAAGTATTCGGAAATGCGGTAGCACAAAGCTCAAAGCCAAACTTTGATCGTTATTGGAACCAGTTTCCACACTCAACTCTAATAGCGAGTGGTGAAGCGGTTGGTCTACCTGATGGACAAATGGGAAATTCTGAGGTAGGCCATTTAAATATCGGTGCTGGCCGAATTGTTTATCAAAGTTTAACAAGAATTCACAAGTCCATTCGTGAAGGGGATTTCTTTAAAAACGAGAAATTTATTGAAGCGATTGAACATGTGAAAGCAAATAATTCAAAGCTACATCTGATGGGATTATTATCAGATGGTGGCGTTCACAGTCATTATGAACATCTCTTTGCACTCCTAAAGTTAGCAAAACAACATGGAGTTGAGGAAGTATATGTACATGGCTTCTTGGATGGTCGCGATGTCGGTCCTACAACAGCACTTGGCTACATAGAAGAAACAGAGAAACAAATGAATGAAATTGGTGTAGGGAAATTTGCATCAATTCATGGTCGTTACTATGCAATGGATCGCGATAAACGTTGGGAACGTGTTCAATTATCCTATAATGCATTAGTTGACGGTATCGGACAAACAGCTCCAAGTGCAAAGCTTGGTATTGAAAATTCATACAGTCGTGAAGTGTATGATGAATTTGTCGTTCCTTTTGTCGTAACGGAAGAAGGTAGCCCGGTAGCTACTATTGATTCGAATGATGCTGTTATTTTCTTTAACTTCCGTCCAGACCGAGCAATTCAATTGTCTACTGTCTTTACAAACGATTCTTTTGTAGGGTTTAAGCTTTCAGAAAAACACCCACAAAATTTGAAATTTGTTTCATTTACACATTACAGCGCTGATGTAAATGCGCTTGTAGCGTTTGAAAATATTGATTTAGTCAATACTGTCGGTGAAGTAATTGCAAGAAATGGATTAACACAGCTTCGTATTGCCGAAACTGAAAAATACCCACATGTAACCTTCTTTATGAGTGGAGGACGTGAGGAGAAATTCCCTGGCGAAGAGCGAATCTTAATTCCTTCCCCAAAAGTAGCTACATATGATCTAAAACCGGAAATGAGTGCCTATGAAGTAACAGAAGCACTAGTAAGTGAGATACAAGCTGATAAATTTGATGCAATACTATTAAACTTTGCAAATCCTGATATGGTCGGCCATAGCGGTATGCTAGAGCCGACAATCAAAGCAATTGAAGCTGTTGATGAATGTTTAGGTAAAGTTGTAGACGCGATCTTAGAAAAAGGTGGTGCTGCAATTATCACTGCTGATCATGGTAACTCTGATGAAGTAGTTACTTTAGAAGGTGAACCTATGACAGCACATACAACAAATCCTGTTCCTGTAATTGTTACTAAACAGAACATCCAAATGCGGGATGGAGGGATTTTAGCTGACTTAGCTCCAACTATGTTAAAATTATTAGGACTAAATCAACCACAGGAAATGACAGGTAAACCATTATTTGAATTTGAGAAATCAAACTAAAAGGAGATTGGATCATCATGCCATTTATTACACAAGTTTATGCTAGAGAAGTATTAGATTCACGCGGTAACCCAACTATTGAAGTGGAAGTTTTTACAGAGTCAGGTGCATTCGGACGTGCCATCGTTCCATCGGGAGCATCAACTGGCGAATATGAAGCTGTAGAGTTACGCGATGGCGATAAATCTCGTTATCTTGGTAAAGGTGTATTAAACGCAGTAGAAAATGTAAACACAATTATTGCTGAAGAATTAGAAGGTAACTATTCTGTTCTTGACCAAGTAGTTATTGATAAAGCATTAATCGAGCTTGATGGAACTGAAAATAAAGGGAAATTAGGTGCTAATGCAATTCTAGGTGTATCTTTAGCAGTTGCCCATGCAGCAGCAGATTACTTAGATATTCCTTTATACCAATACCTTGGAGGCGTAAATGCAAAACAACTACCAGTTCCAATGATGAACATTCTAAATGGTGGTGCACACGCAGATAATAATGTTGATATTCAAGAATTCATGGTCATGCCTGTAGGTGCTGAGTCTTTCCGTCACGCATTACGTATGGGTGCTGAAATCTTCCATAATTTAAAAGCAGTTTTAAAAGAGAAAGGCTATAACACTGCTGTAGGTGACGAAGGTGGTTTTGCACCAAACCTTGGTTCTAACGAAGAAGCTATTACAGTGATTCTTGAAGCCATCGAAAAAGCTGGCTATAAAGCTGGTGAAGAAGTACGTATTGCACTGGATGTAGCATCTTCTGAACTTTACAACAAAGAAGACGGCAAATATCATTTATCAGGTGAAGGTGTTGTGAAAACATCAGAAGAAATGGTTGCTTGGTATGATGAGCTAACTTCAAAATACCCAATTATCTCTATTGAAGATGGTTTAGATGAAAATGACTGGGCAGGTCACAAATTATTAACTGAACGTATTGGTAAACGCGTTCAATTAGTAGGTGACGACCTATTCGTTACAAATACAAACAAATTAGCTCAAGGGATTGAGCAAGGCGTTGGTAATTCAATCCTTATCAAAGTAAACCAAATTGGTACTCTAACTGAAACATTAGATGCAATCGAAATGGCGAAACGTGCAGGCTATACTGCTGTCATCTCCCACCGTTCAGGTGAGTCAGAAGATTCAACAATTGCTGATATCGCTGTCGCTACAAATGCAGGCCAAATTAAAACAGGTGCTCCATCTCGTACTGACCGCGTTGCGAAATATAACCAATTATTACGCATCGAAGATCAACTAAGCGCAACAGCTCAATATCTTGGACTAAAATCTTTCTACAACTTAAAATAAGTAATTTTCGAATCGGGTTCCGTAGCGGAGCCCGGTTTTTTTATTTTATGAGAAAGAAGAATGGGCTGCCAAGAGGTGGAGTAGATTCGTAGACAGTGGGAGATGAGATAATAGAGAAAAGCAGTGTGAGTTATACTCTGTCGAGTAGATGGAATTTTTAGACAATATGAAAGAGGCTGGGACAAAAGTAAACTTCGAACAAGTAGAATAAGAAATAATGGTAAATATTTGCTCTCCACTTAATTTAGAAGTCGTTCGTTGGAGAGTCAGGCGAAGACTCCTGCGGGATGTAAGAGCAGTGGTGAGACCCCGCAGAGCAAAGCTCGAGGAGGCTCACCGCTCGCCCGCGGAAAGCGAAGCCTGACTCGGAAATGAACGGCACTATATCAAAAAAGTACAATCCATATTTTAAAATAGATTGTACTTTTCTCTTTATGTCCCAGCCTCTTCTTATTGGAAACTAGTTATGTACTAGCCTCTAGTTTATTTTAAAAAAATTACTCATAAGATACTTCTACTTCAGGAGTAAGGAACTCCAAATTGTCTGTGATGACAAGGGCATTATTTTTAAGGCCGCTTGTTACTAAAACCATAGATCCTTTTTTGTCACCTATTTTAATCTCATGACGTACAGGGTGTCTATCTTCAACCACATAGACATAGGATTTTCCATCTTTATCGAAAACTGCAGACGAAGGAATTAGTTTGCCTTCAGGAGCATCGTCTGTAACAAATTGAAGATCTACAACCATGCCTGATTTTAAAGTAAGATCAGGATTGTCAATTTCAACCTCTACAGGGTAGCCTTTTCCGTTTTCATCTAATGGACTAATTGTTTTGACTTTACCGTATGTAACGTTATTTATTGAAAGTGTTTTTACTTGAACTTGATCCCCTGGCTTTACATTATTAATCTCTTCTGAAGGAATATAAGTTAATACTTTTACTTTATCCATGTTAACGACAACGAGGGCAGGGCTTTGTGTAGAAACTTGTTCACTTACATCTGTATATTTAAAGCCAATTATTCCATCAATCGGAGAAGTAATTGTTGTATCATTTAATTTATCTTTTGCAACTTCAAGTGCTACTTGACTTTGCTTCCAAGCTTCTTCACTTGCTTGAATTGTTGAAGTGTCCTGTGCGATTTGAGCTTGCTCTTGTGCTTTTGAATAGGCTTCAGAAGCGGCTTGATAACCTTTTGTGGTATTTGTATATGTTTGTTTTGCTGCCTCTAAGGCTTTCTTTGCAGTAGCTAAACCTGTTTCTGCATTTTTACTAGCTAATGTAACACTGTCAAAGTTTGCCTGAGCAGTTTTGAGTGCTGATTCACTTTTTTCAAAATCTGCTTTAGAAATAATTGACCCTTCAAATAATTGTTTCATACGATCGTAGTTAATTTGAGCATCATTTAAAACAACCTGAGCTTTTTGTAAAGTTAGTTTAGAATCTTCTAAAGCATTTTGTGCTGTAGAAACAGCACTTTCAGCCTTTGTAACGGCATCTTTTGCTTGAACCATACCATTTTCTGCTTGGAGCATGCTGTTTTTCGCTTGTATAACACCAGTCTCTGATTGGATTACATTTGATTCATGGCCTGTTTCAGCGGAGCCAATATTTGCCTCTGCAGCGGCTTCTGCAGCTTCTGCAGTTTTTACTGAATTCGATATTTCCTTATCATCAAGCTTTAATAATACTTGTCCTTTTGTCACTCGATCCCCAACATCCACGGGAAGCTCAACAACCGTCCCTGGCAATTTAGGAACGATTTGTATCTCTTCACTTGGTTTGATTACACCGGAATATATATTCCCTATAACAAGTAACTCATCTTGTACTTTAGATACTTCAACAGGGATCACCGAATCTTTACCAGTTGACTCTTGAGCTGAACTAGAATTATTACAGCCTGAAATGACCAAAAGAGTGATTACTGAAAGAGTACAAATTGTAATATTTCTTAGCTTGTTCATTATAATCTCCTTTCTTGCTACGCCTCAGATGATTCTGTAGCTTTAGGTTTCTTTTTCTTCTTAAAAATTAAAACTAACGGGATACAGATAAATAAAGTCATAGAAGCAACATAAAATACATCTGTCATGCCCCTAGAGGTAGCTTCAAGTTGGATGATACTAGACAAAGAGCTTGACCAATTTGTACCATATTGACTTTGTGCTAATTGGGTAGATTCAATCGAGATTGAATCTGAAATTTCTCCTAGATGAAGAGCCGTTCTTTTTTGCATGATTAAAGTAAATACCGCAATCGACATCGATGACGCTACAGCACGGATTAGGTTTGATATACTTGAAGCTTTACCTACTAAATGTGGTGCAACAGCATTCATTCCAGCAGTAGAGATTGGCATCATACAAAGACCAGTTCCAATACCACGGAACATCAATACAGGAATCATCCATTCATGCATAGTGTCAGGTGTCATAGAAGCAAGCATATAGGTAGTAACAGCCATTAATGAAAGTCCAATCATACCTAGTGGAATAGGCCCCGTTTTGTTGAATAATTTTCCAGCTATCGGCATCATGATGGCCATACAGATCGCTTGTGGCATCATTAAAAGTCCTGTATCAATAGGCCCCATGCGTTGAATGTTCTGTAAAAATAACGGCATGATAAACATCGCACCCATCATTCCAACCATAACAAGAGATGAAATTGTAGTACTCACCATGAAAGTAAAATTTTTAAATAGTGATAGTTCAATAACGGGGTGTTCTGTATTTGCTTCAACGTAGATTAAAAATACAAGTGCCCAAAAAGAAATGAAGAATAGTCCGACAATTTCAAATGAACCCCATCCTGCTTTTTGACCACTACTTAGTGCATACAGTAGTGTTCCTGCAAAGGTGGCTGCAAGAAAAAATCCTAAAGCATCAAAAGGTTTTGGTGCGTTCTTTTCTGGTTCTTTTAATAAAATGGATACAGCTATAAAAGCTAAAATACCGAATGGAATACAAACGATAAATAAGAATCTCCAATTGAACCATTCAATTAGATATCCACTTAAAGTAGGACCAATTGCAGGGGCAACCATTGCAGAAACTCCCCACAAACTTAAGGCTACTGGAACTTGTTCTCGTGGCATTATCTTATAAATAACGGTCATACTTAGCGGACCGATAATTCCTCCACCTAGACCAGAAATAACACGAAAGGCAATCAGAGAAGTATCATTCCAAGAAATCGAGCATAAAAAGGTCCCAAAAATGAAAACTCCTAAGGCAACAAGTAAAAACTTTTTATAACCAATGCGTTCTTCCATAAATCCAACAATCGGAACAATTACACCGGAAGCTAACATGTAACCTGTAAGAACCCATTGTATTGTATCTTGTGTAGAACCTAAATCTGTAGTCAAACTAGGGATAGCAACATTAATCAAACTGTTATTTAATACTGCTACAAATGCTCCTATAATAATGGAAATAAGAGCAAGCCATCTTTCTCTAGAGGAAGTATCTGAAGAAGTAGGAGTAACTGCTGTTGCTGACAAAATGAGTCCCTCCTTTTTACTTAATATGTATCGTCACTTCAACATTTGATCCAGGTATAAGCTCTAAATCCTCAGGTTTTAGAATTGCAATTTCAATTGGGATTTTTTGTGTTACTTTATTGAAATTGCCGCTCGTATTTACTGCTGGAACTAGTGAAAGGGTAGAATTTGTTGCCTTTCCAATATCACGTACTTTTCCGGGAATTGTTTCGCCATTTAAAGAATCAATGGAAACATCGACATCCTGTCCAACTTTAACTTTATTAATATTCGTTTCTTCAATATTCGCGGAAACATATAGTTGATTCATATCCATCATAATAGCAACTGGCTGACCTGCTGCAGCAATTTCATGCTCTTTGGATAAAAGCTTAATAACCGTTCCATTAATAGGGGCACGAATGATGGACTTTCGAATCATACCAGGATCAAGATTTGTTGTATCTTGCTCAGCGATTGCTTCGCTTTTAACTAAAATATCGCCCTCTTTGACATCGATATTTGTAATCTCAGCAGAAATTTGTGGCATAACTTTATATTGATCCCCTGCTATACGGGCATCTTCTGTTTTTAAATAATGTGTTCCTTGATAATAAAAATAAAAACCTATTCCACCTCCACTAAATACGAAAAGTACTAGTAAAAGTGTTAATATATCCTTTTTTTTCATTTCCTCACCTCTAACATTCGCTAATAAGAGAAATTTATTGACAATAGACCAATTTGACTAATCATAATGAAATAAACTCATAGAATTTACTTTAGCCATAGTCATTTTTTTAGGCAACCAATAAAATTTGATTAAATGTTGTTTTTTAGACAATTTATTGCTAAATTGTTTTATTATATAATGTATTTTCTACAAAAAGAGGGATTGTGTTGGATAAAGAGGTTAATATTGATCGACGAGTAAGAAGAACACGGCAAGTTTTAAAAGATGCAATTATCGCATTGATGGCTGAAAAAGACTTTAGAAGCATTACGGTTCAAGATATTACAACAAAGGCAGATGTGAATCGAGCTACATTTTATGCTCATTATCAGGACAAAATTGATCTTATAAAGAAAACTAATGAAGAAATTTTAAATGAATTAGAAACAATTCTTACGGAAAATATCGAAAAAAACAGTAGTGAAAACTCCAATAGATTAAGCTCCTATGATTTACTTGTTTTAATTTTTCAGCATTTAAAGCAGCATTCTGATTTTTATACTGTCATGTTAAACTCAAATCGTTATCCACGGTTTCGGAAAAGACTGTATACAATTTTCTATCAAGCTACGAATCGTAGTATAGTTTCATCTTCAGACGATATTCCGCAAGATATTTTAAATGGCTACATTTTAGGCGCATATTTAGGTGTCATGTTACAGTGGTTAAAAAGAGGAATGCAATATACACCTGAATATATGGCTGAAAAGCTCGCAAATATAAAAACAATAATTTAAAACGGCAACGACAAAATCCTCTTCTTAAAACTAAAAAGCCTGTGAATTTTTACGTTTAGTAAAAATCACAGGCTTTGCTTTTTCATACTAATCTATTTAATAAATCCTTACTTCGAACTTGTAACCTCAACCGGAGTTTCATCCACATTTGAATCGGAATCAGAATCCACGTCCTTATCTTGATCCTTATTACTTCCCATTCGGCTTGCTTTAGCAGACCAATATGTTGAAAGAATTGGCCCTGAAATATTGTGCCAGAAGCTAAAAATCGCACTAGGAACAGCCGTGATTGGTTCAAAGTGTGCTGTTGCTAATGAAGCACCTAACCCAGAGTTTTGCATACCCACTTCAATGGATACCGCTTTTTTGTCTTCGTAATTTAAATTAAATAATTTACCTACGCCATAGCCGACTAAATAGCCAAGACCATTATGAAGAATAACGATAGCTAAAATGAATAAACCTGATTCGATGATACGATCGCGGCTACCACTAACTACGGCAGCTACGATTAAAACGATTGCTATAACAGATACAACTGGAAGAATATCAATACTTTTTGCAACAATTGGTTTAAATAATACTTGCGCGATGAAGCCTAAAATAATTGGTACTAAAATTACTTGAACAACGGATGTTAACATTGCCATGAAGTCTACAGGTAACCATGCACTTGCTAATAAATAAATTAATGCAGGTGTCATGATTGGTGCTAATAAAGTAGTGAATGAAGTGATGGTTACAGACAATGCCACATTCCCTTTAGAAAGTAATGTCATAACGTTTGATGATGTTCCACCTGGACAACAACCTACTAAAATTACACCGACAGCAAGCTCAGGTGGTAGTTGGAAAGCAACTGCTAATCCAAAAGCAAGTAATGGCATAATGGTGAATTGTGCTAAAATACCAATAATTACGCCTTTTGGGTATTGAACGACTAATTTAAAGTCATTTAATTTTAACGTCATCCCCATACCAAACATAACAATCCCAAGTAAAGGTGTAATGTATGCACTAAGCCAAGTAAAGTTTTCTGGAATCCACATCGCTAATCCAGCAGCGAGTAATACCCAAAGGGCAAATGTATCCCCCGCAAATTTCCCGATTTTTTGTAAAGCTCCCATTATTGTGTTACCTCTTTCCTATATATATTTTTGTATTATTATAGTTAAGTAGATTCAGAATTACAACAAAATTCAGAAAAATTAATAGACTATTTTACATGGCAAAGTCAATTGTAGATAATTTTAGACAATTAACATTGTTAAAATAGTGAGAACACCAAATATAAATAAAAATCTATCCAAGTGAAATACTGAAATTAATATCATCAAATTGATTATTTACGTTGAACATTGTCAATGAAGCCTACTTTTGGTATACTATATTTTGTTGTGAAGTTTCTATTTCAGGAGGTGGAGTATATGCACACACTATTCTTAACATTATTACTAATCGACAGCTTAGCACTAATTGCAGTTGTATTATTGCAATCAAGTAAAAGTTCGGGATTATCAGGGGCCATCTCTGGTGGAGCTGAGCAACTTTTTGGAAAGCAAAAAGCAAGAGGTATGGATTTAGTTTTACATAGATTAACGATTATTCTTGCGGTAATCTTCTTTATATTGGCATTATTAGTTGTAAAATTATAATATTGATTAAAAATAATGTGAGCCTAACCGAGCATGGTTAGGCTTTTTAATTTATAATGAAATTTAGGGTTAAGTATGTAAAATTTGTATTTATGGATAAATGTTGGAGGACACAGGTAAGATGAGAAATAAAGAAATACAACCTTTTTTCTTTAAAGCGGGTCCCCGTGCTGTATTGCTATTACATGGCTTTACAGGTAGTTCATCGGATGTTCGAATGCTAGGGCGTTTTCTTGAGAAAAATGGTTATACGAGTCACGCACCTCATTATAAAGGTCATGGTGTAGCACCAGAACAATTAGTTGAAACATCCCCAAAAGACTGGTGGCAGGATGTTTTAAAGGGCTACGAAACATTAAAAAATGAAGGCTATAATGAAATTGCCGTTGCAGGTCTATCTTTAGGTGGTGTATTTGCGTTAAAGCTTGGGATGAATGTTCCACTAAAGGGGATTGTGACGATGTGCTCGCCTATGACAATGCGAACGACAGATAAAATGTTTGAAGGTGTGCTGAAATATGCACAGGATTTTAAACGCTTCGAAGGGAAAGAAGAGCCGCAAATTATCGAAGAAGTGGAACAGCTTCGACAAAAAGGTATGCCTTCATTAGTCGAATTACAGCAATTCGTTTCAAATACAAGAAAAGAATTGGATTTTATTTATACACCCATTCTCGTTGTTCAATCAACAAATGATGAAATTATTGACCCACAGTCTGCTCATATTATATATGACGAAGTGGAATCATTAAAAAAAGATATTGCTTGGTTTGATCAATCTAGTCACGTGATTACGTTAGATAAAGAAAAAGAGCTTTTACATAAAAAAGTATTCGACTTTTTAGAATCACTTGAGTGGAATGAATAACGATATTCAGTGAAAACTAATCAATACTAGTTAGTATAGCAAAAAGGAGGGAAAATATATGGCTCAACAAAATGAAATACAACAGCGCTTATTAGATTTAATGAAAGATGATGAATATAAACCTTTAAAAGCAGATGAACTTGAGGAAGTACTTGAGCTAGAGGATGCGGATGAGTTTAAAGAGCTAATAAAAACATTAGTACGAATGGAAGATCAAGGATTAATCGTTCGTTCCCGTTCTAATCGGTATGGTTTACCAGAAAGAATGAATTTATTGCGCGGGAAATTTATTGGCCATGCAAAAGGATTTGGCTTTGTCACACCTGATGAGGAGGGAATGGATGATATTTTCATCCCACCACATGAAGTAAATGGTGCATTAAATGGGGATATCGTATTAATTCGTGTTTTAAAGGAATCCTCAGGTGACCGTAGAGAAGGTACTGTTACAAAGGTAATCGAGCGTAGTAAAACAACATTTGTCGGAACATACCAAGCAAATCGTGGCTTTGGTTTTGTTGTAACAGATGACAAAAAATTAAATATGGATATTTTTGTAGCAAAAGAAGATTCCCTAGGTGCAGTTGATGGTCATAAAGTAGTAGTTGAAATTACAAACTGGCCAAGTGAAATAAAATCGGCAACAGGTGTCATTACGAAAATTTTAGGACATAAAAATGACCCTGGAATCGACATATTATCGATTATTTATAAACATGGTATTCCACCTGAGTTCCCACAAGAAGTGGTGGATGCTGCAGGGGAAGTACCAGATGAGATAACCGAAAAGGATCTTATTGGTCGTCGCGATTTGCGTAATGAAGTCATTGTCACAATCGATGGCGCCGATGCAAAGGATTTAGACGATGCCGTTACGGTGACAAAAAATGAAGACGGCACATATAAGCTAGGCGTTCATATTGCGGATGTTAGCTATTATGTAAGAGAAGGCTCTATTATTGATACTGAAGCCTATGAACGTGGTACAAGTGTTTATTTAACTGACCGAGTTATTCCGATGATTCCCCATCGTTTATCAAATGGGATCTGTTCATTAAATCCACAGGTTGATCGATTAACATTATCTTGTGAGATGATTATTGATCATACAGGTAAAGTCGTTGAGCACGAAATTTTCCAAAGTGTCATTAAAACGACTGAGCGTATGACTTATACAGATGTTTATAAAATTTTAGAGCATCAGGACAAGGAATTAATGAAACGTTATGAACCGCTTGTTCCGATGTTTAAGGATATGGCAGATCTTGCTGAAATTCTACGAAATAAACGTATGGAACGCGGTGCTATCGACTTTGACTTTAAAGAGTCGAAGGTGTTGGTGAATGAAGATGGCTGGCCAACAGATATCGTTTTACGAGAACGTACTGTATCTGAGCGCTTAATCGAAGAGTTTATGCTAGTAGCAAACGAAACGGTTGCAGAGCATTTCCATTGGATGCAAGTGCCTTTCATCTATCGTATCCATGAAGATCCAAAGCCAGAAAAACTACAACGCTTCTTTGAATTTGTAACGAACTTTGGATTAGTGGTAAAAGGAACAGGAAACACAGTTCATCCAAAGGCGCTGCAGGAAATTATTGCGGCGATTGAAGGCATGCCAGAAGAACCGGTTATTTCGACAATGCTGTTACGCTCCATGCAACAGGCGAAATATTACCCAGAATCAATCGGACATTTCGGATTGTCTACTGATTTTTATACACACTTCACGTCACCAATCAGACGTTACCCTGACTTAATCGTCCATCGTTTAATTCGTACGTATTTAATCGAGGGAGACGTATCGAAGGAAACGACATTTAAATGGGCGCAAAGAATGGATGAAATCGCTGATCATACATCTGAACGTGAACGCCGTGCAGTGGATGCAGAACGTGATACGGATGCATTGAAAAAAGCACAATTTATGTCTGATAAAATCGGTGAAGAATTTGAAGGAATGGTATCATCCATTACAAACTTCGGTATTTTCGTGGAATTACCTAACACAGTTGAAGGGCTTGTCCATATTAGTAATATGACAGACGATTACTATCATTTTGACGAACGACAAATGATTATGATTGGTGAGCATACAAATCGCCAATTCCGTATAGGGGATGAAGTGAAGATTCGCGTAGCCAATGTCATTATTGAAGAATCATCAGTTGACTTCGAAATTGTCGGCATGGTGAAATCATATGCTGGCCGCACTCGTAAAGCCGCACCGAAAGTCATTCACGCTGGTAAAAGAGGTGAAGGTGGTTCTGGAAGAGCAGAACACCGAGGCAAAAAAGATGAGGGCGATTCAGCACGTGGAAGCCGTGGTAAAGGTCGAGGCGAAAAAGAAGGCTCACGTGATGCTGGTAAAGGACCACGTAAAGTAAAACAAAAACAAAAGTTTTATGAAGGCGTAGCGAAAAAAGGTAAAAAGAAAAAACCTAAAAAGAGATAATCAGCTGTGGGCTAGCAGTTGATGTGGCTAGCCTCTAGACGTTAGAACATAATACAGTTGCTCCTGATATTGGGGCATGGATCAGTCGAATCGCCGAGAAGATGTCTAAATGAAGAAATTAGAGGCATCATCTTGGCAATTATGCTGTTTAAATGTATTATTTTCTAATAGAGTTGTTGTTGAGATTGTGAGGTGTCTGTTGTGGCAAAAGGAACAGGGAAAGTTTTAGCACAAAATAAAAAAGCAAGCCATGATTATTTTATAGAAGAAACCTTTGAAGCCGGAATGGTGTTGCAAGGTACAGAAATTAAATCCATTCGAGCAGGGAAAGTACAATTAAAGGATTCCTATGTGCAAATAAGAAGGGGAGAAGCGTGGATTAGCAATATGCATATTAGCCCTTACGATCAAGGAAATCGCTTTAATCATGACCCTTTAAGAGTCCGTAAATTGCTTCTTCATAAAAAACAAATTAATGAATTACTTGGAGCAGTCAAAAGAGATGGCTATACCATCGTCCCGTTAAAAATGTATATTAAAGATGGCTACGCAAAGCTATTAATCGGCTTAGGTAAAGGGAAAAAAGATTACGATAAACGCGCGGATATGCGTAAGAAGGAAGCGAAGCGTGAGATGGAACGTGTGTTTAAGGCTAAAAATCAGTAAACAGACGATAATAATTTTTAAAAGAGATCCATATCTTTTCTGCGGAGTGGGAGCGGTGAAGCGGAGCAAAGCACGCGAGGGAATGTGTGTTTAAGGCTGAAAAATTAGTAAACAGACGAAAATAAATTTTTAATAGAGATCCACATCTTTTCTGCGGAGCTGGGAGCAGTGAAGTGAAGAAAAGCGCTAGAGGGAATGTGTGTTAAAGGCTAAAAATCAGTAAACAGACGAAAATAAATTTTTAATAGAGATCCATATCTTATCTTTTCTGCGGAGCCGGGAGCAGTGAAGCGGAGAGAAGCACGCGATGAAACGTGTGTTTA
This sequence comes from Lysinibacillus sp. PLM2, assembly GCA_023168345.1. Taxonomy (NCBI): domain Bacteria; kingdom Bacillati; phylum Bacillota; class Bacilli; order Caryophanales; family Bacillaceae; genus Lysinibacillus; species Lysinibacillus sp. PLM2. The sequence continues at coordinate 3,069,232 of AP025689.1, read as the reverse complement.
AGGATAAAAAATCAATAAACATATGATAGTAATTCCGGGAAATAGGTTCGAGTTTTTTCTACGGTTTATGATTTGAAAATTTATTAAGAAATTGTTTTAGTAATAATGGATGTTGTATGTTGAATGAAATAACTCCAAGTTTATGTAATGTCTCCAACAGATACATGGGGTAGAACCCTTGAAATCTAGTGTTTTCACATGTATAATATGTATACAGCCAGTAAGTAAGTTTGATGCTTAAATGCATAACTGCCGTACATGGTTCACACCATGACCCTTTATAATAAGGGGACGTTACGGATTCGACAGGGATGGTTCAAGCTTGAGCTGCGCGTCGGAGGTCTCGGCTCCGTCATCAACGGAAGTTATATAATAACTGGCAAACAACAAAATTTAGCTTACGCAGCTTAGTCTCGTAGCGCTCTGCCTCTCTATCGCCCATGTAGAGAACGTGGGGCTCAAACTTAGTGGGATACGGTCGGTGGTGCCACTTGAGTCACCGTCAAGAGATTTCCAAGTTAGTGCTCAGGACGCCTGTTTGTCGGCATAATGCAGCATGAAATGTAAGTAGGCAAACTACACGCGTAGAAGTTTAAGTATTGGAGTTTCTGGACGCGGGTTCGACTCCCGCCGTCTCCATAATTGAAATTCATATGATTTCAAACAGTGTCAAAACCCTTGATTTTCAAGGGTTTTTTATTTTGCACTGTTCATTAAACCGTAGTTAATTTCAACAACCCGATGTTAAACCCGATGTTAAAAAATCAGTTTTAAATACTCATAAAGTCAGCGAATTTTAAGATTGCTTCTTCTTTTGCCTTCTTTGTAACGTGTGTATAAATGTCCATTGTCGTTTTTACATCACTATGACCTAAACGATCTTGAACTTCCTTCAAACTAGCACCTGCTTCAAATAACAACGAGCAATGTGTATGACGTAAGCCATGTGTTGTGATTTTCCCAAGATTGTATTTATTTTGCACATGTAGTATCCATTTTCGAGTTTTTGTTGGTTGCAAGTATTCATTTTGTTCATTGCTAAATACAAGTTGTTTTGGTTTTGTTGTATTAAAGCCTAAGGCTAGATATTCTTGCTTTTGCCTTTTCTTCCACTCTTTTAACACAGCCATCGTTTTCTCATCCATTTTAATTGTTCGAGCAACGCCTGTCTTTGTTGATTTTACATAGAGTTTATTATCTTTACCTCTTGATATCGCTTTATTAATGCGGATTTCATTTGTTTTAAAGTTAGCATCGTTCCATGTAAGAGCTAATGCTTCACCTTTTCGCATGCCACTGAAAGCTAATAGACGGAATAATGCAAATGCTTTATAATTATTTTCTTTTTCTAAGCATGACAGAAATTCAACTAGTTGTTCACGAGTATAGAAGTTTTCTGATTCATCCTCATCCATTAGACTTGCTGTGTTTTTAGCCGTTACAGGCATATCTACATGTACAAATGGATTTGTTTGAAGATAACCGCGCTTAATTGCAAAATCTAGCACCTTAGCGGCATATGATTTGACTGTACGAAACTTCTTTAGTTTTCTCGCCCACTCATCCACATGTTTCTGACAAACATCAATATTGATTTTCTCAATTTTATAGTTGCCCATAGCAGGCAATATATGATTGTTGAAAATGCCCTTTGTTTTTACAAATGTACTTTCTTCTACTGTATTTTCGTAATTCATAATCCAAAGATTATAAATATCTTGATAGGTCTCGGCAACAGTTTTTCGAAACGTACCTTTTTCAATTTCAAGTTTAATTCGTGCAAGCTCTAATTCTGCTTCTTTTTTTGTTTTAAAACCGCTACGTGTAGTTCGTTGTTCTTTACCAGTTAACGGATCAACACCAACATATATTTTAAATCGATAAAGTTTTTGTCCATTTTTTAATGTATAACATTCAATTGGTGTTGTTTTCTTTTTTGCCATGTTAATTCTCTCCCATACCTTTTCGGAGGCAAGTCTTGGAGGAAACATAACTTGTCGAAGTTTATGAACTTTGACTTTTAATACATATCATATTTGGACCCGGATTTCAAATACACATAAGAAGTCTCCATACCAAGCTTGCATTGTTATTTGTTAATTACTTAGTAACTGTTACGTTCTAGGAAATTATCAATTTCAGCTTTTGAAACACGTTTTACACCATCAATCTCGCAGACTTTTAAACCCATCTCTCTGAATTTCTTAAAGGTATTGAATGAAACTCCAGCGTAATCCGCACCTTCTTTAAGACTCATCCATTCTTTTGTCTGCTGATATTTCACAAATTCAGAAAAAGCATCTTTTACTGTTAAAAGTACTATACTTCTTAATTCTTCCTCTAAACCTGCAGGCATTTCTAATTCGATTCTCATTTTTTCCGTTCCCCCTAACACTTTTTATACTCAATGAGTAAATATTGGTATTTAAAAGGTAGATGATAATAGTTCCATATAATTTATTCCGATTCATAAGAGTGATTATTATATAGAAACGGTAAAAAAACGGTTCAGTTTTGGTACAAATAAGGAATTTTAAATACTGAACTTTGTTATAGTCCTGTTAAAGTTTGTTAGATAATCATCTAGATCTTCTTCTATCTGAATAGACAAATCTATTTCTTCTTTTTTTAAGTGTTCTAGATATTTTAATTTAAGCTCAAATAATTTATCAGTTTGTAAATCAGAGAGATTTCTTTTTTCTATTTCACCAATTATTTTCTCTAATTGATTTCCATAAATTTCAATTCGTTTCCTTTTTTGAACATAATACATTTGAAATAATTCTTCTAATTCTATTGCTTTAAGATTAGCTATTTCTTTTTCAAATTCTTTGTTCCATTCAATTAGAGTAGTTTTACTTACTTTTAATTTTTCCGCTATTTTATTAAAACTTGTACCTTGTGATCTAAGTTGAATAAACTCCTTTTTTGTTACCAAGTCTTTCATATTAACACCTCAATATTATTAATAATTTAAAGCTCTTAATCGGTAATTAATTTGCATTGGATATCCTTCAATTTGTACTAAATAATTTCGCGACATTTCAAAAATCCTTGAACCTAAAGCAACATCAATTTGGCATAAATCATCTATTATTTTTTCTGATGATAATAGAACAGGTAAATGGTTTAAATAACGATAATTAAAAACAGCGTACATTTGTTCTAATTGAAATTGTGTAACAGTTTCTCTACCCTTAAATAAATCATCTACAAATAGAACTTCTACGGTTTTCATATTTTCAATTTTTGAATACATATCATTTAAATTTTGTTTTAATTCATTGAATCCTTCAACAAAGGGGAAGTAAAAAACACTAACGCCTTTTCGCATTAAATTATTTGAAATAGCTGTTAATAAATGTGTTTTTCCACTACCTGATGCACCTAGTAAAGATATACTGTTAACTCTTTTGTTCCTAATTACATCAAAGTTATTTAAATATTCTAATGCTGTATTCCTTGCGCTAATTACTACCTCGGGAACATCTTCAATTAGAAAGTTGCTAAAACCTAGGTTCAAGAATTCCTTTGTAATTTCACTAGATTTCATTATTTGTTCAATTTTTTTTTTATTTCTACAAGCGCATATCACTGCAAATTCACTATCATTCTCCACTTTTATAATAAATCCATCATCTTTACATATTTCACAATTAAAAATATTCTTTTTTAATGGCATCTCCTGAGAAGTCTGGTTTAATAATTCTACCGACTTTTCCTCCAGTAATACTTTCTGTTGAAGTTTTTCCATAACTTCTCTGATTTTGTCCATTAGGGTTACCTCCTCTATATTTGGTCGAGTTATAATTTATTTCTTCATTTTTATTAACTTTATTATTCTTTTTATTTATTGACTTTGAATTGACTGAGAAATGTCTGTTTAATGACTGTTCAATGTCATAATTAGTACCCTTATAATTTTCAGGTTGTTGGTATAGGTCATAATTGATGATTGTTAATAATAGTCCTTTCTTTGACCTTGCCTTTGACTCATCTTTGGCTAGGAAGCCCAATTTTATCAGTTTGTTTATTGCATTCCTTACCACTCTTGGGGTTATTTCATTTTCAGCGATATCATCTGATAGTTTTTGATAGGAAGTCGCTAGTTGTCCTCTTTTCAGAAATAATACATCTCCATTAAGAGCAACCTCTACATCCTGAAATTGTGCCTGTAAAAGTAATTCAATCAATACAATTCTATGATTTGCTTTTAATGATAACCAAAGAGGGGACTTTTTTATTTTTCTAGCAAGTAAAATATAACCCCCTGGTATATAATCCATAGTTTTTCACCTCAGTTAGTTGACCTGATAATCATTATTTTTTATTTTCATTAGTAAATGGCACAATGGTACCATTACCATTTGCATAACTTTCATGAGTAAACATTGAAATAATACTTGTTAAACGTTTTACTTCTGAATTGCACATTGTTGCGACTGCTGGATCAATCGATTTCCACATCTCAACTTCTTTTTTTGCATCCGCTATAATACATTCACTTAATTGTTTAATTAATAGCGGATTACTTGTTTTGCCAATAACTATTTGACTTTCATTCTCTCCGAGTCGTTTCGGACTATAAACCAATAAAGCTTCAACAAATGACATCTTAAATAACCTCCTTAATATTTATAAAAAAAACGAGTTCATATTGAACTCGTTTGTTAACATACTTGTTTTTTTCTGTTTGCAATTCTTCTTTTAAAATTAGTGATATCACTCCATTTACAACCAAGTACTTCTACACAATCTGCAAGAGAGTACCCACTAACTAAAAGTGAAACAACTTTATATTCTAATTCAAATTTCTTTGTACTTATATTATTAAGTAAGAATTTTTTAATCTTCTGTAGTTCTTCTTTCTCTATTAAATGATTTATTGGGTCTATACTATAATTACTTCTAAATTCACCAAACTCTCTTTCATCTGTAATATTGTCTTTTTTATCATTCTGGTATTGTTCCATTTTGAGATGGTATGCTTTCTTATTTACAGAATAAGATAAATACTTACACAAACTGAATACATCGAAGTTATATTTACACATCCAATTAGGGGAACGTTTCATTAAATACCATAAGGCTTTAATCCTTTCGTCTTGTAATTCTTTGTCATTTACTGGGTTTAGATTTAGAATATCTTTCATAAATAATTCCAGAACTTCCCTATCGCCTTTTTCAAAAGCGTAATGAACGATGAAAATTAAAAAGAATGGTAATAGTCTATACAATTCAAGTAGTAGGTTAGTAACATGTAACAATACACGACTTGCAATTTCAATGCAGTTATATATTGTTACAGATATTCTATTAAATACTTTGGTAACTTTTTCTGCAAATTTCGAAAGTACGTTTGCAGTTCGATTTTCAAAACTTTGAATCCTAGATATTGTACCGTGCAAAAACTTACCAGCATTTTCAAACAACATTATCATTATTTGTTACCTCCATAATACTCTTTTTATATATATAACCCGGAAAAAATACGATTTACTTGCATTTTTTATAAAATTTTTTTATTTATATAGAAAATATAGAATAATATGACCTTTCTCTAGGTTTCCTTTAATATTTTCAAAAGCATTATCATTATTTGTTACCCCCTTTTTATTCTTTATATATATATAACCCTGAAAAAATCCGATTTACTTGCAGTTTTTATAAAATTTTTTTATTTTAATAGAAAACATAGAGTGAAATGACCTTCTCTATAGGTTTCCATTAGATATTTTCATACAGGTATAAATTTATATAGAAACATTTGATTGACTATAGAGAGTAATAGTGTTTGCAATAGCTACAAAATAGTTTTTGATATATTGAAAAGGGATTGTCATTTGTCATGGATCTTGAAATAAAGACAATTGAAATTAAACTTACTGATACGTATTATGCGCGGTTAAAAGATATAGCGGTTCAAGTCAATATGGAAATTGACTTTATTGTCAGGACTGGGGACACTGCTTTATATGCACCGAATAGAATAGAAGAGAAATAACAAAAAATTGATTGATAGATTGATCCAAGCTACAAATAACTACATGATTGAAATCGAGGTCATCAATGAGTGATTAACTCATTATCACTTAATTGCTTAAATGTTTGTTTTACATAATAGAATAATAAGAGCAATTTTTTATTTTTGAATTTTATTTGATAATCAAAAAGCCGCGCATTTTCGTTGCGCAGCTTTTAAGACTATACAGGTAATAGGTTATGGTAGCACTATAATAAACTTTTATGGTACTCGTATCGTAACAAATGCAGTAAGTTAACTGAAAATGTTGGTTTCTACTCAAAAAGGTGGAGTGGGAAAAACTACTATGTCTGTAAATATAGTAGCTGCTTTTTCTAAATTGGGCTATCGTATATTATTGATTGACGCTGATATGAAAGGGCATGTGATATTGTCATTTGGGAAAGATCCAAAACAACAGCAATATATACTGGGATGTATAGTGGATGTTTTACCTTCAGAAGCAGCCATTTTAAATGTTGCTGAAAATAAATGTCAGATTAGAATTTGCTTCAACATTTTTCCAATATTAAAGTTAACTAGATTTTGGTAAATTAAAATTACTAACCATTAAGGAGTGAGCAGCATGAAAGAATTTTTTATAGAGTTATATTATTTTTTCACAATGACTCATGAAGAATATAAACAAAGAAAAATACGTCAAGTGATTAATAGTCTTTGTGGACATCCAAAAAATTATATAAGACCATATGTCATTAATGGTGGTAAAGGTAAAAATTGACAATAAATAATATTACAAGTAATCATTAAAAAATAAGATGATAATGTTAAGGGCTACTGTTTCCAAAATAGTAAATGGTATAAATAGTTTATAGTACTATTTAATTCCAAAATTGTGATTAAAGTTTTATAAATATGTTCACACTTTATAAAGAGGTGATGAACATGAGAGAAGATAACAAATCTAAAATTCCTTCTCCAACTAACAAAAAAGACGGTTTACAAAATAAACCTTGGTTTTGGCCAACTGTATATGCTGCTATTGCCGTTGCGCTAATCGGTCTAATTTTTAGTTATAACGCATTAATAGGCAATAATGAACAAGAGCAGAATGTTACTGTAGAAAATCAACCTAATAACGAAGGAACAGTAATCGAAACAAATGCTCAAGTTGAAACGTTGAAGTATCCATTTGATGAAACTAAATTAGATCAAGTGATTGTACTTCAAGATTTTTATGATGTTAATGCGGATGAAGCAACAAGAGAAAAAGCGTTACTTGTATTTAATCAAACGTTCTCTACATCTTCAGGTGTGTCACTATCATTGAATAGTGAACCGTTTGAAGTAAGAGCAGCAATGAGTGGCGAAGTTACAAAAGTAAAATTGGATGCATTTTCAGGTAATCAAATTATTATTACACATCCCAACGGAATGGAAACACGTTATAGTTCTGTATCTGACATCCTTGTTAAAGAAGGCGACAAGGTTGTACAAGGTTCACCAATAGCAACAACAATCGAAAATGAATGGAATCCAACAGCGGGTATCCACCTTCACTTTGAAGTACTGCAAGACGGTGAGCACGTAAACCCAAGAGACTTTTTAACATTTTAATCCTTTTAATCTATTTAGAATAGAAGTATTTTGTTTTAAGACCGTGTATTAAATTTTGCACGGTTTTTTATATTTCTTTATTTAAAACGATAATTGGAATTTGAAAAATCATTTGTTTCTATTTTGAGGCAGTGTTATACTATCAATTGTTACCTTAACATTATAAAAAACATTGAAAATAAGGGGAACATTAGATGAATTTAATTCTTAAAGAGTTTAGAGAAAAGAATGGATGGACACAAGAAGAACTAGCTGAAAAAGTTGGTGTTTCTAAAGGAACTATTAATAGGTGGGAACAAAGAAAGAGTAATCCATCAAAATTAGCAACCGAGAAGTTAATAGAATTAGGTATTAATATTGGGAATCTAGAATCTAATGAGGAAGATTTTCGTTTGGGAAACGAAAGGGAATTTAATTATAATGGACAAAAATATTTTGTTAAACCGCAACCCTATGTTTTAAATGCACCTTCAGATCAGAACTACTTCCACGACTTATTGATCACAATTCAAGAACAAATGAACACAAGTATTCCGTGGGATGTTTACAAGAAAAGATTATCGATGATTGAGTATGTGGAACCAGGTACAAAAACATCACAATCAATTCTAGAAAAAAGAAAACCTGATGCAAAGAGTTGGAATTCAAACTATGGGACACATGGTTGGCATAGATACATAGGTAGGTTTCCCCCCCATTTAGTTAGAGCAATCTTAAACTATTTAAATGCAGGACCGAATGATATTATTTTAGATCCCTTTGCAGGAAGTGGTACAACCTTAGTTGAATGTAGGCTATTAGGAATTCCAGCAAAAGGTATTGAAATTAGTCCATTATCTGCTCTAATTACAAGAACTAAAAGTAAATTCCCTGAGATTCGTCAGGTTGAAATTCTAAATATTATTTCTGAACTTGAAATATTCTATCAAACAGAATGGTCTATTTTTATTAATAATAGAAGTTTTGAAGAAATAACCTATGAAAATATTATTGAACGTGAGGGTAATATCATTGAGCCATTTGTAAATTACGAAAGATGGTTTTCGAAAGAAGCTTTGCTAGGGGTTTCAATATACATTCAGTTTATACAAACTAAGACAGGATATATTCAAGATTTATTATTAGTTGCTCTTTCATCAAAAATGCGAAGTATTGGAAATGTTGATGTTGATGTTGTTAGAGCAGAATATAGTAAGAAACCAAGAGAAAATGTGGATGTATTTAAAATAGTAAAATCTCAGTTAGCAAAAATGGCTAAGGATATTAGTGAAAGTTATAAAACTCACGAATTGACTATAACTAACAATGATAAAATTCAAGTCATAGAAGGCGACATATTACAAACTAATCTGCCAAAAGGCTCTATTTCACATATAATTACTTCGCCACCATATGGTGTGGAGTCAATAAGTTATCTTAGAACGCATTTACTTTCATTTAGAGTACTTGAATCATTTTTAAGTGCTGATCCATATACCTTTGGAGATAATGTGATTGGCTCTGAATATTTACCGAAAGAAGAACCAGATATTAGTGAATTTAAAGTTTCTTCACTAAGTGAAACATTTAATGACTTTTTTAAAGTTATCAAAGAAAAAGAAACAGCTGAAAAACATAAAATTCGAATATTGATGATGATGAAGTTTTTTGAGGATATGAATACCGTTTCATTGAAGTTTCACGAATGGTTAAAAGAGAACGGAAAAGTAGCATTTGTTATAGGAAATAAAAAAATAGGCGATACAATAATCCCTACTGATCAAATCATTAAGGAGATATTTGAATCTAATGGATTTATCTTTGAGTCTTCTATAGGGCATAAACTAAAAACAAACAATAGTAATTCCCAAGTACCATGGCAAGATAAAATAATTAAGGATGAGTTTATTATGCTCTTCACAAGGGGTACAAATTTATGAAACTAACAGAAGGACATATTCATGTTTCAATGAGACGTTTTTTAAAAAATAATGACTGGAAATTAATTGCTGGGGAATATCCTGGTGGATCTGATGACGAACTGTATGCATTAAATGTTGTTAATCCTAAAGTAGCAAGAGATAATAGTCCAGATCCTCGGAGACATAGTAAGGATGAAATGATACCTGATTTAATTGCATATAAGGATGGAATTCTACTTATTATTGAGGCAAAGCCAGGATATTCAGATGATGATAGAGATAAATTAATTGATTTGTTAACTACAAGACTAGATGACTTCTATAGTGCATTAGAGATTTTTATTGCTGAAAGAAATATCACTGGACTACCTTCTTTGTCAAGTCTAAAATTAGCGCCATGCTTAGCGTTTTCAGCAACAACTCGAAAATTTTTACATGATGAAGGGTTCTACCATATTCGAGTTAAAGATCTTAATGAAGCGACTTTAGAAGGTCCTTTTTAAAAAGGAGATGGAAATGATTAATAGCGATATAAATAATTTTATAGAGATAAATGACGATAACAGTTTAGTAAAGAAGGTTAATGAGATTGATTGGGAATTTTCAGAAGCAGATACTCAATACCTTACCCATAATATACATAGATATTCTGGGAAATTTATACCTCAAATTGCGCGTAAAGCTATAGAATTAATAACTAATCCACATGATATTATTTTAGACCCTTATTGTGGTTCCGGGACTACTCTATTAGAAGCAGCATTAACCAATAGAAAAAGTATAGGTGTTGATTTAAATCCACTAGCAGTACTAATTTCAGAGACAAAGACTACAGTAATTGATAGTGATACTTTAGACCAATACGTTAGAAATGTTCAAGAGTTTATTGAGAAATTAATTGAACATAGTAAAGAAGATTCAATATTTCAATATGATGAAATTGAGAGATTGTATCATGAAGTAGAAACTGATTGGCGCTATAATGATGAATGGTTTAACAAATGGTTTCAAAAACAAGTACTTACAGAATTAATAATAATTCATAAATTTATTAACTCTATTGAAGAAGTAAGAATTTTCAACCTTGCATTGACAGCATTTAGCGATATTTTAAGGAAAGTAAGCAATGCGCATAGTGGCTATCCGAATGTTATGCTAGATAAAAACGCAAAAGTAAAACAATTACCCTCACCTATCTTTTTAAAAGCATTTTTAGAATCTACTAGTATGGTAAGGGAATTATCACGTGAGAATTTAGAGTATAAGCCTTCGATTGTACAAACAGATAACACTAAACTACCTATTGAAAATGAATCTATAGATGCCATAATAACCCATCCTCCCTATATTGGTTCTATACCATACGCTGAATATGGAACATTAAGTTTGGGATGGTTAGGTCATGATTCAAAAGTGTTAGACAAACAATTAACTGGTGGCCAAAGACAAAGCAAGTATGTCGTAGAGCGTTTTGAAGAAGGATATAAAGGTATGTTACAAGAATCATTTCGTGTTTTAAAGAAAAATAAAAAAATGTTTATTATGGTTGGAAATCCTGTCGTTAAAGGGGAAAAAATAGATTTAGGTTTAATGACAAAGAAATTATGCCACGAAGTCGGTTTTAAACTAATAGTAGAAACAACTAGAAATGGAATTAATAGACGTGCAAATAAAATGGGAGAAGAATTTTTACTTTTCTTTGAAAAAGAGTAGTATAAAAAAAACGGTGGGAATATTCTCACCGTTTTTTATACTTAGTAATTTATGAATGAAATGTATCCATCTTTTAATAGTATTCCATCTGCTACTTCTGAATATAATCTAACATCTTTTCGGTTTTCATCGACTGCTTTCCAATCAGCAATACTTATGTCAGGAATCAAAAGGTAAAGTCCTCTTTTGCATTCATCATAACCTTCTATATATAAGTGTCTATAAAGCATTGCTGTTCCAGTATAGGGGTCTGACCTTACATATGTCATGCCAATTTTATAAATCACTAATTCATCGAATTTTGAAATATCCTCATTAAATTTTAAGCCATATTTTCTTGCTAATGGTGACTTATGTAGTCTCTCTACAGGGACTATGTTTACAGAAGATGGGGGACCATCATAAACTTTTTTTCTTTTTACTTTTGTTAATGCAAAAATATTTCTTTCGCTTATTTCTCGTTTATGGAAGCCAGAGTTTTTTATTGCTTCATTAATATCTGGTACTTTATCATAATACAATTCTAAAAATAAATTTAAATATTCTTTAATACGAACATCCTTTTCAGGACTTTTTATAACCTCATAGCCCTGATCAACTGGCCAATTTATTGTTGTTATAGCTCCTTCCAATTCATTTTCCATAATTTCAAATGCATTAAAAAGTCTAAGATTAACATATCGTGGCCCTTTTGTAGCTCCACCGTGTTTAAAAGCTACATATGGAAAGAGATAAATACTTGGTATCCCTTCTTCAGCTGCTGCAGCAATCCTACCAAACCTTTGCCCTACGTTATGACCACTTGGAACTTCCACTGTTCTTTCAATCACTAAAATTGGTACTCCATTATCAGCTAGTATAATATCAGGCCTATCATATTTTAATGTTTTCTCAATTTCAGGGTAGGCTTTACGACCTTCTGCAATACTTATAAGTTCTGATTCCTTAAAGTCATCGTTTAACCCTTGAAACCATATTCCTTCTTGAATATCATCAAAAATAATTTGAAAATTTTTTCCCAAGAAAAATCACCCTTTCGCATAGTTGTCCTTATACAACTTCTACACTGTGGATAAATTTTCCTGCACTTCCTTTAAGTAATTTAGTATAAATTACCGGGTGAATTTAACTGAAATAAGATTATATACTTAAATTTGTTTAAGGATGGTATGATTAAAAGGGTGTATTCCTTGCTCCAAGGTTCCTTGGAAACTAGGAACAATGTAAGCTACTTTTGCATTGCGTTTCTGTAACGATTATTTATTTGCCTCCTAGTAAAAATATTCAATTTTATAACATATAACATCCCCAAAATGCTAGTACTTTTTATTTCTATGATAAGGTAATTAACAATAATATGATTAAATGGAGGAAATTAAGGCATAAATAGTTGCCGATTTCCTGTTTTATAAGCCGAAAGTAAATTAATATGGCTGGAATTCAAAAATTGAAACTTATAAGAAAATAATACTTAAAGTAGTAAACTTTTTATATCCGATAAATGATTAGAGGTGGCATAAGATTTGCAATATAAATTACATTCATTTCGATATGGAGAAGAATTGTTTCTATTTGATGAAGAGTTCAATGAACTTTGGAAAGAAATCCAAACAGCAATAGTCAGTATAACAGATGATGATTTAATCAATCATTATAAAAATAATAATCGTACATCTAAAAAAAGTATTTCCGATTCAATAAATGATTTAATTGAAGATAGATTGATAGAAATGGGATGGAATCGTCAAAGTCCAATATTTAATGACTCAAAATATAGACCAAAAGGGAAAAACCGTTGGTGGACACTAGATTTTGCTAAAAGGGATATATCAGTTGAAGTGGCATTTAATCATGGTGAGGCTGTTGCATGGAACTTAATTAAACCCGTATTAGCAAGTGAGTTGAATCACGTTGAAAAAGCAATTCAAACAAAGGCTGGTGTCTTGGTAACTGCAACAGATTCAATGAAAAAGGCGGGAAATTTTGATAATACTATCGGTAGTTATGAAAAGTATCTACAGTATCTTGATCCATTTAGAAATATTCTTACTGTACCATTGGTTATTATCGGCTTGGAACCGCCAGAAACATTCAAAATTAATAATCAAACTAAGGAAGTAGAGTACCTTTAATCTGTAAATAGTAGAATGCGATATATCTAACATGCAAGAATATTTATTGAGTATATATTAATAGGAATGATAAAAGTTTTAAATAAAAGAAGGAAGATTAGTTAGATGGAAAATAATCTTAAATTAGAACTTTACAAACAATATAATAGGAAGGATGTTCATGATATCTTTGATCCCTTTAGCAACTTTTCAACGGGTTCAGGAACATGGGGAATTCATGGGATAGTGAAAATACCTAATAGAGAAGGGGATTATGTATTTTTTGTAACCTTTGGTCAATCAAAATTGGGTCATGCCTTTGACGAAGAAATAACTGAAGATGGTATCTTGACATGGCAGTCACAACCGAGGCAAACATTTGAGGATTTAGTGATAAAAAATTTAATTAATCATGACCATTTAAAAAATAATATCTACTTGTTTCTTAGAACAAGAAAGACGAATCCACAGACTAAGAAGACAGAACCTTTTACGTATTTAGGGAATGTATTTGATAAGCTAAAACTGAGCCACCATCGCAGTTGAAAAGTGAGCCACTTTTATATGAAAATAATCCTAACTTCATAGAGTTAGGAGCGTATAGAGGTGATTTCATTGGAGAAGAAACAAAAAGTGCTACTTGCCTTTCATCAAGAAAGTAAGAGTCAACGTCAAATTGCGAAGGAGCTTGGAATTTCTCGTAATACTGTAAAAAAGTATATACAAGAGGATCTTGAAAAAAGAAGAAAAGATATTCGTGAATTACCTATTACAGATAATTATGTAACGCCTCCGTCGTATAAAAAACGCAAAGGAAATAAACGAGCTTTAACACCTACAGTGATGAAACGCATTCGGAAAATGTTAAAAGATAATGAATATAAACGGCAACATCAAATGCATAAGCAACAACTGAAAATGATTGATATTCATGAAAAATTATTAGATGAAGGTTTTGAAATTAGTTATACCACTGTTAGAAACTTTGTGAATAGTGAGGAGAAACGTCAAAAAGAAGTCTTTATTCGTCAAAAGGCAACTGCTGGTCATGAGATTGAATTTGACTGGGGAGAAGTAAAATTAGTTATAGACCAATCCCTACGGTCTCTTTCAATGGCAGTCTTTACCCTACCATATAGTAATGATAGAATTGCATATTTATATGAATCTGAAACAATGGTGTGTGTTCAAGATGCTCATGTGAAATGTATTAACTATTTAGGCTTTGTACCAGAGGTTTTTACGTACGATAATATGCGGACAGTCGTAAAGAACTTTATTGGGACTGAACGAGAGATTACTGATGGTATGAAAAATCTATCGATGCATTATCATTTTAAAATACGACTATGTGAACCAAGAAAAGGAAATCAGAAGGGGCATGTGGAGCGGAGTGTAGAATACATCCGTCGTAAGGCATTTGCCCATCGAGATACGTTTGCAAGCTTAGAAGAAGCTCAGGCTTATCTAACAGAAATCATCATGAAATTAAACTCTCGTAAGCATTATAAGAAAAGACAAACGCATCATGAATTAATGCAAGAAGAACGTACAGCTAGGCAAGTAAGCGCAAATATTATTCCATTTGATGCCTCTGAGTTGTTTGAATTTAGAGTGGACAAATATAGTACGATTACTTATAGACAAAATCGTTATTCTGTTCCTGAAGGACATGTTGGAGAATGGGTGAAAGTAAAAGCGAGTGCGGAAAAAATTCTTATTTTTAGTGAAAATGCCTGTATCGCGACACATAAACGAAGTTGGCAGATCCATCAATGGATTATGGATATTTATCATTACTTACGTACATTTGAAAAGAAAAAAGGTGCATTGGCTCAAAGTGAATGTTTGAGTCAAGCACCAACAAAAATAAAAAATTTATACAAAGATTATTATATTGGAAATGAGCGAGATTTTCTAGAGTTACTTATTTATTTAAAAGAACATAACAATCTAGAAAAAGTCTTAGCAGCGATTGAACAACTTAAGAAGAACCCTATGGTTCAAATATCAACAGATAAGATTATTTTCTTAGCTAGTCAAGGCGAACACGTTCATAAAACTGTACATTCCAAAAATGAGGTCACCACCCAATCTCTCGAAAATCTTTCAGCCATTACAGCATTATTTGAAACGAAAAAGACAGGGGTGCTTCATTAATGGATAAGAGACAAGAAATGATTGAAATGTGTAAAGAACTTCGATTACCAAGTATTCGGGCATTTATTCAAGAAGATGATATGTGGAAACAACATCAGACAGCAGAGGATTTTTTATATCATGCACTGGTACAAGAGATGCAAGATCGAGAAGTACGAGCAAAAGCGAATCGGATTCGTTCAGCAAATTTCCCTGAAAAGAAACTATTAACTGAATTAGAGACTGAGAGATTACCGCAAAATGCGGCCTCTCGCCTCCCACAATTAAAGAAATTAGATTTCATTCAAGAAAAACAAAATGTCCTATTAATTGGCTCACCTGGAACAGGTAAAACCCATATAGCAATAGGTTTAGGAATTGAAGCTTGTTTGTCAGGATATAAAGTATTTTTCACAACGGTATCATCTCTAGTAAACCAATTAAAAGAGAGCCGTTCTGAAAGAACGTTACGTTCATTTGAACTGAAGTTTGAAAAATATGATTTAGTAATCATTGATGAATTAGGTTATATCTCCTTTGATAAAGAAGGAGCCGAGTTATTATTTACTCATCTTTCCCTTCGGGCAGGACGAGCATCCACCATCGTTACGAGTAATTTATCATTTGATCGATGGGAAGAAATATTTCATGATCCAGTTTTAACAGCAGCTTTAACAGATCGACTAACACATAGAGCCTATATGGTTGACATGGTCGGCCCATCTTATCGAATATTAGATACAAAAGAATGGCTAGAAAATAGTCAGCTTTAAGTGGCTCAGTTTTTAATTAATAAATGGCTCAATTTTCACTTGCGAAATACAAGGGAAGTTAGCATATATTCTTCATGATGAAGAAAAAGAAGCACCGGTCTATTTTAAGTGGCAAATATTAGACTGGGAAGTCCCCCCACTGGAAATGTTAACGGGAATGGGATTGGAGTTGACCGAAGTTAAAAGGGAAAATAGGGCTAGTAGAAGTTTATACCAAACTGAAAAACCAGAAAGAGATAATAAACAAATGAAACAAAAGGGTATACCAACTAACCAATTTTTCGCTCGACAAATTGACTTTGCTGAAAATAACGAAAGAAATAAGAAGATTGGTTTAGATGGAGAGTTGCTAGTCTTAGAACATATTAAGTCACAATTAATCACTTTAGGGCGCGCGGATTTAGCTTCAAAGGTGATTCATACTTCAGTCGTAGAAGGAGATGGAGCAGGCTATGATATTCAGGCCTATTCATCTAACGGGGAAATATTATTTATAGAGGTAAAGACAACTTCTGGAGGAATAAAAACACCATTTATTTTAACTTCTAACGAATTGGCTTTTTCCCAGGTCCATATCGATAACTATGTGTTATATAGAGTCTATGATTATGATTCGAATACAAAAAGTGGGAAGTTCTATATATTAGAGGGAAATATAGCTGAGAAAGTAAATTTAAAACCTACGCAATATAAAGTATTTATTTAATTATTAGCTTTTATTAGTCGCTTAAATTTAAGCGGCTTTTTATTATTAATGAAAATTGTCTATAACTAACCTAGCAAACTAAAAATATATTCATCCATATATAGGGAATTTACTATATAATATTAATTAAGTGGTAATATGTTATGTTCAAAGAATACTAACACAAACTAATTTATATACTAGTTTAAATTTATAGATATAGAAAAAGGAATGAATATTATGCAACTGACACAGCAAGAAATGTCTTTGACAGAGAAAGACGTAGAGAATATGGATTCTGCGATAGCTGCATATATCTCTAAAATTTTTAATTTGAAATCGAAAATGGGTAATTCGAGTATTTTGGTTTATAGAGGAGAGGCTCGAGATTTCAAAGAGACTGCTTGCCAGCCTAATATTTTTAGAAATTTTAATTTAGATATTGAAAAAAATATTGAAATTAATATTCTAAACACAATGTCCGCAAGGAAATATGCAGTAAATAACTCTTATTTTGAAACTGCTATTGAAGCGCAACATGGAGGATTTCCAAGTAGGTTATTAGATGTCACTTACAATGCTTTAGTGGCATTATTTTTTGCAGTTACTCCTCATTATACAGAAAAAGTAACTGCTTATGATGATAAGCACGGCGTGGTATATCTATTTAACATACCAAAAATGTACTCACCAGCATCATCAAGTGTGCATGATATTTATGAAAATTTATTATTGGACAACTCTCCATTAAGAAATGAGAAGCTTTTTTCTAATACATATAAGTTATTAGATCATACATCTCAAAATGATAGAATTATTGCTCAGCAAGGTGCATTTATTCTCTTTTATGGAAATAAAGCCTTTTCTTTACCAGAACGCATAAAAACTAAACTTGAAATTTGTCCATCTTTAAAGGGGAAAATTAGAAGAGAGCTCTCAAGCATGTTTAACATAAACATGGGGTCTATGTATCCAGAGATGACAAATAACGTAGATAACATTTTGGATAAAATAAAAAATATAAATGCGTTGCAGTTTTCTTATGCGAATGAAATAAGACTTTTAATTAATGATTTGGAAATGGAATGTGAATATCGGATAAATAAATTTATTTCCGGTTTACAAAATGATGGGATTGATAAAGTAAAGAACTTTGATTCTATTTTTGAACCAGTGAACCTGTTTAAAAATTATTATAAATTAGCGTTAGATAATTCAGAATTTAAAATAGATGAAAAAGAAAAACAGGAACTAATTAAACAATTTAATGAGTATGTTAATAAACTACATAAATATCTAAATGATAGATTTGGTATTCAAGCTCCACCAATTAACTATTTCATAATTGAAGAATAACAGTCAATATGTAGAGGAGGCACAAAGATGATAGATTATGTTTCTTCGATTGAAGAATTTATTAATTTATATTTAGAAGCTAAAAACTTTGAAAATACACAATATGAAGAGAATAAACATTTTTATTTTGATAAAAATTCAAAGCAGTTATTTTTATATGATATTTATAGTTCGAGTAATAATGAGAATTTCGGAAAGTTTGTTGAACAAGGTGAAACTTTAAATGAATTAAACGGAATTGAATTTGACTCTATAGAGTTTTTAATTCTTGTAGAATCTATTGAACAAAAATACTTACTGCCTAATAATATATTTTTTAAAAAGAAATTGTCTAGTATAAAGACTAAAATTGCTAGATACCTTCATGAACGTACTGGACGTCATATTAAAGAAAGTTATGAATTTATTGCTATACCCAACAAGATAGAAACATTAGAGATAAAAATTCAAGATCGGTTTAGAGCTACACAAGCAAACGCTTTAACAGAACCAAGGACAGAAGGTTTAGTGTTTACAGCAAACTTGTTTGATATTGTTAATTTATATAATAAAATAGGTGATTCCCTATTTAAGGAAAATTTACGTATAGGTTTGGACAAAAAGCAGGATTTGTTAGAAGTAACAACAGAAATAATAGAAACACTTCAATATAATCCTGAAGAATTCTGGTTTCTAAACAATGGTATTACAATTATTGCGGATCAATCTACATTAGATTTAACGGCAAATGACGAATTAAAATTAAAAGATTTATATAATGATAACCATAATCGATGGAATATTTCTGTTATAAATGGTGCTCAGACTATCACAGCTGCAAGTAAATTTTTCTTTGATGATAATAAAAGAAAAGATAAGAAATTTTTTGAGGAAATTTTAAATAATAATAATCTTGATTCTTTTGTTGAAGAGTTTATTAAATTCTGTCCCAACAGTTTAAAAGTTAAAATTGATATTTTTAAAATAAAGTTAAAAGAGTATATAAAAGCGAATTTACAACTAAAAAGTTTTGATTTCAAAAAGTTTTTGGAAACATTTTGTAATGAAAATAATATTGGAATAGCTGATAAAGAATTAATTGTAAAAATTAAAACCAACATATTTAGTATTAATAATGCTAAGAGTAAATCTGATGTACTATTACGAATTATTTATTATTCTGATGATAATCAAAGTAAAGTATCAGAAATTACTAATAAGATAACAGTTGCATTAAATCGTCAAAAACCTATGCGGATGGAAGACATCTCGCTTGCTTCTTTGTTTGTACAAAATATTAATAATTATTATGCTTTAAAAATGGATAATCGCTTTTCTATTATTCGTCGTGGAGAAGTTGAGTCTGAGGATTTTAAGAGCTATTCTCTAGAAAATGTAATGAGAATGTTAACAATAATTTCAAAGAAAAATCCTGGGTTGTTTGGATCTCAAAAAAAGTCGGAACAGCTCGAGAAGACTTCAAAAAAAGGATCGCTAATTATTTTTGATGAAGATTCAATATTTAATGGACTATTTAACGAAAAATCTATCTTAGAGCAAATGAAAAAGGAAGAGGAAACAGTACATGCAGCACAAAAAGTATCCGAATTAATTGAGGAACTAGAAGAAGCTGAAGTACCAGAAGAATGTCCGAAGGAGTTTCAAGAGTATTTTGAAAGTAATTATTCATTTTTAAATAGTGCTATAAAAATGGATAGAATTATAAATGAAAATATTAAAGAAATAGCAAAGATTTTGAAAAATGAAGATCTCGAGAAATTTAAAAAACACCATAATTCACTAAATGGTAAATTTAAAATAGATAAGGAACTTGAAGGTGTTGAAATTCAATCACTAAAGGCAATTGTAACATATGGTAGTGACTATATTTTAGCCTGTTGGTTTTATCAATGTTGGTTACATTCTTTACTAAATGAACAGATATTAGAGGACTTTTCTCGAGAAGTAATAAAAGAAAAAATAGATTTTAGTAATATTAATTACTCACATCCAATATTTGAAGGAGAATTTATTACTAATAATGAAGAAAGTATTGAAATTAAAAAAGATAATTATAAGCAGTTGTTTTTCAAATTCTTAATTAGATTAGCAATAAGATGGGAGGCAAGCTCTTTTGGAGCTAAATCTAAATACGAGAAAAATGGTTTTAAATCATCAGAATCATTTAAGTTTGTTAATGAATTTTTAGAGAATGATTTATCTCTTTTGTAGATACCTGTTGAAAGTGATTTATTTAAGTAAAAGCAGAAAATTTAAAGTGTGGGTACTCACTAGTAGAAAATTTAAGTCATAATGATAATTCATTCTCAGTACGATAAAACACCTAACTTTTATAGTTAGGTGTTTTAACAAGGGATCTCGTATTAAATGAAATTTTACACCCTTATTTTAGTTAGTTGTTTGATATATAAGGTGTAAAGAAAGGTGAAGGAGTTATGGTATTTAATTATGAGGATTACGTGATAAGTAAAAAAATGAAGGCAAAGATTATTAGAAATAAAGAAACAAATATAGATATAAAAAGTAGGTATGTATTAAAGTTAGAATTAGATAATGATAGTTCTAAAAAGATGGCCGTTATTATGCAAAATCCAAGTGGTGCAGATGAAGAATATTCTGATAGAACAGTTAATAATATTTTAAAGCTTGCCTACGTAAATAAAATTAAGTATGTGTATATATTAAATCTTTATAGTTATTATGGAACAGATATAAATAAGATTGTAAATTTAATTATAGAAAATGACGAAGAAAATATAAATGATAGATGGATTAACAGAATAATACAGCATGTTGAAGCAGTAGTTGTAGCATGGGGAACGATAGAGGGAAATAAGTCGTTACAAAATTTATATGATAAACGTATTGAAAAAGTCTTTACATATTTTAAAGGTAAAAATATTCTTGTAATTGACGAGGATTTTACTGAAAGTAGGTATCTGTATTTTGCAAGATAAAAGTGCAGAGAATTGCAATGAAAAATACAGAGTGTTGCCACCCAATATTTTTACTATTTTCTCGACAATGCGTTGGCTAAACGAAAGCTCTGACCCGTATATGAAATGATATGGGCATGGTGGATCAAGCGATCCACTAGAGCTGCCGTTAAACGTGAATCTGAGAAAATACGATTCCACTGACTGAATTCTAAATTAGACGTAATAATTAAACTTTTTTGTTCGTAACACTCTGATATAATTTGAAACAATAATTCTGCTCCTTCTTTCCCAAAAGGAAGATAACCCATTTCATCTAAAATCATCAAATCCACTTTCTCTAACTTACTACGAAACTGCTTTAATTTTCCCATCACAAGTGCTTGCTCTAATTCTTCAACTAAATGTGATACTCGATAAAAACGCACCTCATAACCTTGCTCACAAGCTCTTCTACCAAGCGCTGAAGCTAAATGAGTTTTTCCCGTGCCAGGCGCTCCTACTAAAATTAAATTCTCTTTTCTTCGAATGAAATCTAACTTCATTAATTCTTCTTTTGTTAAATGCTTGGGTAAGCTGATATCTTTATGCCATTCATACGTTTCCAATGTTTTTGTATCGATGAATCGCGCTTGCTTCAAGTTTCTTGCTATTTTGGCTTGTTCACGACCCTTTTGTTCTTTTAATAAAAGTTGATAAATAAATTCTTCCGGCGTTGTGAATGGAACATCATCTATTGCTTCGGCTATATGGGCAAGTCGAAGCTGTTTACACAATTCAAGAATGGCTTCATTCATGCGTTGTTACCCCCGTTCCCTTTGGAGATAATGCATCATAGTCTGTCCAATTGACACCGTAAGGATGTTCCTGTTCTTCAATATTTTTTGCAATGTAATCATAAAAATTCTGGTCAATTTCTTTCATTTCATGGTTTACCAGAAGCGTAATCAATTCATTAATACGCTGTTTTCTTAACGCAAGGGATGGGACTGTTAAATATTCTTTTATACGTGTTGGTAAATATGGTGTATAACGTGAATGTCCGATTACACGTGGCTTTTTCAACCAATCTTTTAAAATATCTTTCCATGGTATAAAACGGCGTTTTTTCATATAAGGTCTTGCATCCGTTAATAAAATTTCACCGTCATTTGTAATAACTTTGAACTTATCCCAATAGGTGATGCAATATAGCTGCACATAGTTACGCGCTCTTGGGACATGAATGAAATGTTGATCCAATTTGAATTCATTATACTTGTTAAATTTAATCGCAAACTGCTTAAAAACAGGATAAGGTTTTTCAGGTAATTTTAATAATTGCTTCTGCTCCCGTATCCATAAATCCTCAATCAGTTCTTCTTTTTTATAATGTAGCCTTTGACGGTCCTTCTTTAACTGTTGTTCTAGTTTCTCACCTAAATCTTCTAAGTCTTTAATGACTGGTGGGGTGCTAAAGAAGTTATAGCGAACATACCCAACCTTTCGTTCGACATGACCTTTTTCATTACCACTTTCAGGATTACAAACTTGAACCTGGAAGCCATAGTAATTTTGGAAATGACGAAAAGCTTCCGTTAACTCTGCTTCCGAATCTCCTTTTCTTACTTTTTTCACCGCAGGTGTTAAATTATCAATTCTAAGACTGATTGGTACACCGCCAGCTTGCTTAAACAGTTGTTGTAATCCACTTAAAAAACATTCTAGATTTTCTCCAGGCATGGGTACTGCGAATCCAGTATTACTTGCTGGGAAGGACATAACTAATGCATGGACATCCACGATTTCTCCATCTTGAACAGCCTCCATAGTTCCAAAATCCAACTGTGCTTCACCTTCGGGATGATCTAATCTTTCATGACCTTTACTGAATTCATCATCTTCTGCTGAGCGCCATTCTTGAATGTAATTACACACTGTGCGATAGGATCCTTCAAAGCCCATCGATTGTAAATCTTCGTACATTTTCTTATTTGTCCGACGTAACTTTTTCTTCACTTTTAAATCTTCTTCAAGCCAATCACTAACGATTTCTCCCCATTTTTCTTCATCTTCATACATCATACCTTTTTTGATATACAGTTTTTCTTGAGGTAGTTGCTCCCCATCACCATACTTTTTGGCGGTACGCCAATTTACTTTCATAGCAGTTGCCACTGCAGAGATAGATAATCCTTTTTCGTTTCGTAATGTTTTGATACAATTAACTTCAGACATTGCTAGCATCCTTTCATTCCTCCACTGGTAAAATTCGACACTTTAACAGTAGAGCGACTTGGGGTGACTGGCAAGTCTATTTTTTTTGGCACTAAAAAAGTGCTAGACTCTGTACAAATTCGTTGCACATGTCTGCACTTCTATTTTGCAATAAACAGTATCCCAAACACCCTTCAAGATTACATTCAAAATCAGCAAACATTACATTAAAACCTTGGAAGCCAAATTTTAGCTGAATAAGGTTCATGCTCTTAGAAAACTATTAAAAGGTGGGCAAGCTGAAGTAGTAATTTTAAGGAATGTTAATTTGCATCTCATGGTTTCTCGTTAAATCCATAAATCTATAATACTTGTTTATCCTAAATCCATTTTTCCGATCAATAATGTGATATGTGATATATTCTTACTCAAAAAATTACTAGGAATTGTCTATATATTGATTATATATATCAATATATTTATGTTATGTACATATAGAGATTTCAGCCATAAACATACTTATAATAATTTATAATTTAGTTAAAATTATCTATAATAAATAAAGAATTTATACTACACATACTCTTCATAAAAATTTATTAATTTCTATAAAGTTAACATCTTATTGAAAGTTAAAAGTCCTTCCGCGCTTGCTCATTATAGTTAATCAAAAAGGAATAACAACTAGTACAATAAATGTAAATTATGCTCTTTTTAGATTCTTGCCTCCGAATAGGTTGATTTTAAGTAAACCGATGTTAAAGCCGATGTTGGTAATATAAAATATTCCTAAAAAAGCTGTATGAAAACTCGTGCGAAGCTGTTCCTGGAAAAACTAGGTTCGACTCCCGCCGTCTCCATAGATAGATATCATTGGATATCAAACAGTATCAAAACCCTTTATTTTGAAGGGTTTTTTATTTTGCACTATTTCATTGAATCGAAGTTAATTTCAACAACTCAATGTTAAATTCGATGTTAGAGCTTTTTACATGCTCATTAAGTTGTCGAATTTATTGATGGCTTCTTCTATTGCCCTTTTTGTAGTGTGCATGGATGTTCATTGTCGTCTTTATATAACTTATTTAAGTTTTTTCTTCCACGCTCATAAAATTGCCATTATCTATTCGTCCATTTTAATAACGATCAACACCAGTTTTTGTAGGTCCCAACTAATAGCCAATTATGCCTTATTAACTCATATCTTATTTGTTTGAAGTTCAAATCATTGCAAGAAGTTTAACAAAGAAGCAAAGGAGAAGTTTGAAAAAGAAAATCAGAAGATATCAATATTACAGAACTATAGATTATAATATTGTAACAAGAGTATCCATTAAAATTGTATGGATACTCCTTTTTATAATTTACACTAGGTATTTAAAAAAACATTGGGAAATAATGTGGAATTAGGAGTGAGATAATTTGAAATTTGTATACTTTAATGACACTGGTAGAGAGATAAGTATCCATCCAGCAACCAAGGAACATGGCACTAAATGTGATATGTCAACAATTCAACCATTAGAAGAACGTACTTTCATTCTACCTGAAAATACATATCCTTGGGTGAAAATGTGGGATTACGGAGAAGAACATGGTCTAAGTATTCTAGTTTCTCCTCAAAAAGGAAGTAATTAGATAATTAATTCATGTTTTTCAGAATAGCAAAGAAATATTAAACTGTTATTCTATCAATCGCTTGTAACATCAATTATGGGTGTAAGAATTAATAAATTTTAAGGTTGAAAAGGATTATGAGGAACTATAATTAAACCAAAAAACAGGTTTGATTGTAGGAATTTACCATGTTATAATTAATATCTGGCGAATAAGAGTACTTACTCTACCTCCGAAATGGCATATTGTGGTGCTCTTACTTTATATTTTCATATCTTTTATAGGGATAATAAGTTCAACCGCTCATAACACTGATTATGAGCGGTTGTTTATTGTTGAACTTGCTTTATAAAACGAGGGATATTAGAACTATAAATAATATATTTAATACACAATTAGACTAGGAAATGTTATAAATAGGGATTGTTTAATTAACTAAGTTAGGTTAACATGGTACTTCAATAAATAAGAAATTTATAAATCCTATTATAGGGTTTTGTAAAATCTCTGGTTGCTGATGAACTGTTAAACTATGGTGGAACTTCAGTAACTTCACTAAGTACTGTTAGAAATCAACGCCGGTTGTGATTTCCGGCTAAACCTAATCAAATCGCATCCACTCTAGCACCAGCACTGACTGAGAATGTAAAAATTAATAAGAGAAAGCTAACTATTAAAGCCCTACAAAAATCCCACCTCTTCGATATAACTCAATTTCAAATTGAGTGTCTAGTCGTAAAATCGCTTCAAATGTAAACGTTTCTGAATCACTAGAACAACGTACTGTAACTAATTGTCCAGGTGTTAATGCGTTTGGTAGTTCAACTGAAAAGCTTGTAAAACGCGCTAATTGTAGTGATTCATAATCATCACCTTGCTTAAATTGTAAAGGCAATATGCCAACACCGATTAGGTTATTTCGATGAATACGCTCGAAGCTTTTTGCAAAAATCGTTTTAACCCCTAATAGAAGAGGACCTTTTGCTGCCCAATCTCGGGAGCTTCCATTCCCATAAAGTTCTCCAGCAAAAATACAAAGAGGCGTACCTGTTTCTGCATATTTAACAGAAGCATCATAAACAGACATCGTTTCCCCAGAAGGAATATGCTTTGTAAAACCGCCTTCCTTAGGGGCGACTAATTTATTTTTCAAACGAACATTTTGGAAAGTGCCGCGTACCATCACTTCATGATTCCCTCTACGTGAGCCATAGGAATTAAAATCTTTAGGATCCACACCTTTTTCAACTAAGTATTGCCCAGCTGGTGATTGTAATTTAATGGAGCCAGCAGGTGAGATATGATCGGTTGTAATCGAATCCCCTAGAACGAGCAAAGGCATTAAATGATGCAAAGTTTGTGATTTTTCTAATGTGAAAAAGGGTGATGGCTGTATATAGGTCGATTGTTCATCCCAATTGAAAAATGTTGATGTTTGTGATGGAATCGCCGCCCAACGTTCGTTTTGAAAAATTGTTTTATAATTTTCTTCGAATAATGGAGCGGATACATCACGATCAATGATTTCCTGAATTTCTTCCTTAGATGGCCAAATATCCTTTAAATAAACGGGCTTACCATCAGTTGTTATTTGAATCGGCTGTTCTTCAAGATTTATTTGAACTGTTCCAGCAAGCGAATACGCTATTACAAGAGGCGGGGAAGCTAAAAAATTCGCTTTAATTAGTTGTTGCACCCTTGCCTCAAAGTTTCGGTTACCGCTTAAAATCGATGCTGCAACCAGTCCATCTTGTTCTATCGCTTCTATCATTTGAGGGTGTAGATTCCCACTGTTCCCACAGCAACTTGCGCAGCCATAGCCATCGATATAATAGCCGAGTTTCTCTAATTCTTTTAATAGTCCACTCGATTCTAAGTACTTCGTTACAACCTTTGAACCTGGTGTGAACGATTGTTTAGTAAAGCTAGGCACTGTTAAGCCTAGTTCATTTGTTTTTTTTGCAATGAGTCCAGCTGCAATCATTAGCTGTGGATTTGAAGTGTTTGTACAACTGGTAATTGAGGCTAAGGCAATTTTTCCATGATGTTGGGTCTCATCTCGTTTAATCTCTTGCTGATTGATGCAATAGTTTGCAAATGCGTCTGGTAAAGAGGTAAGCGATTGTTTCATCTCAGGACGATTTGGACCTGCAATAACGGTTGAGACTTTACGTAAGTCGATTGTTAGATGAATTGAATAGTTTGGAATAGACGAAGGATTGTAGCTTAAGCATTGGCTGTCGAAATATTCTTTTGCTAGGCGTATTTTCTCTGAGCGATTCGTATCAATTAAATATTGATAAGTTTTTTCATCAATTGGAAAGTAACTTAATTGTGCGCCATATTCGGGAGCCATATTAGAAATTGTTGCGCGGTCTGCTACAGATAAACTGTCTAAACCTTCACCAAAAAATTCAACAAAATTACCTACTACTTCTTTTTCCTGACGTAAGAAATGTGTAATATAAAGAGCTAAATCTGTTGCGTTTGAAGTTTCAGGTAAATTCCCCTTTAGTTCAATACCAATTACTTTCGGAATTTTAAAGTAAATTGGGTTACCGAGCATGACACTTTCTGCCTCAATCCCGCCAACACCCCAACCTAAAATACCAACACCATTAACCATAGGTGTATGTGAATCTGTTCCTATGACAGAATCAGTTGAAATGAAATCATTTTCGATCGATAGTAGGTCCGTAAAATATTCTAAGTTAATTTGATGTACAATCCCGTTGGAAGGGGGGACAACTCGTAATTTTTTAATGCCCTGCTGAGCCCATTTAATGAAAGAATAGCGCTCTTCATTTTGCTCATATTCTAGAGCGAGATTTTGTTCAAATGCATTTGAAGTACTAGTAAATTGAATATTTAATGAATGATCGATGACTAAATCGACTGGGACAGCTGGTTCTATTTGCTCAAGCTGTTTCGATGATTTATATGTAGCTAAATCAACAAGTAATGGTATGCCTGTATAGTCCTGCAATACTATTCTTTTTGGGAAAAATGGTGTTTCAATTTGTTTATGCTGTGTTTCTTGCCAATTAATTAATGCAGTAATTTGATGTTCCTCAACCGCATCGTGAGAACGATTTTTGTTAATATTTTCAATTAACATCCGAATGGAGTATGGAAGTGAATGAATAGATCCACCATGAGATTCAACAAGTTTCGTTAAATCGTTTTGCGTATATAATAGATTGTTCATTTGGATAGATCCTCCAAAATTGAATTTGGAATGAAAATCTCTCCGTCCATAATTTTACGAGCATTTCTATCAAGACCAACGGATTGAATTTCCCCAGTCTGAGTATTTAGTTGAACATTGACAGATGAAATACCAGCAGGATGTCCTATTTTAATGGTATGTTGTTCTTTATCTAAGTTTGGAGATACGATTTGATTTGGTATTGTGCCTTCAAGTAAAATTGCAGCAGCTAGATTATATAAACCACTTCCTGCATAACTTTTATGGAAGTTATTCATTGATACCATCGTTGAGTAAATATCATATTCATTGGCGCTAATTTTTGTACCTTTACTTGAAATATAATCTTTTGGGTTTTCAACGATAGCGATTTTTGGAATAGACAAAATTGAATCGGCTTCACTGATGGAAGAGGCAATACCGGCTTCCACAGAAAGCATCGTTCGAATCGTATCTAAATATTCCAGAGAGTTAGTTGATGTATTTGCTTCAAGAAATACAAAAGGGTTGATTATATCTATGAATGATATTTCTACTGTTTCACCATTTACTTCAATTGAAGTCGTGTTACCTAAAGGAAGTGTTTTTCCAGTAACACTACCTCCAGGGTCCATAATACTTAGCGTTAATTTTTCAGTAGGGAAATGAATGCCTGAGATTTTATAATCTACATCAGAGTAATCAATTTCGATTTCAATTGTTTTATTTATATTTTTATTAAAAGCTTTTACTGTTGTCTTTGTCTCTTTTTGTACGTAACCTTCCTCTGCTGCATATAGACCGACGCTTGCCATTAAGTTTCCACATGTTCCATTCGTATTAACAATATTCGTGCCAATACCAACTTGATAAAAAGTGTAACTAATATGATGATTTTCTGGTACATCGTCATGCACGACAATGACTTTACTCGTATGTGATGAAGCGCCACCTAATCCATCGACTTGAGATGGATTTTGGGCATCAATCGTAAATTTTACGATTTCCTCGATTTGCTCTGTCGTATAGAAGGATAAATCCGTCTCTTTAAAGAAAATGCCTCGACTTGTGCCACCACGGTAAATTTTGCATGGAATAGAAGTTTGATTCATCGGTCTCACTCCTTTTCAGAAATAACAGGTGTATTTGATAAGCTAAAACTGAGCCACCATCGCAGTTGAAAAGTGAGCCACTTTTATATGAAAATAATCCTAACTTCATAGAGTTAGGAGCGTATAGAGGTGATTTCATTGGAGAAGAAACAAAAGTGCTACTTGCCTTTCATCAAGAAAGTAAGAGTCAACGTCAAATTGCGAAGGAGCTTGGAATTTCTCGTAATACTGTAAAAAAGTATATACAAGAGGATCTTGAAAAAAGAAGAAAAGATATTCGTGAATTACCTATTACAGATAATTATGTAACGCCTCCGTCGTATAAAAAACGCAAAGGAAATAAACGAGCTTTAACACCTACAGTGATGAAACGCATTCGGAAAATGTTAAAAGATAATGAATATAAACGGCAACATCAAATGCATAAGCAACAACTGAAAATGATTGATATTCATGAAAAATTATTAGATGAAGGTTTTGAAATTAGTTATACCACTGTTAGAAACTTTGTGAATAGTGAGGAGAAACGTCAAAAAGAAGTCTTTATTCGTCAAAAGGCAACTGCTGGTCATGAGATTGAATTTGACTGGGGAGAAGTAAAATTAGTTATAGACCAATCCCTACGGTCTCTTTCAATGGCAGTCTTTACCCTACCATATAGTAATGATAGAATTGCATATTTATATGAATCTGAAACAATGGTGTGTGTTCAAGATGCTCATGTGAAATGTATTAACTATTTAGGCTTTGTACCAGAGGTTTTTACGTACGATAATATGCGGACAGTCGTAAAGAACTTTATTGGGACTGAACGAGAGATTACTGATGGTATGAAAAATCTATCGATGCATTATCATTTTAAAATACGACTATGTGAACCAAGAAAAGGAAATCAGAAGGGGCATGTGGAGCGGAGTGTAGAATACATCCGTCGTAAGGCATTTGCCCATCGAGATACGTTTGCAAGCTTAGAAGAAGCTCAGGCTTATCTAACAGAAATCATCATGAAATTAAACTCTCGTAAGCATTATAAGAAAAGACAAACGCATCATGAATTAATGCAAGAAGAACGTACAGCTAGGCAAGTAAGCGCAAATATTATTCCATTTGATGCCTCTGAGTTGTTTGAATTTAGAGTGGACAAATATAGTACGATTACTTATAGACAAAATCGTTATTCTGTTCCTGAAGGACATGTTGGAGAATGGGTGAAAGTAAAAGCGAGTGCGGAAAAAATTCTTATTTTTAGTGAAAATGCCTGTATCGCGACACATAAACGAAGTTGGCAGATCCATCAATGGATTATGGATATTTATCATTACTTACGTACATTTGAAAAGAAAAAAGGTGCATTGGCTCAAAGTGAATGTTTGAGTCAAGCACCAACAAAAATAAAAAATTTATACAAAGATTATTATATTGGAAATGAGCGAGATTTTCTAGAGTTACTTATTTATTTAAAAGAACATAACAATCTAGAAAAAGTCTTAGCAGCGATTGAACAACTTAAGAAGAACCCTATGGTTCAAATATCAACAGATAAGATTATTTTCTTAGCTAGTCAAGGCGAACACGTTCATAAAACTGTACATTCCAAAAATGAGGTCACCACCCAATCTCTCGAAAATCTTTCAGCCATTACAGCATTATTTGAAACGAAAAAGACAGGGGTGCTTCATTAATGGATAAGAGACAAGAAATGATTGAAATGTGTAAAGAACTTCGATTACCAAGTATTCGGGCATTTATTCAAGAAGATGATATGTGGAAACAACATCAGACAGCAGAGGATTTTTTATATCATGCACTGGTACAAGAGATGCAAGATCGAGAAGTACGAGCAAAAGCGAATCGGATTCGTTCAGCAAATTTCCCTGAAAAGAAACTATTAACTGAATTAGAGACTGAGAGATTACCGCAAAATGCGGCCTCTCGCCTCCCACAATTAAAGAAATTAGATTTCATTCAAGAAAAACAAAATGTCCTATTAATTGGCTCACCTGGAACAGGTAAAACCCATATAGCAATAGGTTTAGGAATTGAAGCTTGTTTGTCAGGATATAAAGTATTTTTCACAACGGTATCATCTCTAGTAAACCAATTAAAAGAGAGCCGTTCTGAAAGAACGTTACGTTCATTTGAACTGAAGTTTGAAAAATATGATTTAGTAATCATTGATGAATTAGGTTATATCTCCTTTGATAAAGAAGGAGCCGAGTTATTATTTACTCATCTTTCCCTTCGGGCAGGACGAGCATCCACCATCGTTACGAGTAATTTATCATTTGATCGATGGGAAGAAATATTTCATGATCCAGTTTTAACAGCAGCTTTAACAGATCGACTAACACATAGAGCCTATATGGTTGACATGGTCGGCCCATCTTATCGAATATTAGATACAAAAGAATGGCTAGAAAATAGTCAGCTTTAAGTGGCTCAGTTTTTAATTAATAAATGGCTCAATTTTCACTTGCGAAATACAAACAGGTAAAATCGTTTTGGCAATTTTACTATCCAGATTTTCATAGCTTTCTAGTTTAATTGTGTCGTATAGCTCTGCACGCGTCTGCATCTGCTCTAGTACGCCATATTGTGTTCCTTTTTCTAAAATTTCTTTGTATAACAATTCATACGCTTTTGCTGCTACACGTAGCGAAGACACAGGGTAAATGACAAGGGAATAACCAAAATCCTCAAACTGCTGATCTGTGTAATAAGGAGTTTTTCCGAATTCCGTCATATTTGCAAGGAGTGGGGTATTTAACGTAGCTGCAAAACTTCGGAACTGCTTCTCAGAAGTTAATGCCTCGGGGAATAAAATATCAGCTCCCGCTTCAACGTAACTTTGTAATCGACTTAGTGCTGCCTCTTCACCTTCAACAGCTAATGCATCTGTTCTAGCGACAACTACTAGAGTAGGGGCGATTTCTTTAATCGCTTTAATTTTTTGCACCATTTCCTCAGTTGAAATTAAAGACTTTCCGTTCAGATGGCCGCATTTCTTTGGCAAGTCTTGATCTTCGATTTGAACGGCTGCCACTCGTTTCTCATATAGTTCGCGAGCTGTGCGTGCAACATTTAAAATACCTCCAAAACCTGTATCGATATCGACTAGTAAAGGCAAGTTGGTCGCCCGAATAATTTCTTGGGCACGACTTGCAACTTCATCTAATGTAACGATTCCTAAGTCGGGTAAGCCCTTACTTGCAGTTAATGCTGCACCCGATAAATACAATGCCTCAAACCCTGTATCGCGTGCGATTAATCCAGCCATTCCATCATGTGCTCCAGCAATTTTTGTAATCGACTTTGATTTTGCTAAGTTTAAAAAAACTTCTGCTAATTCTTCTTGTGAATGTTGTTTTTCAACTAACCACGTCATAATGTATTTCCTCCTTTTAAAATCTCCTTTTCCATCATAGTGATAAAAAAGGAGAAAGGTGATCTTATTAATTTGTGACTATTAATCTATTAAACCTGATTCAGTTAATAACTCAGAATACATTTCCCTTTGTTCAGCTAAGAATTCTTTTGCTTCAGTACTGTTTTTGTAGAAGGAAGTCCAACCATTATTCGCAATCACTTCTTTCCAAGTATCTGATTCAACTACTGCTTTTAAAGAAGCATCCCAAGAAGCAATTTCTTCTTCTGTCATATTGGCAGGACCTATTACGCCGCGCCAATGTGGGAATACCATTTCTACCCCTAGGTCTGTCCAAGTAGGAACTTCCTCTAAGCCTTCAAGTTTTTGATCAGCTGTTACAGCAAGAATGCGTAATGTTTTCGCTAAATGTTGTTCCTTTGATTCGGAAACAGCCATTGTTGCAACATCTACGTGACCACCAAGAAGAGCAGTCACTACGTCTCCACCAGATTCATAAACCATGAAGTTTAATTTAGTTACATCCACACCAAATTCTTTTGCAGCTTGAACGAATGCTAAGTGGTCATTGTTTCCTAAACCAGGAGCAACTGCAATGTTTAAAGAAGTTGGATCAGCTTTTAATTGTTCCATTACTTCCACAGCGTCTTGGAATTCAGAGTCAAATTTAACGGCAACTGAAATCCATTCAGTTGATAAAATTGCTAAAGGTGTGAAATCCTCATATGTTAAATCACTTTGCCCTAAAAGTTCGTTTGTAATAAGTAGACTAGAGTTAATTGCCAAAGTATGTGCATCCTTTGACGATAAGTATTGCCAGCCTACCTCTCCGTTACCGCCTGGTTTATTTGTAACGGTTACATTTTGGTCAACAATATTATTTTCTTGTAATGCTTTTTGAATTGTACGAGCCGTCATGTCCCATCCCCCACCAGGAGTTGCCGGAGCTACAAGTTCAATGTTTTTTGATGGGAAGCTTCCACTAGAAGTCCCCCCACCACATGCTGCAAGAATTAAAGTTAACGCAGCTATGAAAAATAACAAACGTTTTTTCATAATTAATACCCCCTAATTGTTTTCGAATATAATCTATATTCTTAATGCTAGAATAATTGATGTAATTAGAAATGTAACCGTTTTCTTAATTAAAAAAATTAAAATCATATTGTTCACGAAAGAAATTATTTTTCAATAACATGCTTCAAGGCAAACATCCGGATGAAAGGTAATAGTAAGAAAATCGTAATCACTCGTAC
Source organism: Lysinibacillus sp. PLM2 (assembly GCA_023168345.1). Classification (NCBI taxonomy): domain Bacteria; kingdom Bacillati; phylum Bacillota; class Bacilli; order Caryophanales; family Bacillaceae; genus Lysinibacillus; species Lysinibacillus sp. PLM2. The sequence goes on along the minus strand of AP025689.1, from coordinate 3,035,265 downwards.
TGTATGAATCGCAACGATTGTCGTTGGGTCAAGGTTTAACGCAAATGCTGTAGATGACATTTCGGCGGCACCTGCAGGAACAGTTGCTAGAAGACTTACCGAGTAGCTTAATCCAGACATCTTTGAAAATATAAAGGCGATGAAAAAGCTAATAGCTAAAAATAATAGTAAACAAATGACGATAATCGGTCCTGCTGATTTGATTTTTTTTAACGCTACTTTTGTTAACTTTTGACCTACTAATGTTCCTAAAATAATTTGTCCAATAATTGGTAAAAGCTGAAATTCCATTTGTAAATCAAAAGTAATATTGATCGCAAAACTTACGATCATAGCAATAAATAAAATCCCTAAAGGAATAGGGGATATTTTATCTAGAAAGAAACTCATTGCTAAAATTAAAATAATAAAGAAAATAGATTGCCACTGAATAGATTGAAATGCTAATAGAAAATCAGTAGGAGGTGGCGTTGGAATATTCACCCCTAAAATAATTGGGATTAATAAGACGAACATGATAATGCGCATTGAATGGTATGCTGCAACCGTGCTCTCATCAGCACCAGCATCCTTACTACTCCCAATTACCTCAGAAGCACCGCCTGGAATACAGCAAAAGATAGCTGTCGGTAAATCTAAGTCACTAAACCTATACATTAAATATGTGACAAGGATAAACGCCCCTAAAATCAAAATCATCATAACAATCACCGGGAATGTATAGCCAGCCAACATGGAAAAGAACGATAACGTTAAGCTAACGCCAAAACTACTACCTAATAAAACGAGTCCACCTTTAAAAACATTGCGATTAATATTGAAATTCCCAAATGTTAAAGAGTAAACCATCCCAACAATTAATGAACCGAGAAGCCAGTTAGCAGGGAAATTTATTAATTCTAGTAAATAGGAAAAGAGAATGGCAGCTACAAACATACCAAAAATTTTAATTTTCAAAAAATTCACCCCTTGAAAATATTGGATTTAATAAGATAATATAAAAATATTACAAAGAAGGGCGTATAGTTGTCAGAAATACAACAATTGATTAGGTGAGTAAAATGTTGAAAAATTGGTCTCTACAAAATCAAATGATATTTATAACAACGCTACTTATTTTATTAATAACAATTATTTTTGCCATCTTTTTCATAAAGTTTGAAGTAGATTCGACGTTTGATGAGACAGAAAGTATCGCATTACAATCTGCTTATGCCCTTGGATTAATTTCACATTTGGACTCAGAATCTAAAAACTTCAAATGGGATAAATCAGCAAATGTGTTACGCATTAAAGATAAATTGGATGCAGACCTTATCCTTCTTGAATACCGAGATGGCTTGCAAATTGAAGTGTATGAAGAAGTTAATTTCAATGAAACCGATCCTTTTTTAAACAAAAACAATTACATGGCACTCGTTTTTGGCGGTAACTATATAGTCAATGAAATCATTGATAATAAAGAAATGATTTTAGCAAAAGCACCGATTATTTCAGAAACGAAAGAAGTCGTTGGTGTAGTAACGATTGGGTTCGACAAAATTAATGTAATTTACTCTTTTTTAAGTGAATTGAATCCTTTCATTTGGTTTATCATCGGTGTTTTAGTGCTCGGTTTTATTCTTTCGTATTTTTTTGCCAAGCATATCCGCAGAAAAACGCTTGGTTTAGAGCCAGAAGAAATTACGAACTTATATATGGCTCGCAACTCTGTCCTGCAATCTGTCAACGAAGGAATCATCTCGTTAAATAATGATTTTAAAGTGACACTTATTAATGTAGCGGCCTATAGTATTTTTGAAACAAACGATAGCTCTCGATCTGTTGAAGAACTTATAGACGAATTTATACAAGAACTTCGTCAAGATAAAATTTTTTATCGTTTCAATGAGGAACGTATTTTAAATAAGAAATATATTTTATTAAGCATTACACCAATCGTTGAGAAAAACGAAACGCTCGGAACAGTATTGACGATGATGGATATTACCGGTTACCGAAACATTTTAACCGCCTATAACGAAATAAAGATCTATTCTGATGAGCTGCGTGCGCAAACACATGAATTTACAAATAAGTTATATGCGATTTCTGGCTTATTACAGCTAGAAGAGTATGATGAAGCGGTCAAGTTAATCCAAAAACAGTCAAACAAACAAGGGATTCAAAATGAAATATTATTTAACCAAATTCAAGACAAAAATATTCAAGCAATCCTTGTAGGTAAGCTAGCAAAAGCATCTGAAATGAAAATTAAATTTTACATCGATGAAAATAGTTTTATAGATTCTACAATTGAGAATATTGATCAAAACGATTTAATCATCTTATTAAGCAATCTGATCGACAATGCTATTGAAGCCGTTAACCCATTTGGGGGAGGGGTTACGTTTTTTGCAAGCGACCTAGGTAATGATATTATTTTCGAAATTTCCGATGATGGTCCAGGCATTAGCTTTGACAACATCCAAGATATTTTTGAAAAGGGTACTTCGTCAAAACAAGAAAAGCACCACGGTTTCGGACTATACAATGTAAAAAAAATTGTTGAAAAATACAACGGCGTCATTGAGTTAAATCAGGAACAACAAACAATCTTTACTGTATCAATACCAAAAGTAACCAAATTAAATGAGGTGATACTATGATTCAAGTACTAATTGTGGAGGATGATTTTCGAATCGCTGCCATACATCAGCAGCTACTTAACAAAATTAAAGAAGTAAATGTCATTGGTACTGTTGGTTCCGGTGATGAGGTAATAAACTTCCTTCAAAAAAATAAAGAAGTAAATTTAATCTTGCTCGATATTTACATCCCAAATAAACTTGGCATTGATCTTATTCCAATTATCCGTAGTAAGTTTCCGAATATCGATATTATTGTCATTAGTGCTTCTACGGAGAAGGCACATGTTGAACAGTGTTTAAAATATGGTGTATTGTATTACTTCATTAAGCCTTTAACGTTTGAAAATCTACAGCAAACAATACAAAATTACGCACAAAAAAAGATGCTTATCGAAAACCAAGTTGAAATCAATCAAGTTTTTATTGACTCAATTTTTACTAATGAAGTTCATACAGAAAAACCTCAATATCCAAAAGGAATTGACCCGCTATCACTTGAAAATGCTCGCAATATATTAAAAGACTTTACCGACTATATAACTACAGAAGAAATGGCTGAAAAAATGGGCGTTTCTAGAACAACAGCACGTCGTTATTTAGAATACTTAGTATCTACAAACGAAATTAAGGCAGAGCTCGTTTATGGCATCGTCGGAAGGCCGGAACGCAAATATATTGTGAAGTTAATTAAAAGCTGATACAAGATTGTATCAGCTTTTAACTTATTGAGATTTTAAACGTTTCTTTTGACGGTATGACATGTATATTGGATATGCTAACGATAAAACGATTAAGCATACTAAAGTAATCGCGATAGGAGAGCTGAAGAAAATATCCATACTACCTTTTGAAGCTACGATACTTTTTCTAAAATTTTGTTCCATTTCAGACCCGACAATTACTGCTAAAATTAGCGGTGCAATTGGGAAGTCCAACACTTTCATGATCAATCCTACAATACCGAAGATTAATAGAATATAGAAGTCAACGATGACATAGTTCATCGTATAAGCTCCGATGAATGCTAAAATTAAGATAATTGGTAACAGAACACGCGCAGGAATATCTAATACTTTAACGAATACACCAACCATGAAAATATTAATTAAAAATAAGAAAATATTCCCGAAGAACAGGGCATTAATTAAGCTCCATACAACATTTGGGTCGTTTTCAAATAATAATGGACCTGGTTTAACCCCTAACATAATTAGGGCTCCTAACATCACAGCTGTGGTTCCAGAACCAGGAATACCCATTGTTAATAATGGAACGAACGCCCCAACTGCAGCCGAGTTGTTCGCAGTTTCAGGGGCTGCTAAACCTTCTATTGCCCCTTTGCCAAACTTCTCTGGATTTTTCGATAATTGCTTTTCAGTCGTGTAAGACATTAATGAAGCAATTGAGCCACCTGCACCAGGTAAAATACCGATTAAGAAACCGATTGGGGAAGCGCGGAACATCGCCCATTTTGAATCATTCCAATCTTGTTTTGAAATCCACACTTTACCATACTTTGTTTTCTGATCTATTGGATTGTTAATCGTTAAGTAATTGTATAAAATTTCACCGACTGCATAAATACCAATAATAACAACTAGGAAATCTATCCCGTCTGATAGTAAAACATTATCGAATGTGAATCGGTCTACACCACTTTGTAAGTCAATCCCAACTGTACTAATAATCAGACCGATACCCATAGAGATAAATCCTTTAATAATATTCCCCATCGATAAGGATACAACGGCTGATAATGTGAATAACATTAATAAGAAATATTCAGCTGGCCCAAACTGTAACGCAAAGCTTGCTAATGGCTCTGCTAATAAGATAAAACCAAATACTGCAAATGCACCACCGATTAGTGAGCCGATTGCTGTAATGGCAATAGCTTGTCCCGCCCGACCTTGTTTGGCCATTTGGTACCCATCGAAAGTTGCAGCTACCGCAGAACCATCTCCAGGTGTGTTAATTAAAATCGAACTTAATGATCCACCATACATCGCCCCGTAATAAATTGTCGCCATTAAAATTAAGGCACTAATTGGGTCCATCCCGAATGTAATCGGAATTAATACAGCGATGGCAGTAGCTGGTCCTAGCCCAGGAAGCATACCTACAATCGTTCCTAAAAAGCCACCAAAAACTACATATAAAATATTTTCAGGACGCATAACTGTTAGGAAGCCTTCTAATAATCCTTGAAAATCCATACTTTCACCTCCAGTTTCAAATCATATGTTTACGGTAAACTTACCGCTAATAATTGTGTGAATACATACCAGGTCCCTATGCTGAATAGAACAGAAACTAGAATATTTGTAATCCACTTGTTTTTATTAATTAAGAATAAAAGTGCACCTAAGAATAAAATTGTTGAAATTAAGTAGCCTAAACGCTCAAAAATTAAAGTGTAAATTAGTGAGAATACTAGAGTAGCAATAATCAAAATTAACGTATCTTTTTTGAACACTTTCTTTATATCTTCACTAACGTCGTAATGAGCTAAATACTCTTTAATAAAGTACACAATACTCATGACGATAAAGAAAATTGCCACCATCATTGGGAAATATTTAGGTGCATCAGCATCACCAAGACGAGCATCAGGTAAACTTATTGTCATGAGTAAGTAAACGACACCTATTAGAATACAAATAGACGGAACGATAAGTCTTGCGATTGTCATAATTGTCCTCCTTTCTAGCAATAGATATGTAATGTATTTAATATAGTAATTGTTATCAATAAATTTGTAACCGTTTTCAATTTAAAGAATAAAAACAACAAAAAATACATTTTGTTCATAAAATTCACGAATAGATGTCTTGGTTAAGGAATCATGTCCCTGACTTCATTAATGGCTGACCATATGGCATGAAGAGCAAATTAAGGGAATTTTACGAATCACGCTTTGTGATCTAGCTTTTATGCATCAAAACCAATCGAACGTAGAAAACATACTAACATTAGTAGCACGAACCAAGGCCGTCGTTTGTGCTACTATTTTTTTTAGTAGAAGTGAAGGAGATCAACTAGTATCAGGGACCATGTAATCCGTTTAAAAACAGACCATGTTCACGCGCTTATTTGAACAGTTTAGTAGGATGGGTCCAAGAAATCGTGTCTAAAAAAGGGAAAAAGGTAAGACAATGTGAGACTTCTAGGATTGGTAAAGAGAAGTAGATAAAATGAAGCATGTTATAGCTTTTGATGTAAGTAAAGGAAACGCACAATGATTGCCTATGACCGTTATAAACGCTGTGAATTCTAAGGAGAGTTAGAACATATTCTCACTAGTTTTTTAACACATCTTGAATGACTAATGAAAGTAACGATGTTAGATGGACAAGCATCTAAAATTGTATTTGAAGCGACATGTTTGGGATGGGGTACACTAGCCTGGGGGGAAGAGGTAAAAACTGTTTGTCTCGCAACTAATAAAAATAGTTTGAGAAGGTTGTTTCGACACAAACCTTCTCAAGAATTCTTTATTCTAGTAAATTATGTACTCAACAGCCATTACAATTGTTATTTTCAAGGAAACAATAATGCAATTCAACTAACTCCCAAGCTTAGACGGCTGTAAAAACTGATTAATCGCGATTAAAGCAGCTCCTACCACAATTGCTTTATCCTGAAGGGTTGAAAATTCAATTTCCGTTTGGTCTATGATGTAGGAACTACTCGATTGAGATTGAAACGTGTGGAAAATCTCTTTTTTAATATAGTTTTGAAGTAATGTAATTCGATTGCCAATGACAATTTTCGAAGGGTTGAATGTATAGATTAAATTCATTAACCCGATGGCAATATAGCGTCCTATATCAGTGAAAACCTTTTGTAAGTTGTGATTACTTGCATATAACGGAAGTATTTTTTCGATGCTCATATCCGTCACATTTAGGGCTTTTTCTGCTTCCTGTATAAACGCGTATTCTGAAGCGTAGGCTTCCCAACAGCCAATGCGTCCACATTTACATGTTTTCCCGTCCATTTGGATAATCATGTGACCATTTTCCCCAGAAAATCCAAGTTCACCATGATATAGTTCCCCGTTTATGATGATACCGACCCCGATTCCGTAACCAATACTAACAAACAGCATATTTTGGTGCTGCATATTATGAATAAATGAAAACTCCGCAAAGGCACCAGCATTCGCTTCGTTACTAATGTAAAGTGGATAGTCGACATACGATTTTAGCTGCTGTACTAAATCGATGTTCTGCCATCTTAAGTTTGGTGCGTGAATAATCGTGCCATCCATTGCAATTGTGCCGGGAACCGCAACTCCTAATCCAATAATGTGATAGGGACTTTTCGGGACTTCCTCTGTTAGAATGTGAATCATCTGAATAATTTTTTTAAAATAATTTTCAAAAGCATTGTCTGTAATTTCCTGCTGGATGTCAAAGACGATTTCACCATCTAAGTTCGTCACAATACCGCGTAAATAGTTTACCCCGATGTCGATGCCAAGTGCATAACCAGCTCGTTCATTCAGTTTTAGCAAAGAGGAACGTCTACCGCCAGTGGATTCTTCTTTTCCAGCCTCTACAATAAATTGCTCCTCAATTAACTCTTTTACAAGATTTGCAACTGTTGCTTTTTTTAAATTCGTATTCTCAATAATTTCATTGCGAGATATATGCGACTTCAGCAAAACTTGCTGTAGTATTAATTCTTTATTTAGCTTTTTTCCAATTTTCTGGTTCCAAGACATGGTGTCCCTCACTCTCCTAAACATTATTATATTGTCATAAAGCAGAAGATGAAAAGTATAAAATAAACTTTGTTTACCCAATAGACAAAGTTTTATAGTCATGTTATTATAACTTTAAATTACAGTATATTACATTAATTGGGAATAAGGGGGAAATTTTCAATGGAGAAATGTAAGGGGTTTCATTTTTTGTTTGTCATGCTTTTAGCAGTTTTAGTTTTAGCCGCATGTGGTCAAGATTCAGGTGCAGGATCAAGTTCAAGTACAACTACTGACAGTAGCTCAAACACAGACAACGTAGAGAGTACAGACAAGGATGATAGCTTGAAAATTGGTTTATCGGTTTCTGACTTAACGTTAGAGCGTTGGCAACATGACCGTGATTTCTTTATCGCAAAAGCAGAGGAATTAGGGGCAGAGGTAATCGTACAATCAGCAGATGGTGATGAAGCACAACAATTATCACAAATTCAAAACATGCTTTCACAAGGCATCGATGTATTAGTGATCATTGCGATTAACTCTGATTCATTATCAACAGTTGTAGAGCAGGCGAATGCAGAGGGTGTGCCAGTATTGGCGTATGACCGTCTAATCAACAACGCTGAAATCGCTGCATACGTATCATTTGATAATGTACGCGTAGGGGAAATGCAAGCGGAATACTTAGTAAACTTAAAACCAACAGGGAACTATTTCTTAATGGGTGGTTCACCAACTGACAACAACGCAAAAATGTTCCGTGAAGGACAAATGAATATTATTCAACCATTAGTAGATAAGGGTGACATTAAAATTGTCGGTGATCAATGGGCTGACAATTGGGATGCAAACGAAGCATTAAAAATTATGGAAAATGCTTTAACGGCTAACCAAAATAACATCGATGTAGTAGTTGCTTCAAATGACAACACTGCAGGTGGTGCTATTCAAGCGTTAGATGCACAAGGTTTAGCGGGAAAAGTACTTATTTCTGGTCAAGATGCTGACTTAGCAGGTGTTCAACGTATTGCAGAAGGCTTACAAACTATGACTGTTTACAAACCAATTAAAACAATTGCTGAGAAGAGTGCCGAAGTAGCGGTACAGCTGGCAAAAGGTGAAGAAGTGCAGGGCGATGCAACAGTAAATAACGGTGTAGTTGATGTGCCTTACATTAAGCTAGATCCAATATCCGTTGGTAAAGATGACATTATGGATACAATCATTGCAGATGAGTTCCATTCTTATGAAGATGTATACAAAAACGTGCCAGAGAGTGAACGTCCATAGTTAATTTTCATATTAAACAGGCTGGGAAATAAATAATTTCAAAATTTATTTATATTAAAGGTTGTAATTATTTGCTATGACTATTTGTTGCTTGGAACGTAGGCGGCGACTCCTGCGGGAGAAAAGAGCAGTTCGAGACCCCGCAGAGCGAAGCTCGAGGAGGCTCGAAGCTCGCCCGCGGAAAGCGTCCGCCGAAGTGGAAAGTAACATAATTTTAATGCCAAAATCTGCTAATCAGTTTGTACTTGAATAGCAGATTTCTCACTTTTGTCCCAGCCTCTTATTTTAAAATTTACATTCTACTAATCTCAAATTGTCAAAATACAAGACGTTAGTGAGGGGAAATTATGGAGTCATTTGCTCTTGAGATGAAAAGCATCACGAAGGAATTCCCTGGAGTAAAAGCGCTTGATAATGTAACGTTCTCTGTTCGTAAAGGTGAGATTCATGCGCTTTGTGGTGAAAATGGCGCGGGAAAGTCAACTTTAATGAAGGTATTAAGTGGCGTTTATCCACATGGTACATATTCGGGAAGCATTTTCATTAACCATCAAGAAATGCGTTTTAAGAATATTAAAGAATCGCAGGATGCAGGGATTGCGATTATTTATCAAGAACTTGCATTGATTGAAGAACTATCGATTGCTGAAAATTTATTTTTAGGTCATGACTTAATGCGCCAACCAATCATTAATTGGAATGAAATTTACAAACAAGCCATTATTGCCTTGCAAAAGGTCGGCTTACAAGTTGATCCTCAAATGGCTGTAAAAGAATTAACAGTGGGGAAGCAGCAGCTAGTCGAGATTGCCAAAGCCTTAATGAAAAAAACGGATATTTTAATTTTAGATGAGCCGACAGCAGCGTTAACAGAAAGTGACGTGGCTGTATTGGTGAAATTATTAAATGAACTCAGACAACAAGGTGTGTCATGCATTTACATTTCTCACAAGCTAAGTGAAGTTATGGAACTAGCAGATTCCGTTACGATTTTACGAGATGGTAAGACGATTTCCACAGATCCAATCACGGAGATGACAGAAGATAAAATCATTACAAAAATGGTCGGTCGTGAACTGACAGAGCTGTTCCCTTACGAGCCTCATCCTATTAGTGATGAAAAAGTTTTATGTGTTGAAGACTATACTTCTTTTGATAAACATGGAAAAAAGGTTGTAGCGGATATTAATTTCCATGTGAAAAAGGGAGAGATTTTGGGCGTTTCCGGGTTAATGGGTGCGGGACGTTCCGAATTGTTTATTAGTCTATTTGGTGGGCTGCCTGGGAAAAAGCAAGGAACCGTTACAATCAACGGCAAAAAAACAAATATAAAAGTGCCTTCAGATGCAATACGTGAGGGTCTAGCCTATGTATCCGAGGATCGTAAACGATATGGGCTTGTACTGGGTATGGACATTACGAAAAATACGACTCTTATCGCCTTAAATAAGGTGATGAAACTAAAAATGATTAACCAGGCGTTGGAGGTAAAAGAGGCAAAAGAATTGACGAGCCGCATGAAGCTGAAAGCAGCCAATTTAGATGTTGAGGTAGGTAAGCTAAGTGGTGGTAATCAGCAAAAAATTGTTCTAAGTAAATGGCTAATGAATAATCCTAAACTATTAATCTTAGACGAACCAACACGTGGTATTGATGTTGGGGCAAAATATGAAATCTATAAAATTATGAATGAGTTAGTACAGCAAGGTGTAGGAATTGTGTTGATTTCATCGGAGTTGCCAGAGGTATTGGGGATGTCGGACCGCATTATCGTGATGAGCCACGGTCGTATTACTGGTGAATTTACTCGGGGGGAAGCAACACAAGAAAAAATTATGGTTTGTGCGACTGGGGGAGAAAAAGTTGTCTAACGAACAAGCGATGATTGAACAACCACAGCTAGATAAGAAAGATCGAAAATTACCGTTTAAGTTTGATTTGCAATCCTACACGTTAATTATCTCTTTAATTAGTATTGCTGTGATCTTTACCGTTTTAACAGGCGGGGATTTTTTATCTTCCCGGAATATTTCGAACTTATTTACCCAAATGGCTGTTATCGCTATTTTAGCAGTGGGGATGACGCTCGTCATTGTTGCTGGACATATTGACTTATCAGTTGGATCAATTGTTGGGTTAACTGGTGGTATTGCTGCGATGCTTCAAGTATGGCATGGCTGGAGTACACCGGTTGTTGTACTTGTTGCACTTGCGGTAGGTGCCCTTTTAGGCTTATGGCAAGGTTGGTGGGTCGCATATCGTGCAGTACCGGCATTCATTGCCACACTCGGTGGGATGCTTGTATTCCGTGGAATATTATTGGGTCTTTCACAAGGGAAAACGGTTGCAGGGCTAGATGATTCGTTTAAACAAATTGGGAACAGCTATTTACCTTTTGCGCTTGGCTACATCATCGTTGCTGTGGCAATTGTACTCATAATTTTCTTTACTATACGAAATCGAAAAAAACGTGCTGAAATGGGTTTATTGCTATTGCCAGCTTCAATAGATTACGGAAAAGCGGCGATCTATTCTGTCGTTATGTTCCTCATTACCTATATGCTAAATCGTTATTTGGGGGTACCAATACCATTTTTAATTGTTGTCGTATTGGCATTATTCTTTATTTTTGTAACGAATAAAACAGCGTTTGGCCGTCGTGTATATGCCATTGGTGGGAATGAGCATGCAGCAGCATTATCAGGCATTAATATTAAACGTAATACTTTAGGGGTATTCGTCATTATGGGTGCATTAGCTGGGGTTGCGGGTGTGCTGTTAACCGCTCGTTTAAACGCTGGAACAGTGTCAGCTGGCGATGGCTACGAGCTAGATGCAATTGCTGCTTGTGTAATCGGTGGTACAAGTTTAGTTGGTGGTAAAGGGAGAATTATCGGTGCTTTAATTGGTGCTTTAATTATGGCGGCAATTGATAACGGTATGTCGATGATGAACATCGGAGCTTACTGGCAATATATCGTAAAAGGCTTAATTTTAATTTTAGCTGTATGGGTAGATATCGTTAGTAAAAACAAATAATAGGAGGCAACAGATATGGCTTACTTTAAGGATATTTCAAACATTCAGTACGAGGGACCACAATCCAATAATGGTTTAGCATTTAAGTATTACAATCCACAAGAAAAAGTGGGCGACAAAACGATGGAAGAGATTTTACGTTTTGGGGTAGCGTATTGGCATACATTTACGTATGAAGGTGGCGATCCATTTGGTGCAGGCAATATGCAACGTGCTTGGAATCACTACACAGACATGGACTTAGCCAAAGCACGCGTAGAGGCTTCATTTGAGTTTTATGAAAAGTTAAATGCGCCATTCTTCTGCTTCCACGATGTAGACATAGCACCCGAAGGCTTAACGTTAGCCGAAACAAACAAAAACTTAGACATCATTGTGGATGAAATTGAACGTCATTTAGCTACATCAAAGACAAAGCTTCTTTGGAATACAGCGAATATGTTTTCCCATCCACGCTTCGTACACGGTGCAGCTACTTCACCAAATGCGGATGTTTTTGCTTATTCAGCAGCTAAAGTAAAAAAAGGCTTAGAAATTGCAAAGCGCCTAAACGCAGAAAACTATGTATTTTGGGGCGGACGTGAAGGGTATGAAACATTACTCAATACAAATATGAAGCTTGAACAAGACAACCTTGCGCGTTTCTTCCATATGGCAGTCGATTATGCAAAGGAAATTGGCTTTGAGGGTCAATTTTTAATCGAACCAAAGCCAAAAGAACCGACAAAACACCAATATGATTTCGATGTAGCAACAGGTATTGCCTTCTTGCGCACTTACGGATTAGAGGATAAATTCAAGTTCAATATTGAAGCGAACCACGCAACGTTAGCGGGTCATACGTTTGAGCACGAGCTACATACTGCCCGTATTCACGGCATGTTAGGTTCTGTCGACGCAAACCAAGGGGATACATTATTAGGGTGGGATACAGATGAATTCCCAACTGATCTTTATACGAATACGCTAGCGATGTATGAAATTCTGAAAAACGGTGGTCTTGGAAAAGGTGGATTAAACTTCGATGCGAAAGTACGTCGTGGATCATTTGAACAAGATGATCTATTCTACGCACACATTGCAGGGATGGATTCGTTTGCAATCGGCTTAAAGGTGGCGCATCAATTACTGGAAGACCGTGTTTTAGAAGACTTCGTTGATCGACGCTACGATAGCTACAACTCTGGTATTGGTCAAAAAATCGTTGCAGGGACAACAAACTTCAAAGAGCTTGAAGAATATGCACTTGGCTTAACGGAAATTAAAAATACATCTGGCCGTACAGAAAAACTAAAAATGATCATTAACCAATATTTAATAAACACTCTAAAGTAATTGTTACTTAAGGGACCTAAGTATACAGGCTGTCTTATAAGGTTTTCCTTGTAAGGCAGCTATTTTTCAGGACGGGAGGTATTTAGCATGAAGTACGTAATAGGGATTGATTTAGGAACAAGCGCGGTGAAAACGTGCTTAATGAATGAGCAGGGACAAATTATAGATGAGGCATCGTGTGCGTATAAGCTATACCAAGAGAAGCCTGGTTTTTCAGAACAGAAACCTCAAGATTGGATAGATGGTGTAACGTCAACGATTCAAGAAATTGTTGGCCGTTATACAGGGGAAGTAGCCGATATCATCGGAATTAGTTACTCCGGTCAAATGCATGGTTTGGTGTTATTAGATGAAGCGGGTGAGGTGCTACGTCCGGCGATTTTATGGAACGATACACGTACAACTGCGCAATGTGAAGAAATTGTTGCGAAAGTTGGGAAAGAACGGTTATTGGCCATTACAAAAAATCCTGCTTTAGAAGGCTTTACTTTACCGAAAATTTTATGGGTGAAGGAGTACGAACCGGAAACCTATGCGAAAGTGAAGCACTTTGTTTTACCGAAAGACTATGTTCGCTATGTGATGACAGGTGAACTTCATATGGAACGCTCGGATGCAGCCGGAACGCTTCTATTAGATATTGAACGGAATGATTGGAGTACAGAAGTGGCGGAAGCTGTCGGGATTGATCGTGCACTTTGTCCACCACTCATCGATGCTACGACAGAGGTCGGTACATTAACAGAAGCATTTGCAAGGGCTACAGGATTATCATCTACGACAAAAGTATATGGTGGCGGTGCGGATAATGCATGTGGTGCTGTCGGCTCTGGCATCGTGACAGGCGGCAAATCCATGGTCAGCATCGGTACATCAGGCGTTTTACTATCATTTGAACAAACGCCAGACAAAAATTTTGGTGGCAAAGTACATTACTTTCATCATGCTGTGACAGATGCGTATTATACGATGGGTGTTACGTTATCTGCTGGGCACTCACTTAAATGGTTTAAGGAGACGTTTGCGAAAGAAAGTTCTTTTGATGAGTTATTAGCAAGTACAGAGGACATAGCTGCTGGCAGTAACGGACTTTTATTTACGCCTTATTTAGTGGGTGAACGTACACCGTATGCAGATAGTGTCATTCGTGGAAGTTTTATCGGGATTGACACAGCACATACACATGCACATTTTGCTAAAGCCGTTCTTGAGGGGATTACATTTTCATTACGTGATACGTTAGAAATTTTCCGTTCGTCTGGTAAGGATATTCGAGACATCATCTCTATTGGTGGCGGTGCTAAAAATCCACAGTGGCTACAAATGCAGGCGGATATTTTTAACGCAAACATTTATCAATTACAAAATGAACAAGGTCCGAGTATTGGGGCGTGTATGATAGCGCTTGTTGGTTCGGGGATCGTAGCTTCTTTTGAAGAAGCCGTAGAAAAATGTGTTGCTATTGGTGAGGTATTCGAGCCAATTGCTGAAAATGTTGAGGTCTACAATGAAATTTACAACGTGTATACACAAATCTATGCACAAACAAAATCTTTAAATGAAGCATTACAAGCATTTCGTTAGGAGGAATGGGATATGACAAAGGTAAGATGGGGAATTTTAAGCACAGCTGACATTGCACAAACACAAGTCATTCCTGCGATTCATCGTGCGAATAATGCGGAGGTTGTAGCTATTGCAAGCCGAGGAGATAAAGTTTATAAGGTTGCACAAGCGCTACAAATTCCACGTGCGTATGAAAGCTATGACGAACTGTTATTAGACGCGGAGGTGGATGCGATTTATATTCCACTACCAAACGATATGCATAAGGAATGGTCTATCAAAGCCGCAGCTTGTGGCAAGCATGTTTTATGCGAAAAGCCAGCTGTACTAGCTGAACAGGATTTAGAGGATATTTTAGATGCCTTTCAAAAGAATGACAAAGTCTTCATGGAAGCGTTTATGTATCAATTTCATCCACAGCATGCTCGAGTGAAAGAAATGCTGGCAAGTGGTGAAATTGGGCAGGTGAAATTATTTAAATCGAGCCATTCATTTTTCTTTGAAAATCGAGAAGGCAATATACGTATGGATGCAAAGAAAGGTGGCGGCGTCCTTTGGGATCTTGGGTGTTATTCGCTACATGCAATGCAGCATCTTCTCAATGAAGAGGTCATATCGATGTCTTTCAAGGCACAGTTTGACAAGGAAGCGGGTGTCGATGTGACGACTTGTGGCATTGTTGAGTTAACGAATGATGTTATGGCGATCATTGATTGCAGCTTTAACATGGTCGGACGCAATGAATACGAAATCGTTGGCACTAAGGGGTCAGTGAAGGTAAAAAACGCCTTCCGACCAGATGTTTTTGGCGGTGACGCACAAATACTTGTGACAAAAGGTGCAACAGAGCGAAACGAATATGTTCAAGGTGATATTTACAAACTTGAAATTGAATATTTCTCTAATAAAGTGCTAGATGGAACTTCACTCGACGATCAACATGCGGCATCACGTAAAACGACCAAATTATTAGTGCAGGCATATGCAAGCTTGAAGGATGCGTAATATGGAAAGAACAATTACACAAAAGCGATTCGGGCAGATAAATGGGCAGGACGTTGTACAGACGGCCATGCAAAATGGGAGTGGGATGCGTTTTGCTAGCTGTACATATGGGGCAACCATTACAGAAATTGCAGTGCCAAATCGTGATGGGTTAATCGAAAATGTGGTATGTAGCTTTGGACGAGTGGAGGATTATGTCGCACAGCCGCAATTTTTCGGCTCAACGATTGGCCCATTTGCCGGACGACTTGAAAATAGTGAATTGGTCATAAAAGGGCAGTCACTTCATGTAACGCCAAACGAAGGGGAGCATCTGTTACATGGAGGTAGTGCGGGTTTCCATGCGAAAATTTGGGAAGTCCAAACGTTTGAGGAAGAAGATCGTTTAACGACGAAATATTCTTTAATTTATGATGAGGAATATCCAGGAGAGTTACAACTAGAGGTAAGCTATTCGTTGCTGGAAACGAATGAGGTGGTCGTAAACTATAGTGGGGTAAGCAGTGAGGATACGCTGCTGAATATGACAAATCATAGTTATTTCAATTTATCAGGGGATTTAAAGGAAACGATCCATGCACATACGTTGAAAATGAATGCGCCTCGCTATGTTCCCATTAATGAGCAAGGTTTACCGCTTGGTAAGCCGTTGGAAGTTACTGATACGGTATTTGATTTTACGCAGGGAAAGGCATTATCGGAAGTCATTGGCGCTACAGATGAACAGGTGTGCTTGGCAAACGGCGGTTTAGACCACCCGTTTTTACTCGAGGAAGGCGTGATTGTATTAGCCGATGAAAAAAGCGGGCGTCGGCTGAATATTATCACCCAGGAGCCTGCTGTGGTTGTTTATACAGGTAACAAAATAGGTTCAGGCTATTCCTTTAAGGAAGCTGCAGCACAAAACTTTTTAGGGATTTGCCTAGAGGAACAAAATGTCCCAAATAGTAGCAAATATCCTCACTACCCAAGCGCATTTTTAGAAAAAGGCGCCCGATATTCAAAAACAACTAGGTATAAATTTGAGGTTAATAGAGGGAAATTAACATTTAGATAGAAAACGCCAACATCCATTCATGATGAATTAGATGGTACTAAGAACTTGGATTAATATGCTGTAAACTACAGAAAATGGATTGTCTTCTAACAAAACAATCCATTTTCTTGTTAATAATTTTTTTAATTCAATTCAAGCGTTTCATTAATGTCTGTAGATTGGGAACTTTGCCCTGTCATGCGTTTATAGTAATAGGCAACCTTTTTAATGAAATTTCCCGAATCCCAATATTCGGCTGCTTCGACTTTTACCTTTATTAAGACAACGTTAGGATCATCATAGGTGGTTTGCATAATTTTATCGTATACTTTGCTCCACAATTCCTTTTTCTTATTTAGATCCTCAACAATTTCTGCTCTACCACGTACAGAAACGTAGGAATTTCCTACATATGCTACATTAACATGTTGATCATGTAGTATTTCATCATATTTATCCGTGTCTTTTTTTGTGAAAAACCATAAGTCTCCATCAAACTCGACTTCTTGTGTTTTCATAGGACGAGAAACAAGCCCTTCTTCAGTAGCAGTAGTCAACATAGCAATGTCTATATCTTTAATTAAATCTCTTAATGTTTCAATTTCTTCTTGATTCATCATGTTAGACAAGTTATCACCTCTTTTAAGATTTATAGTACCCTCTATAAAAACATTTATTCAGATGAATAGGATTACTTAATTTCTAAAAAGGGGCATTTCGAAAAATACAAGAAAGAAAATAAATCTTAACATCTAAATGTAAATATTTTTTCATTACAACTTTTTAGACTCTTATAAAAGAGGAAACACTAATAAAAGGTTTCACTGGTTATTGAAAAATATTTCAAGAGAAGTTAGGGAGATTCAGATGCTACTCACAAAGTTATTACATAAAGAGATGACTTCCAACCAATTAAAATATATTGCGATTATTCTCATGTTTTTTGATCATCTTTTTGCAGTCTTTCTTGATCAGAGTAGTTTAGAAGGTGCGTTATCACGTCTTCCAGGAAGAGTTGTAGCACCGATCATGTGCTACTTGATTGCGGAGGGATATTTTTATACATCCAATGTACATAAATACATTAAACGGTTACTGATTTTTTCTGCGATATCACATTTTCCATATGTCATTTATTTTGATATAACATGGTGGCGAGGAACGAGTGTTTTTTGGTCACTGGCTTTAGGGTTAATCGCCTTAGCAATTGTGAAGAGTACGAAGTATCCACTCTATATAAAAGTACTGGCAGTGATTGTATGTTGCATACTTGCTGTACCTGCGGATTGGTATTATATTGGCGTATTATGGATTGTATTCTTTGGTATATTTAGAGGAAATATAGGGAAGCAATTAATGAGTTTTGCAATGATTGGTGTTTTCCTCCATGTTTTCCATTCAATCTACGATAATGGTTGGTTATGGGCGAATCAGTTAGGAATGTTTTTAGCTGTACCGTTATTATTAATGTACAAAGGAAAACAAGGTAGAAAATCCAAATTTTTAAAGTGGGGATTCTATATCTTTTATCCGTTACATCTATTAATATTATATTATATCTATATAATAATTAATGCTTAATGGAGGAGGATATATGACAAGATTATTTAATCGAAAAGATTCTATATTATTTCCACTTCTGTTGGCTTTATTTTTAATACTTTCAGCTTGTTCAGCTCATACTCCTAATGGGAAAGTGGATTCTGGAGATGTTGATACGGAAGAAGAGCTAAAAAGTGTATCAGCAGATCCTCAAGAAACATTTGATCCGATTGAACAAACTGCCCCTCCTGAACCAAAACGTTACGAAGGAAATCTGGAATTGCCAGTCATCGGTGCAACAGGATTTACTTCCGTTCAGTTAGAGTTAAAGGACGCTGCAAGTCAAAGTTCAAAAACCGTTCAAATACTTGAAGCAGGTACAGCTTTCGAGATCTTGCAGGAAGATGGAGACTGGTGGTTAATACAAAATGAGAATGTTTATGGATGGGTACAGCACAAGTATTGCTTTATCAATCTACCCGATGTAATCCCGTCCATTATATATAATAATACAAATACTTACTCTGCCAAATATTTATCTTCAGGCAAAACAATTCCGAATATTACGGGAGAAACATTATATCAAGGGAAAACTTTTAATGAGAGACTCGGAAAAGAGGAATTCATTGTTCCTGTTTTATATTCAATGTCTAAAAAGATTTATCTTGCTCAAAGCTACGCTTTAGCAGATGGGAACTCTTTGATCATTTATGAAGGATATCGTCCCTATTCAGCGCAAAAAGCAATCGTAAATGAATTAACGAAATTATCTCTTGTCGATTTTGAGGTTGCTGCTGGGATAAGTACGGCTCCTTGGTCGATCAATTGGTTTATTGCAACAAGCGTCTCCAATCATCAAGTTGGTTATGCGAT
Source organism: Lysinibacillus sp. PLM2 (assembly GCA_023168345.1). NCBI lineage: Bacteria > Bacillati > Bacillota > Bacilli > Caryophanales > Bacillaceae > Lysinibacillus > Lysinibacillus sp. PLM2. Next base: position 3,016,238 of record AP025689.1, on the reverse strand, counting down.
TGATGTAAGCTTGGCAAAAGTCGAATCAAAAGAGGAAAAAACAATAGGAGAGTATGCAAGTATTGAAATTACAAATTATACAGAGTATACAATGCCTACACCAATGCACGAATTGAGCTTGGCTTCTGCAACTTTCCAATCACCTGTTTCAGCAATTTCAAAAACAGCATGGAAAAGTGCCAAACTATCTGACAAAATGAACGAAGCAGCCATTAACTTACAAACTTATAATACAAAAGCAGGACTCACACCGTTAGCTTCGGAATGGTGGCATTTTAATGATTTAGATGCCTTAAATGAAGTGAAAGATAATAGTAGCGATGGTGGGTATGTTTTAACGGAAATCTATAGTGTAACACCTACAAGCAATGACGATTTGGAAGTTGAGATTTAGTTAAAATACTGATAAATATAGTAACGAAGAAGAAACCAGGTTGATATTTTTCAATTTGGTTTCTTTTTTTATTATTTACAATCAAAACTATACAATGAGAAAAGGAATTCATAGATGAATTGCAAGCAGACAAACTACACACTTAGAAATTTAAGTATTGCAGATTCTGACCATCGCCGTCTCCAATATTCTACTTTCATTGAACACCAAAATCCTTTAGTTCAAGGTTTTTGGTGTTTTTTATTTTAAAGATAGTTATATTAAATTTTTTGTGGTTTTTAATAATATTAAAAAATACAATTATTGGATATTTCACAGTTAATATTGCATGCTATAATTTACTATAAATAAATGCTAAAGTCTATTGTAAATATATTCTTAACACTTCCTAAAAAGGAGGCTTTCAAATGATTAATGACCGCTTGCAAATTGTTAAGACATTAAATGCGCAAATACATATAAATGGGCATATTCTTGGTGTGGCCGCGGGAAGTGGAATGACGACAAAGTATAGTGTGAAGGGTGGAGCGGATATTATTTTAGCCTTGAGTGCTGGCTGGTACCGTCAAAAAGGAAGGTCTTCACTTGCTTCTTACTTATGTTATGAAAATAGTAATCGTATTGTATTCGACTTTGCGACACGAGAGTTAATACCGTTATTGATGAACAAACCCATCATTTTTGGACTGCATGCTTCGGATCCGACAATTGTTTTAGAAGAATATATTGCCCACATAAAACGTGCCGGCTTTGCGGGTGTTAATAATTTTCCGACAGTCGGACTTATTAATGGACAGTTTCGTGAGGCGTTGGAGGAAGCTGGGCTTGGTTATCATAATGAAGTTGAAGCAATTCGAATAGCTAGTGATCTTGGACTTTTTACTCTAGCATTTGTTTTTGATGAGCATCAAGCAGAACAAATGATTGAGGCTGGGGCTGATGTCATCTGTGTCCATCTAGGTTTAACGACAGGTGGAGATTTAGGAGCTAAAAAAGTACAATCTATTGAAAATGCTCGGCAACATGCAAATCGAATATTTCAAGTGTGTGATGTTCTTAATCGTCAAGTTATAAAAATGGTGTATGGGGGGCCGATACAATCTCCAATCGATGCGCAATACTTTTATGATAATACAGCTTGCCAAGGATATATTGGGGGTTCTTTATTTGAGAGAATTCCGTCTGAAAAGTCTATTTTAAATTCTACTAAATCCTTTAAAAACCCTACTAATTCTGAAAGCAAAGATATCTTACTGAACGTACTATCAGGAAAGGTTCAGAATTATGATTATGTTGAATTTGTCAAAGAGCATATAAAAGAAAATTATCATCAGTCCATTTATTTAAGTGAAATTGCATTAGCACTTCATGTGTCGCTGCCGTATCTAAGCTTGAAATTTAAAGAGAAAATGGGATGTAATTTCTCTGAATATTTAATGCGATATCGTATGAATAAGGCAGCAGAACTATTAATGGAATCTTCTTTACCAATTGTAGAGATTGCAAATTTAGTTGGTTATCCAGACTATGCCCAGTTCAGTAAAATGTTTAAAAAAATAAAGGGATCTTCCCCAAGGAATTTTCGAAAGAATCAAATATTTTTAGATAAATAAACACAATTAATTATTAAATAAACACATATTGTAACCCTTGTTTTTTAGATAAAATGAATTAAATGAAATATACATTTTATTTTTTATTTATAAAATGATAGCGCTATCATTTTGTGGTGAAAATCAAACGGGGGTGCGATGATGAAAACAGTAGCAATTTTGGGGACATTTGATACAAAGGGGAAAGAACTAATATTTGTGAAAGATTTAATTGAGAAACAAGGAGTTAACACTCTTTGTATTCATACCGGTGTATTTGATCCAATTATAACGCCGGATGTTACGAATGCAGAATTAGCCGCTGCAGTAGGCGTGGACATCAATTCAATTATTGAAAAAAAAGACCGTGCTACGGCAACATTAGTACTGTCTAAAGGGACTGCAACAGTAATTCCTGAACTATATTCGCAAGGGCGTTTTGATGGGATTATTTCAATTGGAGGTTCGGGTGGGACATCATTAGCAACACCAGCGATGCAAGCATTACCAATTGGTGTTCCGAAAGTAATGGTATCTACTATGACATCGGGAGACATCTCACCGTATGTTGGAACGAGCGATATTATTATGATGCCATCGATAGTTGACGCTGAGGGATTGAATGAAATTTCTATGAAAATCTTTAGCAATGCAGTGAATGCAATTGTTGGAATGGTAAAAAATGCGCAAGAGTTTAAAGAAGAAGGGAAGCCTTTAATAGCTGCGACTATGTTTGGAGTAACAACACCTTGCATTAAAACAGCAAAAGAATATTTAGAAAAACACGGTTACGAAGTACTTGTATTCCATGCAACAGGTGCAGGTGGTAAAAGTATGGAAGCGTTAATTGAAGCGGGTTATATTAAAGGCGTACTCGATCTAACGACAACGGAATGGTGCGATGAAATTGTTGGTGGAGTATTAAGCGCTGGTCCCCATCGACTGGAAGCAGCTGCAAAAGTAGGTATTCCACAAGTAGTTTCTGTTGGTGCGTTAGATATGGTGAACTTTGGTCCCATCGATAGTGTACCGGCACAATTTAAAGAACGAAATCTTTATCAGCACAATCCGACTGTCACATTAATGCGTACTACTGCAGAAGAACTTCAAGAAATTGGAGCAGTAATTGCTGAAAAATTAAATTTGGCACAAGGAAACACATCATTAATGCTTCCATTAAAAGGTGTCTCTGCCATTGATATCGAAGGTGAGGCTTTCTATGATCCTGATGCTAATGAAGTGTTATTCAATACGTTGCGAAATAAAGTTGGCGATACAGTTGAAGTAATCGAATTAGAAAATGCGATTAATGATGATGAATTTGCCATCGCAGCAGCTAATAAATTAATGGAATTATTAAAGGCTTAATTACGCCTAGATATTGAAATTTAGGAGGATTCAAATGAACACATTAACACGTGCTGAAAATATTGCGAAATTTAAAGAACAAGTAGCAGCGGGTAATATTCTTGTTGGAGTTGGTGCTGGTACTGGGATTACAGCGAAAAGTAGTGAGGCTGGAGGAGCTGATTTACTTATTATCTATAACTCTGGTCGCTACCGCATGGCAGGACGTGGCTCATTAGCAGGATTACTTTCTTATGGTGATGCTAATGCCATTGTGGTAGACATGGGGCAAGAAATTTTACCAATCGTAAATGATGTTCCAGTGTTAGCGGGAGTATGTGGGACAGATCCATTTCGCGTGATGGATATTTTCTTAAAACAATTAAAAGAGCAAGGATTTAATGGGGTGCAAAACTTCCCTACAGTAGGGTTGATTGATGGTGTATTCCGTCAAAACCTTGAAGAAACCGGAATGGGCTACGGTTTAGAAGTGGAAATGATTCGTAAAGCTCATGAAATGGATATGCTAACTTGCCCATATGTATTTGATGCAGAACAAGCAAAGGCAATGGCAGAAGCTGGCGCGGATGTATTAGTAGCTCACATGGGGCTTACAACAAAAGGAACAATTGGTGCAAAAACAGCCCTTTCTTTAGATGACTGTGTAGAAAAAATCAATGAGATTATTGCCGCTGGTCGCCAAGTAAACCCAGATATTATGGTAATGTGTCATGGTGGTCCAATCTCAGAGCCAGAAGATGCCCAATATGTTATAAGTAAAATTCCGGAGCTAGATGGCTTCTTCGGTGCTTCCAGTATCGAACGTTTCGCAGCAGAACGTGGTATTAAAGAACAATCAGCTGCATTTAAAGCAATTAAGAAATAAGTGGTGGACACTAGGTAAAGTTTACCTAGTGTTTTTGTTTTATTGTAAATCCGCTTTTTAAATTTCTATACTTTATTTTTAATAACATTTAAGTATGTAGTTAAGTAACTGATCGAAGAATATCAAACCAATAATCACTTAAATTAAAACAACCTACCTAAGCTTATTTTAGCCAGTTTACACACTCCAACCTAATCAATTATTGAACTACAACATTATCAAAAGGAATCGATTCACCATTCACTTGAACGTCAATTGCTTCGTGTTGAGGGTCTGTCGTTAAATAATATGTATTTTGCTTTATTGTCTCATCATGTGAATTTGTTTCATTTAGCTTGATTATTAGAGTATCTCCTTGTGTTTCTAAATTGGTTTCAACATCGCCGCTCGAATGAAAAACAATATAATAGCCTTTTCCTCCATTAGTGATTGATTGAAGTCTTAAGTTGGAATCAACATTTTCCTGTACATTTTCAGGTACATTTTTAATTTCGGTAAAACTCAATACTGATGAATTACAGGCTGATAAAATAGCGATTACGAAAAAGCCTAATAAAAAGATTTTCTTCATTTCTTCCACTCCTTCTTCATAAATTTTATATTTCACCGCTTTATTAACTACATGAATATTTTACCAGTATATCCAAGTTTAATTATAAAAATTTTAAAAAAATATTACTATACCACACGTAACAATAAACTTTTTCCCAAAAAAGGAAAATAATTAGGAAAACAAAAATCGTATAGTTCATCTAAAAAAATATTAATAAATCATTATTTTAATGAGAAAGTAAAAAATGGAATTTGCGAATTTAGGAGAAAATTTCAATCTTGAAATAGATTTTTTGTTTTGTATAATTGGGTTTAAGAAACCGCTTAACTAAATTTACAAAGGGGTAATTAAATGTCAAATTGGGGAATTTTAGGTGCATCTAATATTGCATACGAACAGTTTTGGCCAGCGGTAACTAAAGTTGAAAACGCGTTTTTGAAAGCGATTGCATCAAAGTCACCAAATAAGGTTGCTCGCTTTGGTATCGAGCATGTTTATGAAACATATGAAGAATTATTGCAAAGCCCTACTATCGATGCGGTTTATATACCTTTACCTAATGCACTGCATGCACAATTTGTTCAATTAGCCTTAAAAAATGGGAAGCATGTCTTAGTTGAAAAGCCAGCAACAGTTTCTCTAAAAGAAATGCAGGAAATAGCTTCGACCGTAAGCAATACTGACTGTGTTATATTAGAGGCATTTATGTACCAGTATCATGTACAGCACCAAAAAATGCGAGAACTTTTACCACAGGTTGGAGAGATTCAGGAGATCAAAGCACATTTTTCGTGGTTGCTTGAGGATGAAAAAGATATTCGTCTTAATGAGCAATTGGGAGGTGGCGCATTGTATGATGTTGGGTGTTATTGTATGCATGCGATAACGCAAATAATTGGGTATAAACCAAAGCGAATCTTTATGACATCACCACAGGAAAAGGGCGTCGATGAAACATCTCACATTATTATGTACGATGAGAACAATACACTCGCTTCATTTACATGCTCCATGCGGATGCCATTTGAAAATTATTACTTGGTATACGGGACTAAAGGAATATTGAAGGTAGAACATAGCTTTAGACCAGATTTATCTCCTGATGGAAAAGGAATTGTGACGCTTTTAGATCAAAATGAAAATATTTTGGAGCAACATCATTATTATGACGAGCCTTATGTAAAGCAAATTGAATATATGGAAAAATGTATTTCTCAAAAAGCTTCTTCCGATGCAAAGTTACAATCATCACTTGAAATGGCAAAGTATATTGAATTCGCATATCGTTCACGACAAAAAGGTGAATGGGTGCAAGTGGAGGGATGAGATGAAAACAGCAGTAATTGGTTTAGGAAGATTAGGGACAATTCACGTAAATAATTTACTGAATATTAGAAATATAGAAGTTGCGGCAGTTTGTGATAGTTCAATCGAACGTTCAGAAAAAGTCGCTAAACAATATCAAATACCATTCTACACAGACAATATTAATGCCATCTTAGAAAATGAACAAATAGAAGCAGTAGTCATTGTCACCTCAACGAGTAGCCACTACGAAATTATTACAAAAGCAATTGATGCAAATAAAGCAATATTTGTAGAAAAGCCTCTAACAATTGAACTAGAAACATCCAAGAAAATATTAGCACATGCGAATGAAAAAAATGCATTTGTTCAAGTAGGATTTATGCGTCGTTTTGACCCAGATTATGCTGCGGCAAAAAAGTGTATCGAAGAAGGTCAAATTGGAAAACCACTTTACTTCAAAGCAATAAGTCGTGATCCGGACGCACCACCAAATTCGTTTTTAGCTAGAAGTGGTGGAATCTTTATTGATTTTAGTATCCACGATTATGATTTAGCTAGATTTTTAATGAATGATGATATTATCTCTGTTGCCTCATTTGGACGAAACATTAAATATCCGGATCTTGCTACCATCGGCGACATTGATACAGGTATTAGTTATATAGAATTTGCAAAAGGTGGCTGTGGCGATGTTGAATCAAGCCGTTGTGCATTATACGGCTATGATATTCGTACAGAAATCGTTGGCTCTGAAGGGACAATTCGGATTGGATCATCGAAGAAAAATAACGTTCAGCTATTAAATTCTAAAGGGAATTCTAGTCAAATCATCCCTATATTTTATGAACGCTTTGAAGAAGCATATAAAAATGAATTCGATGCTTTCGTTCAAGCTGTTCAAAACAATGAACCATCACCGGTGAGTATTGAAGATAGTATTCACGCATTACAAGTCGCACATCATGCTCAACAATCCTTTGAACTAGGAAAGAAATTGTCAATCGGTGAAGGGAGTGTGAATGTATGACGGATGTGTTGCTAGAAATGAAGAATATTACGAAAAGCTTTGCTAACAACCATGTATTAAAGGGTGTCAATTTAGAGGTGCGTAAAGGCGAGGTCCATGTAATTCTTGGAGAAAACGGTGCAGGGAAATCCACACTTATAAAAATTATTACAGGCGCCTACTCAATGGATGACGGGGAGATGTACTGGGAAGGAAAGCCGATAACCATTAAAAACCCACTTGAAGCAATGGCAATTGGAATAGCAACAATCTACCAGGAACTTAATCTAATTCCTGAGCTGACCGTTTATGAAAATATTTTTCTTGGCAGGGAAAAGAAGAATCGGGGCAAAATGAGCTTATTAAATAAAAAAGAAATGATCCGAGAGGCAGAAGAATTACTCGGGCGTCTAGGTCAAAATCCTAAGCTTGCAACAGAGCCGTTATCAAAATTAGGAATGGGTCAGCAACAACTAGTCGAAATTGCGAAAGCGCTTACCCTTGATGCAAAGGTATTAATAATGGATGAACCGACATCTAGCTTAAGTGGTAAAGAGGTTGAAGAACTATATAAAATTGTAGAACAACTTCGAGAAGAAGGGATTGCAATTATATTTATCTCTCATCGGTTAGATGAGATTCGAAGATTGGGAGACCGCATTACAGTGCTACGAGATGGATTTGGGATAGCAACGATTGATGTGGCAACAACAGAAACAGATTATTGGATTGAGTTAATGGTTGGTCGTTCACTTAATGAAAAATTTCCAAAGAAAAGCTTCAATCGAGGAGATGTGAGCTTTAGTTTAAAAGATTTCAAAGTAACGGAGGATACACCGGCTATTAATCTAGATATTCATTACGGTGAAATCGTAGGTATATCCGGACTTGTAGGAGCTGGAAGAACAGAACTTGCACGTGCGATTTTTGGCGCAGATAAACGATATAGTGGCAAAATTTTTATCGATGGTGAAGAGAAGAAAATACATTCGCCTCGGCAAGCAATTGATGCAGGTATCGCGTTTATTACAGAGGACCGAAAAACAGAGGGTCTCGTATTAGATTTATCTATGATATTAAATGTTTGTTTACCTAGTATGAGCAAGTTTCGGAGTCCTTTAAAATTATTGGACATAAAAGCAATGCATGACAAAGCACAGGAATATATGAATGAGCTACAAATTCGCCCAGCAAATATCGAGCTAAATGCAAGAAACTTCAGTGGCGGAAATCAGCAAAAGGTAGTTATTGCAAAATGGCTTTGTACAAATGCAAAGGTATTTATATTTGATGAGCCTACTCGAGGAATTGATGTTGGTGCTAAGGTTGAAGTATATCGTTTGATGAATCGGCTTGTCGACGAGGGGGCTACTGTCATTATGATTTCATCTGATCTACCTGAAATACTGGGGATGTGTGATCGGGTATTGGTTATGAGGGAAGGGAAGCTGACAGCAGATTTACCGATTGAACAAGCAACACAAGAAGTCATTATGAAAGCGGCTACATTAGGAGCCTAGGAGGTGAAGAAAATGACAGAAATAATGGAAAACCCAGTGAAACCAGAAGTAGACAAGAAAGCCACATGGAAAAAAATTATAAGTAAGTTTGGTTCATTGTTAGCACTTTTAATATTAGTTTTAGTGCTTTCATTTGCCACGGATAAGTTTTTTACCGTGAACAACTTGATGAATATTGCCCGGCAATCATCCATTAATGCTTTGTTAGCGGTTGGGATGTTATTACCAATATTAACAGCTGGTATTGACTTATCGGTTGGATCGATACTTGCCCTTTCAATCATGATAATGGGGATTGTTTCGGTAAATATGACACTACATCCATTACTAGGGATATTAGCCTGTCTAGTCATTGGGGCTGGTTTTGGGTTACTTAACGGTGTGCTCTTAACAAAGTTACGTTTGCCACATCCATTTATATCGACACTTGGAACAATGAATATTGCTCGTGGTATTGCGTTAATTATTACTGGGGCGGCACCTATTGCAGGTTTCCCATTCTTAATTCAATATGTCGGCTCTGAATTTATCGGACCAATTCCTATTAGCTTTTTATTAGTCATTGTAGTGTACATTATCTTCCATATCTTTTTAACTAGAACTCAAACTGGTCGCTATATTTATGCGATTGGTGGAAACAAAGAAGCGGCACGACTATCTGGTATTAATGTAGACCGAGTCCTAATCATTGTTTATACATTGAGTGGTTTAATGGCAGGTTTAGCAGGACTCGTCATGGTAGGGCGTGTAAACTCAGCCTTTCCATTAGCAGGGATGTCTTATGAGTTAGATGCGATTGCAGCCGTAATCATTGGGGGAGCAAGCTTTTTCGGTGGGGTTGGTACTGTCTGGGGTACGTTAATTGGTGCACTTATTATAGCAGTACTACGAAATGGGCTTAATTTATTAAATGTATCATCAGATTTTCAGATGGCTGTAGTCGGATTTGTTATTATCGCTGCCGTCTACGTTGATGTATTACGGCAACGGAAAGCTAAAAGAAATTAATAATTAGGGGGAAATGGGTATGAAAAAAAGAAATTGGTTACTAGTATTGGGGTTAACTTTAGCAATGTTATTAGCTGCTTGTGGTAGTGGGGAAGGTACATCTACATCTAATGGAAATGCAGGTGGAAGCGGAAGTGGAAGTGGAGATGGGGATGCTGACGGAGGAACTAAAAATATCTCTGTTGTTTTAAAAACATTATCAAGTCCATATTGGAAGTACGTAGAGGCAGGAGCGAAAAAAGCAGGAGAGGAACTAGGGGTTAATGTAACAATCGTTGGACCATCGTCGGAAGCTGAAATTATTCAACAAGTAAATATGTTAGAAGATCAATTGAGTCAACAACCTGATGCGATTGTTGTTTCACCGACGCAACCTGATACAGTAATTCCGGTACTTGAAGACGCTTCTTCACAAGGAATACCAGTACTTCTTATTGACTCAGATGCTGACTTTGAAGGGAAAGTTACGTTCATTGGAACAGAAAACTATGATGCTGGTCAAGAAGCTGGAAAGGAAATTGCATCTAAGCTTCAACCTGGTGATAAGGTCGTGTTAATTGCCGGAGCATTAGGAAACCCTGCTACAGATGCACGTATTAAGGGAGCAAAAGATGCGTTAGAGGAAGCGGGAATGGTTATTGCAGCAGAGCAACCTGCAGATAGTGATAAAGCAAAAGCAATGTCAGTAATGGAGAATATTTTAGAGGCGGAAAATGATATCAAAGCAGTATTTTCAGCGAATGATGATATGGCTATAGGTGTCTTACGTGCAGTTGAAGCGGCGAATCTAGACATTATCATTTATGGAACAGATGGTACGGAAGAGGCAGTGCAATCGATTATTGATGGTGGTTTAACAGGTACAATCGCGCAAAATCCGTATAACATGGGCTATGAAGGAGTTAAAAATGCTTTAGCAGCAGCAAATGGTGAGACAGTTGAAGAACGTATTGATAGTGGTGTTGAGATTATTACAAGTGAAAATGCACAAAAGCAATTAGAATTTTTGCAATCGCTTTCAAATTAAAATTAACAAACTGATAGAAAGGAGAGGTGTACTTGCGACCAACTATTTATGATGTTGCCCAAGTTGCAGGTGTATCAATTGCAACTGTCTCAAAGGTAATAAATAAAACTGGCAATATTAGTGAGAAAACGCGCCTTCATGTTAAAAACGTTATTAAAGAAATGGAATACGAACCGAGTAGTATCGCAAGTGCCCTTTCTAAAAAGAAGACAAAAACGATTGGCATTATTGTTCCTAATATTGCGAACCCGTTTTATGGTGAAATCACACGTTTACTAGAACAAATTGCAAACCGACATGACTATTCTATTATTCTATCAAGTACTTATAATCATCCAGAACGTGAGAAACAATATATTCGCTTCTTATTACAAAAAGAAGTAGATGCCATCATTATCGGAACGGAATTATTAAGCGACCAAGTGATAAAGAAGCTTAATAAACGTAATATTCCAATTGCGAAATTATCCGTTCCTATTGAGGAGAAAAATGTAATTAGTGTAACGACAGATAATTACGCTGGAGGCTATCTAGCTGCACGCTATTTATATGAAAACGGTCATTTAACTACTAAAATTATCGGAGATTTAACACGTCAATCAGAATGTGACCGTGTAACAGGATTCCGTGCATTTTATAAAGAAAAGGGGATTGTTATTTCAGATGATCAAATTATTTCAAGAGAACCATTGTTTGAGGAAGAATCGCCATTCATAGACCTTGTATTAAAAGGTGCGGAAAAAGTAACAGCAATTTTTTCAACAACTGATTTTCAGGCTGTATTAACCATGAATGCATTACATGAATTAGGTTATTCAATTCCTAACGATTACTCTGTTATCGGCTTCGATAATACGATGTATGCCAAGCTTAGCCAGCCTACGCTAACAACGATTGAGCAACCGATACGAGAAATGACAGAATTGTTATTCCAACAGCTTTTATGTGCCATTGAAACGGAGGAAATGACATATAAAGTGAATGTGTTTACACCTCGATTAATCGAAAGACAGTCTGTATGTAACATCCATAAAATTAGCTCTTATCAATAGAGCTTTTCTATCCAAATTAAGGAAAGCGGTTAACTGACGAGAACTGGAGGATAAGCAATGATTAATGTTGGTGTAATTGGGGCAGGTCGAATCGGACAGCTCCATGTAAAAAACTTAAAAATGATTGATGGGATTAAGGTAAAGGCCGTCGCTGATTTAGCAGTGGATCATTTACATGATTGGGCAAAAGAATTTTCAATTGACTATATAACGACTGACATACAAAAAGTTATTAACGATCCAACAATTCATGCCATTTTAATATGTAGTCCAACGACAACACATGCTGAGCTAATTAAACAAATTGCACAGGCGAAAAAGCATATTTTCTGTGAAAAACCGATTAGCTTTGCAGTAGATGAAACGTTAGAAGCACTTGACGTTGTCCAGAAGGAAGGGGTACTACTGCAAGTCGGCTTCAATCGCCGGTTTGATCCAAACTTTAGAACAGTAAGACGAGAAATTGAGGGAGGTATGGTTGGAAAAACACATACATTACGTATTCTTTCAAGAGACCCACATCCGCCATCAATCGATTATGTGAAAACATCTGGTGGATTATTTATGGATATGATGATTCATGATTTTGATATGGCACGTTATGTGATGCAAAAGGAAGTTGTTGAGGTCTATGCAAAGGGGGCTGTGTTAATTGATGAGGAGATTGGTCATGTAGGTGATGTGGATACGGCAATCGTTCTTTTAACATTTGAAGATGGAACTATTGGTACGATCGAAAATAGCCGAAAAGCAATCTATGGCTACGATCAACGGCTTGAGGTGTTCGGTGATAAAGGAGCATTACTAGTTGAAAATGCTCGTCCAACGAACATAACACGTTACCTTGAATCAGGTGTTTCATCTGATAAACCTCCTCACTTTTTCCTTGAAAGATATAATGACGCGTATATTACAGAAATTGAAGCATTTATCGCCGCGATTAAAGGTGAAAAAGGAATTGCTTGTAGTGGTTTTGATGGTTTACAAGCTGAAAGAATTGCTGAAGCCGCAAAGAAATCCATTGAAACGAAGAAGCCTGTTCAGATTTCAAGAGAGGTGATCGAGCATGACAACGATATCATTCTCAGCAGACAAAATATTTGATGTTGTTGCACTTGGGCGGTTATGCATTGATTTAAATGCAAATGAGTTTAACCGGCCGATGGAGGAGACAATGACCTTTACAAAATATGTCGGTGGGTCACCTGCAAATATAATCATTGGTCTATCACGTCTTGGATTAAAAACTGGATTTATTGGTAAAGTAGCAGATGATCAAATGGGTCGATATATTAAGAGCTATTTAGAAAAAGAGAATATTGATACAAAGAATGTTGTGATAGATAAGACCGGTGCCGTAACAGGCCTAGCTTTTACGGAAATTAAAAGTCCCGAAGAATGCAGTATTTTAATGTATCGAGATAATGTAGCCGATTTACTTCTTGAACCGTTAGAAGTACAAGAAGATATTATTGCAAATTCTAAAGTGCTGCTCATTTCTGGAACTGCTTTAGCAAGCTCTCCTTCTAGAGAAGCGGTGTTTTTAGCACTTGAATATGCACAATTGCACGATGTAAAGGTGTTGTTTGATTTAGATTACCGTCCTTACACGTGGAAAAATGTGTACGAAACTGCGGTCTACTACAATCTAGCAGCTGAAAAATCCCATATCATTATAGGCACACGAGAAGAGTTTAATATGATGGAAAGTATGTTAAATGAAAAATATTCTGATGAGGAAACTGCAAATAAATGGTTCAATCATCGTGCTGAAATAGTCATTATTAAGCATGGCAGCAAAGGCTCCATTGCTTATACACCAAATGGGGAAAGTGTTCGTAGTGGTGTTTTTGAGGCTGATGTATTAAAAACTTTTGGTGCTGGAGATTCATACGCCTCTGCATTTTTGTACCGAATAATGCAAGGAGGCACAATCGAAGATGCGATGAAATATGGAAGTGCTTCTGCAGCGATTGTTATCTCTAAACATAGTTGCTCAGATGCAATGCCAACACTGAATGAACTAGAAGAGAAAATAAGCGTAGGGACATATAAACAAATTTAAGGAGGTAAATATGAATAAAACGATTCGAAAAATAGGTAACTATGTCAATGGTGAATGGATCGATGGATCTGGAGAATACATTACTGTTTATAATCCAGCAACTGGAGAAGAAATTGCACAAGTTGCAATATCAACTCAAGAGGATGTAGAAAAAGCAATTGCCATCGCGAAAGAAAGCTTTGAAACATGGTCTAAAGTGCCTGTTCCAAAACGTGCGCGAATCCTATTTAAATACCAGCAGCTGCTTGTAGACAATTGGGAAGAACTTGCACGCCTCATCACAATTGAAAATGGCAAAGCATATTCAGAAGCATATGGCGAAGTGCAGCGCGGTATTGAATGTGTAGAATTCGCAGCTGGTGCGCCGTCATTAATGATGGGTTCGCAATTACCAGATATCGCGACGGATGTAGAGTCAGGTATGTGGCGTTACCCAATTGGGGTTGTAGGCGGCATTACACCGTTCAACTTTCCAATGATGGTACCTTGCTGGATGTTTCCTTTAGCAATTGCTTGTGGGAATACCTTTGTATTGAAGCCATCCGAGCGTACACCACTTTTAGCACAACGACTAGCAGAATTGTTTAAGGAAGCAGGTCTTCCAGATGGTGTCTTAAATATTGTGAATGGTGCTCATGATGTTGTAAATACATTAACGGCACATCCAGATGTTAAAGCAGTTTCCTTCGTAGGATCACAGCCAGTAGCTGAATATGTTTACAAACGAGCTGCTGAAAACTTAAAACGTGTTCAAGCATTATCAGGTGCAAAGAATCATTCAATTGTATTAGCTGATGCGGACCTAGAATTTGCAGCAAGAGAAATTACAAATGCAGCTTTTGGTTCAGCAGGTGAGCGCTGTATGGCAGCGGCTGTTGTAGCAGTAGAAGAATCGATTGCAGATGAGTTTGTTTCCCTTTTAAAGAAAAACGCTGATGCGATTAAAATTGGTAATGGTCTAGATGATGGCGTGTTTTTAGGACCAATTATCCGTCAGGAAGCAAAGGAACGTACGCTTCATTATATTGAATCTGGTGTAGAGCAAGGAGCAAAGCTTGTACGAGATGGACGATTAGATAAAGAAGTAAATAATGATGGTTATTTCTTAGGAGCGACAATTTTTGATCATGTGACACAGGAAATGAAAATTTGGCAGGATGAAATCTTTGCACCGGTATTATCAATCGTACGTGTTAACGATTTATCCCATGCAGTTGAAGTCGCAAATGCAAGCCATTTAGCAAATGGTGCATGTTTATATACAAATAATGCTGCAGCGATCCGTCAATTTAGAGAAACGATCGATGCTGGAATGCTTGGCATCAATTTAGGAGTTCCTGCACCAATGGCGTTCTTCCCATTCTCTGGTTATAAAGATTCATTTTATGGAGATCTCCATGCAAATGGGAAAGATGGTGTTGAGTTCTACACTCGTAAAAAAATGGTGACAGCTCGCTTTGTTGAAAAGAATTAAGGGGAAATTGGCTATTTAGAAAAGCAATCATTCTTAATAGCCTTTTTAAAAAGGAGCGTGTAACGACATGGAAACAATTCGGTTAACTACCGCCCAAGCGTTAGTGAAATTTTTAAATGCCCAATACGTACGCTGTGACGAAGAGGAGCACCCATTCGTTGATGGTATATTTACCGTTTTTGGTCATGGGAATGTGTTAGGCATAGGTCAGGCATTAGCGGAAGATCGAGGCCATTTACGTGTATACCAAGGAAGAAACGAGCAAGGGATGGCACATGCGGCAATGGCATATGCAAAACAGCATCATCGGAAGAGAATTATTGCCTGCACCGCTTCAGTAGGTCCTGGTTCAGCCAATATGGTCACAGCAGCAGCAACAGCAACAGCCAATGAAATTCCATTACTACTTTTTCCGGGAGACGTCTTTGCAACGAGACAACCAGACCCAGTATTACAGCAAATTGAACAAACGTATAATCCAACAATTTCAACAAATAATGCATTTCAATCTGTATCTAAATATTGGGATCGCATCAATCGTCCTGAACAATTAATGAGTGCAATGTTAAATGCAATGCGTGTTTTAACTTGTGTTGAAAGTACAGGAGCGGTAGTCATATCACTTCCACAGGATGTCCAAGGAGAAGCTGGAGATTATCCAATTAGCTTCTTTGAAAAGCGTGTGCACACAATTGAACGACGGATGCCAACGCCAGAAGCTACTTCGCAAGCAGCACAAACATTAAAAAAATATAAGAAGCCGCTTCTCGTAATTGGCGGGGGCGTAAGGTATTCAAGAGCTGAGAAAAGTGTATTGGACTTTGCGAAAAAATATAATATTCCAATCACTGAAACACAGGCAGGCAAAGGTGCGATTTCAGCAAATGAGGAACTAAACCTTGGGGGAATTGGCGTAACAGGTAATTTAGCCGCAAACAAGGCAGCAAAGGAAGCAGATATTATCATCGGCGTTGGAACACGCTTTAATGATTTTACAACGGGATCTAAAAGTTTATTTGCGGATAAACAGGTTTTAACGATTAATGCATCCACATACCATGCAAATAAGTTAGATGCAGTGGCTATTGTTGCAGATGCAAAACGGGGTATTGAAGCGTTATCTGATGCTCTTAATGAATATCGAACTGCAAATGACAATATTAAAGTTCTAAAAGACGAATGGTTAACTGAACGTAAACGCCTTGCAAGTAGTAAAGTTTCGGAAAATTTTGTACCTGAAATTGCGGGGCACTTAGATGAGGAATTAAAAGATTATGAGAAAAGCTTAAACGCACAGTTAACACAAACAGCTGTTGTCGTTCGTTTAAATGAATTACTTCATCCTACAAGTATTATTACAGCAGCTTCAGGAAGTTTACCTGGAGACTTACAGCGGCTATGGCAAACAACAGAACCTTATACTTACCACATGGAATATGGGTACTCGTGTATGGGATACGAAATAGCAGCAGCTCTTGGCGTAAAGCTAGCAGAGCCTGAAAAGGAAGTATATGCTCTCGTGGGAGATGGAAGCTTCCTCATGCTCCATTCAGAACTTGTTACTAGTTTACAAGAAAAGAAAAAAATTAATATCGTACTCTTTGATAATGCAGGTTTTGGCTGTATTAATAATTTACAAATGGAAAACGGAATGCCTAGCTTCAAAACTGAATTTCGATATCGCGATGAACAATTAGATGATACAGTCGGTGACGTTATAGCGATCGATTATGCCAAAGTAGGAGAAGGCTACGGTTTAAAAACGTTCCGTGTTACAACATTAGATGAATTAGAGTCTGCTATCGAAGAGGCTAAAAAGTCTCCAATTAGTACATTAATCGATATTAAAGTGTTACCGAAAACAATGACAGCTGGCTATGAAGCATGGTGGCATGTCGGTGTGGCGGAAGTAGCAAAAAGTGAGGCAATCATAGAGGTATATAAAGAACAACAAAGAAATTTACAACAAGCTCGAAAATATTAGGAGGGGCCAATGTTACACAATCATTCTATTAAACTTGGGATTGCCCCGATAGGTTGGACAAATGATGATTTGCCTGAGCTTGGAGGTCATATTCCCTTTGAACAATGTATAAGTGAAATGGCATTAGCTGGCTATGTAGGGTGTGAGGTGGGAAATAAATTTCCCCGGGATACAAAGACGCTCCACCATGCTTTGGCGCTACGGGGATTATCCGTTGCAGCAGCGTGGTTTAGTGCATATTTAACAACAAAACCATATGAGGAAACGGAAAAAGCTTTTATTGCCCACCGTGATTTTTTACATGAGATGGGCGCAAAACATATTGTCATTTCAGAACAGGGTCATAGCATTCAAGGAGATTTAAATACCTCTATTTTCGAAGGGAAGCCTATATTTTCTGAGAAAGAGTGGAATTTGTTAGTAGAAGGGTTAGATAAGTTAGGACGGTTGGCAAAAGAAAAAAATATGACGTTAGTTTATCACCACCATATGGGAACGGGTGTCCAAACAGAAGAAGAAATAAATCAGTTAATGGAAAGAACAAACCCAAATACTGTGTCTCTTCTATATGATTGTGGTCATTTGTATTTTGCTGGTGAAAATTATCTTCGCGTTTTACAAAATCATAGTGATCGTATTGCGCATATTCATTTTAAGGATGTACGGAATGGTGTTTTGAAAAACGTGAAGGAGCAAAGACTTAGCTTTCTTCGAGGAATTAAAGAAGGTGTTTTTACTGTGCCAGGTGATGGTAGTATTGATTTTAAACCTATTATTCAACTAATCGCACAGTCAAACTATGAAGGGTGGATTATTGTAGAAGCAGAACAAGATCCAGCAAAAGCTAACCCATTTGAATATGCAAAAAATGCACGACAATATATTCGTGAAATTGCGGGTCTATAGGGAGGTGAAGAAATGCTCGTTACTTTAAAGGAAAGCTTGGCATATGCGACAAAGCACCAATTTGGAATAGGCGCCTTTAGCGTCGCTAGTATTGAAATGATTCAAGGTGCAGTACGGGCCGCAGAGGATTTAAAGGCACCGATCATACTTCAAATTGCCGAAGTACGTTTAAAGCAATCACCTCTACATTTAATTGGACCAGCAATGATTGCAGCTGCAAAGCAATCTAGTGTTCCAATCGTTGTGCATTTAGATCATGGATTGACAGAAGAAACGATCTTGCAAGCTCTTGAGCTAGGCTTTACATCTGTTATGTACGACGGCTCTCACGAACAATTAGAGTTGAATATATCAAACTCCAAAAAAATACAGCGTCTTGCAATGCAATATCATGCATCCTTTGAGGCAGAAGTAGGGCAGGTTGGCGGTTCAGAGGATGGCAGTGTAGAAATAGAAATGTTATCTACTTCCATCCAAGATGCAGCTCGATTTGTAGAAGAAGTACCAGTTGATGCTTTAGCAGTAGCCTATGGGAATGCACATGGAGTTTATAAAGGAAAACCAAAACTTCAATTTGATAGGCTAGACGAAATCCAGAAAAAAGTAAACGTACCACTTGTTTTACACGGTGGTTCTGGCATTTCAAAAGAAGATTTTCAAAAAAGTATTCAACTCGGCGTTCGGAAAATTAATGTGGCGACGTCAACCTTCCAATCTGTTCAACAAAGCGTGAACCAGAATGTTCCGTTTAACGATTACTATGCACTTCATAATCAGTTAATCCAAGGTGCTTACGATAACGTCTCACGTCATATCCGTATGTTTAATAGTCACCATCAAATAACGGAGGGGGGATTACAGCATGTATAAAAAATTAGATGATTTAATTGGAGGATATCATGAGCTAACAGCAAGAAACGATGAAACAAATATGCTGATGGATATTGGTATTCATGTACTTGAAGCAGGAGAAAGTATTACACTTCATGATTCAATACAGGAGATGGCCATTCTTCCCTTAGTTGCTCATGTGAAACTATCCTGGGAAACTGAATCTGCGGTTGTCCAGCGACAAGATATTTTTACTGAATCACCTCATTGCTTACATGTTTGTAAAAACGTAAAAATAAAGCTTGAAGCATTTGATAGGAGTGAAGTATTAGTACAAAAAACAACTAATAATGTCACTTTTTCTAGTAAACTTTATACGCCGGAGGATTGTCCAAACGAAGATTTAGGTAAAGGCGTATGGGAAAATACTGCTACCCGCACAATCCGTACAATCTTTGATTATGAAACGGCTCCCTATTCAAATCTAGTCATTGGTGAAGTAATTTCCCATCCAGGTCGTTGGTCTAGCTATCCGCCCCATTATCATGATCAACCAGAAGTGTATTATTATCGCTTTGATAAGGAGCAAGGCTTTGGATGTGCAATGGTAGGTCCAGACGCATATCGTATTGAAAATAATAGTTTTATAACGATACCAGGTGGACTTGATCACCCACAAGCAACGGCACCAGGCTATTCGATGTATTTTTGTTGGATGATTCGTCATTTAGAAAACAATCCTTGGAAAGAACGTATATATGAGGAAGAACATAAATGGTTGCTGACTAACTTATAGATTTGGAAGTAAGTAGTTACTTCGATTTAAAACGGCTGAAATTAATCATTTCGGTCGTTTTTTTATTTTGCTTTAAAAGAGGAAGTTTTCAAATCTATTGTTTGAAGTATTGTTCCGAATGTAGCGGCAATTACAAGGTGTATTTAGGAATTAATGGAAAATCCAGTTTACACTTTTTGTATAATCCGGAATACATAAGGTAAAAATAGTAAGAACTAACGTCGAGAGGGATGAGGTATATGTATTATTTTACTATCGGAATTGGAATCGGAATTATTGCGGCAATTTTTTTAAATGTGATTGGCTACTAGTTTTAAAGTATTAAGTATTAGAAAACGTAAAATCCTTAATTAATAAGGGTTTTGACGTTTTTTTTATTTAGAATACGAATTAAGTAACCCATCAATAATTAAAAACTATCAAAAAAAGTAATTTACCTAAAAACTGATATTTCGTAAAAATATTAGTTTATAATTTATGGAATTATCTTTTGTCCTGGAAAACCTATTTATCATGAGAGGTCCCTAAATCATGTTTAACCATATTCGTGAATAAAATAAATATAGAAGAATCTATCACGAAAAACACCTATGAAGATAAATAGGAGTTGATGTTATGGAGTTAGATATTAAATTGGAAGTGGATTCCATCGGAAAAAGGGCAAGAAGGAACACTTTAGGAGATCTTTTAGAGCGGACGAAAGATCGATATCCCACAAAAGTAGCGATCCGATATGAAGAAAAACAATTAACCTACAAAGAATTAGATGAACAAGTAAACAAGTCCGCAAATGCATTTCATGAAGCCGGGATTAAAAAAGGTGACATGATTAGTATTCTATCAAAAAATAGTTTAGATTTTATTATTGTTAATTTTGCTTTAGCCCGAATTGGTGCGGTCATGATCCCATTAAATTATATGCTCACAGTGAAAGATATTGCATATATATTAGATCATGCTGGTGTTACAGGAATAATTGCTTCTGTGGAATATGCCCCAATAATGGACGAAGCTGCGAGAGGTCTCGATATTAAATATCGTTATTTAATGGAAGTTGAGAAGAATGATCAGAAAGCGCTTTCTCATTGGAAACTGTTAGCACAAGAAAGAGAAGGGAAGTCCAGTCATCCATTAGATGTGGATTTAGATGATGATGATTTAGCCCATGTGTTGTACACAAGTGGAACGGAATCGAAACCTAAAGGTGTCATGTTAACCCATAAGAGCATTATTAGTGAATATGTCAGTACAGTAGTTGATGCAAAAATGGAACCAGATGATGTGGTTATTCATGCATTACCGCTATATCATAGTGCACAGCTTCATGTCTTTTTAGGTCCAAGTATTTATGTAGGCTCTAGTGGCGTAGTACTAAGTGCAGCATCACCAGAAAGCATTCTAAAAACAATCGAAGAAGAGAAGGTAACTTCTCTTTTCTGCCCTCCAACTGTGTGGATCGGATTATTACGTCATCCAGATTTTAATAAACGTGATCTATCCTCATTAAGAAAAGGATACTACGGTGCAGCCATCATGCCGCGTGAAGTGATTAAAGAATTAAGCGAACGACTACCACATATGAAACTTTGGAATTGCTATGGGCAAACGGAAGTTGCCCCACTCGTCACTGTATTACAGCCTGAAGATCAATTAAGAAAATTAGGATCTGCTGGTAAGCCGATTTTAAATTGCCAAACAAAAATTGTAGATGAAAATGATCAAGAAGTTGGACCGAATGTAGTAGGTGAAATTGTCCATCGAACACCTCATGCGATGAAGGGGTATCTCCATGATTCTGAAAAAACGGCAGAAGCTTTTCGAAATGGTTGGTTCCACAGTGGTGATTTAGGTGTAATGGATGAGGAAGGTTATATTACAGTTGTAGACCGTAAGAAAGATATGATTAATACTGGTGGTGTAAATGTTTCAAGTAGGGAAGTAGAAGAAGTGATCTATGAAATGGATGGCGTATCTGAAGTTGCCGTCATTAGTGTACCGGATGCCTATTGGATTGAAGCCATTACAGCGGTTGTCGTACCAAAAGCAGGAGCAACTATTACAAAATCGGCAGTCATCGATTTTTGTAAAGAAAAACTATCAAAATTTAAAGTACCGAAGTATATTGCCATTACCAATGAATTACCAAAAAATCCAAGCGGCAAAATTTTAAAACGTGAACTACGAGATTTATATAAAAATATTGAAAATGAGTAGAGGAATCCATTGATTTGGACTCTTGGAAATTGCTAACTGAAAGGACGTTAGGCTCTTCTGCAGTTGGTGAAAAATTAAAAAAGAGCCAATGTCAATATCAATTTGATTAACTAATTATACAAAGCGAAAACTCCAATCGTATTTTGTCTAAGCAACAATTGCGTTACTCGAGTTTTCGCTTTTAATCTATATTTGCTATTAATACTGAACGGCTTGTTTAATAAAATGAGTTGTCATATAGGGCGCATTTTCAGAGGATGAATTTGCGTCTTTTTTAATTTTTAATGGGCCAGAATCTCTATTAATGTAAATAGATACTTTGAAAAGATTAAGGAAAGGGGGGAAATTTCAGGGAACCATTTTGATAATAATGAAGTTATATAAATCGATAATAAAATATTGTTAAACGATAAAAAGTCAGAATGAAGATCTAAGGAGGCATAACTTGAGAATGGTAAAACAACTTGTCCGATTTGGTTGGGAGCAGGCTTTATCCTGTTTGTTTCCCGTTGTTATTTTTGTCTCTTTAGCAATTACCCAGATTATACCGTTTCCATTCCTTCCACGATATGATTGGTTGCTAATTATATGTGTGTTAATGCAGTGGTGGATGATACGTTCAGGGCTAGAAACGAAGGATGAATTAAAGGTTATTACATTGTTTCACTTTATCGGTCTTACGTTAGAATTTTTTAAAGTGCATATGGGTTCGTGGTCTTATCCTGATGAAGGGTACTCAAAAATTTGGGGTGTGCCTTTGTATAGTGGATTTATGTATGCAAGTGTAGCAAGTTATCTTTGCCAAGCTTGGAGAAGGTTGGATGTTGAACTGGTGAAGTGGCCACCGTTTTTACTAGTCGTTCCTTTAACTGCAGCCATCTATTTAAATTTCTTTACTCATCATTATTGGTTTGATATACGTTGGTGGCTATCTGGACTTGTGATTGTAGTGTTCTGGAAATCGAGTGTTACTTATGAGGTGAATGGCACTCGCTACCGTATGCCTATTGTTTTTTCATTTGTACTCATTGGGTTTTTTATCTGGATAGCAGAAAACATTGCAACCTACTTTGGAGCGTGGCAATATCCAAATCAAGTTGAAGCGTGGAGCCTTGTTCATCTAGGAAAGGTAAGTTCTTGGCTTTTACTCGTGATTGTTAGTTTTCTTATAGTAGCGATGTTAAAGCTAACTAAAAAAAGGCAGCCGAATCTAGGGTAGGGGGGATTAAAGATTTGTTACTGAACTCAATTAGGAATTCGTTGAAATTAAATGTTTCGTGAACAATAGAAATTAGATTGAATTTTTTTAGCCTATGGGTGGGAGACAAGTAGACTTACGTTTACTAGTCAGAACATATTGCCAGTAATAATGTGACCATACATTCATATCAGTCATGTATCACAAATTTAATAAAATTGTACACTTATATAATTCAATTAATAATCCTCAATAGAAGTTACCGGTATATCATCTACTTGTATAGATAAAATCCAAATAAAATCATCTTCAAGGATAATTTGTATATCAAAACCAAGGCTTATTAACTGTTTAGCCTTTAAATGTTTAATGCTTATACCACGATGTTTCTTGCCAAGTATAACGAAATCCGTTTCCTTTGTAACTGCTCCTTGTAAAATCCCTCCTAAAGCACGGACTTTTTTCGCTGCTTCCGAACGTGTCATAGTGGAAAGGGCACCGGTAAAGACGATTCTTTTATTAGTAAAAGGATGCGCTAACTGTTTTGTTGGGTCAGAAAGCAGTATAACCTCTGGGGTGTCTATCTTGTCGTTCATATGATTTCTCCTTGCTAACAAGTTAGATATTCGTTAAAAATGCATCTAACTAGATGGATCTATGCCAAAAATTAAATCTCAATTACACCACTATAGAACAATGACTAAATAATTATACAAAAATATAAACAGGGAAACATTCTTAAGAGGATTGTACAATGAATAAGCTTGATTTCGTTACTACCTTCTACAGATATTTTAAGTTTAAGTAGCCTCCATATTCTGCCTCATTTTACGGTCTAAAGAACCGACAATTTCTAAATAAAAAAATCCCCTAAAACAATGACTATAAAGCTCTCTTTAACCTATAAGGAAAACGCGATATTCAAATATTTTACTTTTTGTATTGCACATTTTCAAAACATAGTGTACTATTTCACTAGTACACTATTACTGGAGGATCGGTATGAATAAATTTTTAGGGTTAGTTATTCAGGAACATCGACATTACGGGTTGTTTAATTATGTAATGGCTGGGCTTGTGGGTTTAGTTGTATTTTTAGGGCCAGTAGTAATCTTGCAGATATTTCCAAGTGAACATACCTACAATGTCAATAATATACGCTTCGTAATGACGATAGTTGCTGCATTTTTTATTGGAATTTTATCCATTTTTGTGTTTACAAGTAGTTTAAATCGTGACATAAAATCAAAAGAGTTATGGCTTCATAATAGTCAGTCCATATACACATTAATTGGAGCAAAGGTTGTCTATCATGCTATTAGTCTGATCGTTTTAAACGTCATTGCTTTTATTGGTTTTTTCTTTGTGGGTGATTTAATTGTAGGAACAATCTTGCAATATTTAATATTAGGGATTGCTTGTCTGATTATTGTTATGCTGACGTACCTTTTCTTTATAGTCGTTGTTTTATTTTTAACAGGGCTGAAAACTCAACTTGCCCGTTATATTGGTAAGTTAAGCTATGTCGTAATGTTTATTACTGTCATTTTATTGTTAGAGCTGTTAAATCGTTTGCCAAACTTTACATTTTTACAAATTGGCAAAGTGCAGTTATCCAATCTCAACGATTACTTACCGATATTTACAGTTAGCGAAATTGGTCTATCTTTATTTCATGACTTTTATTTAGTGGAAGAAATTGTGGCGAGTTTAGTATTTATTTTAATTTATATACTGTCATGTAAGTGGATTGAAAGGGTGATCACACGATGACAATGGATTTCGTAAAAGATCGACCGATTTACTTACAGCTTGTTGAAACAATATGTGGCGATGTCATAAAAGGAAAGCTCCATCCAGGTGATAAGTTACCCTCTGTACGAGAGTTTGCTCTTGAGTCAGGTGTCAATGTTAATACGGTACAGCGAGTATATAAGGAGTTGGAAATGTTGGAATTAACCGAAACGAAACGGGGACAAGGGACATTTATTACGACTGAAAATGACGTCATTTATAAGATACGTGAGCAAATGAAGGAACAAGTGGCAATGCAGTTTGTTTCCTCCATTGAATCTTTTGGTTTTACAGTCGACGAAATTATCGAAGTACTACAAAAGAAGAAAGGGGATAGCTAGGATGGAGGTACAGCAACTGTCATTCAAATATAAACGGAAAACAATTTTAGAACGGTTAACATTTTCCATTCCAAAAGGACAAATTATTGGACTAATAGGAGAGAATGGTAGTGGGAAATCGACGCTTTTGAAATTGATGGCTGGTATTTTAACTCCAACGTCAGGGCGAATCGAATTAAATGGTGAAAAAGTAACGCGACGTCACACAAATAAAATAGCTTATCTTCCCGATATCGACCTGTTCTATGAAAAGCTAACAGGTGAAGAAGTATTTGCCTTTTACGAAAGCCAGTTTGATGATTTTTCCAACGAAAAGGCAAAAGAGATTGCTTCTTTTTTACAAGTGCCGATAAACGTAAAGCTTGGTAGTTTATCAAAAGGAAATCGAGCAAGGATCAAACTGGCGACATTTTTAGCACGGGAAGTGGACCTATATCTACTGGATGAACCGTTTGCTGGTCTTGACCCATTAGCGAGAGAAAGTTTAATGAAAGCAATTATTAAATTTATCGATACTGAGCATTGTGCGGTTGTGATGTCAACCCATGAGGTAAACGAAGTAGAACCAATTTTAGATCAAGTCATGTTATTAAAAGACGGCCATCTTTGTGCAATGGATGTCGTCGAAGAGATTCGTCATGAACGCGGCGAGGATACAGTTAATTGGATGAAAAATCTATATGAAAAGCGGGTGCGGTAAATGACAATGCCAATTGTGCAAATCAAAAACTTAAATAAAACGATTAAAGGAAAACACATTATTAAAAGTGTCAATTTAGACTTTTATCCGGGGCAAATTACCGGTTTCTTAGGGCCAAATGGTGCTGGGAAAACAACGACAATACGTATGATGACCGGTTTAATGCATCCAACGAGCGGTGAAGTAATCATTAATGGAAAGTCACTTCAACAAAACTTCGAGCAAGCAATAAGTCATGTTGGGGTGATTGTTGAAAATCCAGAAATGTATAAATATATGAGCGGCTATAAAAACTTACAGCATTTCGCTCGTATGCATAACGTTCCGAAATCACGTATCGATGAGGTAGTGGAGCAAGTTGGATTACAAAATCGTATTCATGAAAAGGTAAAAACTTATTCCCTAGGGATGTGTCAAAGACTAGGTCTTGCACAGGCAATGCTTCACCGACCTAAGTTTTTAATTTTAGATGAACCAACAAATGGACTCGACCCAGCAGGTATTCGTGAGTTTCGCATGTATTTACGTAGAATCGCTGAGGAAGATAATGTGGCTATAGTCGTATCTAGCCACTTGTTATCAGAAATTGAACTTATGGTTGATCGCATTGCTGTTATTCAAAATGGTGAAATTATTGATATTCGTGAGCTAAAGGAAGAAACAGTCAGCGAATATTACATCGAAGTTGTTCAAAAGGAACAATTTGCATCCTTTGCAGGGGATAAAGCAAAACGACAAAATGAGGGATTTGTAGTAACTATCACAAAAGAGGAAGTACCAAATTTTGTGCGTAAGATGGTAGAAGCAGGTATTGACATATATACAATTCAACCTATTGAAAAACGTTTAGAAGACCAATTTATCGAATTGACAGGTGGAGGTGCAATCGATGCAATACGTTAAAAATGAATGGATTAAAATTTGGGCGCAAAAAAATGCATGGATCATGTTTGCCATTGTCCTTTTAGGAGTGGCAGCACTTTTAGGTGCAAACAAATATTTTGAAATTGATCAAAGCACACCAGAACTCCGCAAAGAAGTAAATAATGAATGGATTGCTCATTATGAAGAGGTACTAAACAGTCCAGGAATAGCCGAAGAAGATATTCAATATTACAACGAAGAAATTTTAATGACAGAATATCGTATTGCTCATGATTTACCAGCAGTCGATGCGACTTTGTTTCAAGATGTCGTAAATCAACTGTTAAACTTTATATTAATAATTGTTGGTATTTTTACAATGGTCATTTCTGCCTCTATTGTTTCCAATGAATTTGGAACAGGAACAATTAAAATGTTATTAACACGTCCTGCAGTGCGTTGGAAAATATTATTATCAAAACTTGTTGCTTCTTGTTTGTATGGCGCGGCGATTTTTGTATCGAGCATTGCTGTTGGAATTTTGATTAGCTTTTTCTTATTTAACACAGATCCAGTAACTATACTATCAGTTGTAGATGGGCAAGTGATTGAGCAAACTTTAGAAACAAACTATGCACAAACAATTTTATTAAACTCAGCATCCATGTTTATGACGATTTTATTTGCCTTTATGCTCGGTACATTATTTAGTTCAAGTACATTAGCGGTAAGTTTATCGCTTATCCTTTTGTTTATGGGCACAACGATTACAGTTTTTTTAGCACAATATGATTTTGCAAAATTTATTTGGTTTGCTAATGATTTAACACAATTTTTACCTGGCACTTCACCAATCATTCCAGACCTATCGTTAAACTTTGCGATCGTGGTTAATATTGTATACGCAATTATCTTTTTAGCAGTTAGCTTCACGTACTTTACGCGCCGCGATGTAACAGCATAACATAAAAAATGTCCATTTAACCTTTTTAAAAAGGATTGAATGGACATTTTTGTGAGCACATATTTCACTATTACACTAAAGCGGTATACTCCATTTTACTATCTATATTATAAAAACAAGATACATTTTTAGAACATACTGACTATATTATTTTGCTAACAGGTAATACATGAGACAGTTCATTGCAAGTAATTAAGGAAATTCGATGATCAATTGCTAGTTGTACTTGTTCTTCCGTATCTGCGCAATATGCCCATACTTCTAGACCTTTTGCACGATACTTTTCTACATTTTCTGCATTTATTTCATCCATTCGAAGTGCAACTGCATATAATTTTTCATAAATAGTGTCATCACAATTTTTCAATTGTTCTGTTGTAAATCCTTGTGTTTTCACTCGGTAATGATCAATAACATGATGTAATACGTTTGCATCAAAGGATGTGAAAACACATCGTTCCATTAAATCATAGCTTTGTAACATCTCTATAGCTTTATCAGCTACGTCAATTGAGCTAGATGCGGGTTTGATTTCAATATTTAATAAGATATGTTCATAAGGTTTTATAAAGAGACAGAACTCTTCAAATGTAGGGATTTTTAGCCCTTCAAATCGGACATTTAAAAAACTACCTACTTCCAGCTTTTTTAATTGCTCAACAGTTAATTCCGATAGTGGCTTATCTACCTGTGCTGTCCGTTTTAGTAACTCATCATGAAAAATGACAATATGCCCGTCTGCACTCAGTCGTAAATCTAGCTCTAACATGTGAGCCCCAGCTTGAATGCCTTCATAAAATGCAAGTAAAGTATTTTCTGGATAATGCGCACTATAACCACGATGCGCAGCAACTATTAGTCCGTTTGTTCTTATCATCATCATGACATCCTTAATTTAAATTTAACTCTGCAGCTGTTTTAAATGTTTCTAGAGTCGATTTTATATCCTCTCCGTCATACATAATCGCTTCGATAGCAGCAAAAAATTCGTGCATGACTGTTGGCCATTTCGTTGATTTATTCGTATCTTCCGCATATTGTAATTGCTCGAAAGCTACTTTTCGGTTTGGTTCAGCAGCCCATAATTCTTGGATTTCTGGTGATTCAGCCATTTTTGTAGTAAAAGGTAGGTAGCCTGTTTCGATCACATATTGTTGGGCTCCTCCTGCATCAGATACGACCCATTCCATGAATTTCCAAGCAGCTTCTTTATTTTGAGATCCACCTAACATTGCAAAGTTTCCGCCGCCAGTAGGTGTTGAGTATTGATCATTTTGAGGTAAGAATGCTGTTACATAATCAAAGTCAACATTGTCCTGTAAATTTCCAATTGTTCCTGTAGATTGGAACAATAAACCTACTTTCCCTTCAATGAACATTTGATTTGCAATACTTCCTGAATCAGTTTGTGGTGGATAGTAAAGAGCTCCCGTTGATTGTAAATCTGTTAAATATTCGAATACCTCTTGTCCAATACCATTATCTACAAAACCAACAGATGTTTTGTCTTCATTGAAAAATTGACCGCCTGATTGACTAATCATTGCGATTGGGTACCATGTGTCGTAAGGCATTGTTAAGCCGTAACGTTCTATTGTATCGCCATTTTTTACTACAAGTTTATTTGCTACTTCTTTTAACTCAACCCAATTTGTAGGTACTTCTGCGCCAACTTCTTCTAATAAC
This sequence comes from Lysinibacillus sp. PLM2, assembly GCA_023168345.1. Classification (NCBI taxonomy): domain Bacteria; kingdom Bacillati; phylum Bacillota; class Bacilli; order Caryophanales; family Bacillaceae; genus Lysinibacillus; species Lysinibacillus sp. PLM2. The sequence goes on along the minus strand of AP025689.1, from coordinate 2,986,728 downwards.
GTTTTATTTACATGTAAGATAGGTGTAGAGCGATAGATTGGTAGAGCTAATAATTGATCATTAAAGTATGAATGGCCCATTAAACCTTCAACAAAATCTTCTTCACTAATAACAGATGAAGATTCTAAAAATCCACTTAAATCAGCTAATACTTCTGACTCAGCAAACATTTCAACATAAGCACGTTCAATGACCGCCACATCTGGAGCAGTGTTTGAAGCAATAGCTTGTTGTAACTTTGTTGTTAATTCATCGTAGCCACCTTGATATGTAGCGACGACTTCAACTTCTGTCTGACTTGAATTGAAACGATCCACCATTTCTTGAATAAGTTCACCATTTTTTCCTGTCATCGTATGCCAAAAATTTACGGTTACAGGTCCATCACTTGAATTTTCATTGTCATTTTTTTCTCCACTAGTCCCTTCATTATTATTTGAACAAGCAACTAAAATACTAATCAAACTTATTATCATGAATATAGAAACCAACCATTTTTTCATCTGTAAAATCCTCCAAATATGATTATTTAATACCAGAATAAACAAATGCTCTTAGAATATATTTTGCACTGAAGATGTATGCGAGTAAGATTGGTACAACGAGTATTACATTACCAGCCATTATAATATGCCAATTAGCAATGCCCTCTACTTCTCGCAACATACTAATACCGATTGTTAAAGGTCTTACTTCTTCTGTGTTTGTCATTATCAATGGCCAGAAGTAATCATTCCAGTGTGAAACAAAGCTAAATAACATGATGGTAGCTAACGCTGGTTTCGCCATTGGTACAACGATTTTCCAGATGATTTTCCACTCACTACTGTTATCTAATCTTGCAGCATCTAATAATTCATCTGGAATTTGCATAATATATTGGCGCAACAGGAAAATACCAAATGCATTTGTCATAAAGGGTAAAATCTGTGGCCATAAAGTGTAGATTAAATCCCAATCTGCCATCATTAAATAAACCGGAATAAAAGTAACCTGACCTGGAATCATGAAAGCAATCAATATGCAGCTAAACAAAAATTTCTTACCAAAAAAGTCGTATTTAGCAAATGCATAAGCTGCTGGAATCATAATAATTAACTGAATAAGCATTATTGAAAAAGTTACAATAATCGAATTTCTAAAATAGGTTCCAAAAGGACCTGAACTCAAGGCTTCTAAAAAGTTACCCCATTGTAAAGATTCGGGAATAAGCGTTGGGGGTACGGTTAAAGTTTCTTCTAATGTTTGAAGTGACGTTGAAATCATCCATAAAAAGGGCACTAAAAAAATAAATAATAAGATGATTTTTAATACACCATTGATAAATGTTGTTACATAAGAATGCTTTGTCATGTGTTATGCCCTCCTTATTGATAATGGACTTTTTTAGCCAATATTTTGAAATAAATGATTGTTAAAATACCGATAATAATGACTAATAAAATCCCAATCGCAGAGGCATACCCAATATTTGTTGTACGGAAACTATAAATATAATAAACTATTGTATTCGTCGAATTATTTGGTCCACCTGCCGTCATAATACGTACAGTATCAAATACTTTAAATGAGCCAATTGTCATCGTAACTAAGATAAAGAATAACTGTGGAGAAATCATTGGAACCGTAATACGTCTTAAAATACTCCATCTAGATGCATTATCTAACTGCGCGGCTTCATATAGAGAACCTGGTATCCCTTGAATTGCCGCTACGATAATAAGTGCATAATAGCCAATATTACCCCACACGGATACGATAATTATTGAAAGCATCGAACTACTTGAACTTTGTAGCCATTGTGAGGTAGGGAGATTCAATGAATTCAACACAAAGTTTAGTAATCCATGATTAGGTTCCATCAACCACATCCATACAAGTGAAATCGATACGATTGAAATAACATGTGGAGTGAAAATCCCGGCTTGTACAATAAAGTTCAATTTGGATTGTTTTTTTAGCCAAAATGCGACGAATAAAGATATAATGATTGTAAATAAAACGACGCCGATTGTGTAAACAAGTGTGTTTTTAAGGACATCATAAAAATCTTCTCTTGCCAATATTTCAGCATAATTTTGAAAACCAATAAATTCACTTTTTAATCGGTTCATTAAATTAAAATCAAACAAACTAATATAGAAAAGGTAAACTAACGGATAAAAAACGAATAATCCAATCCCTATCATTGCAGGAGCAATCATTACATATGGTCGTATAAGATTCAAAATATGGCTCATTCTACCTTCTTCCTTGTCTATAGGCTCCATTGCTTTTCTCCTTGTTGTTTCATTAAAATTGATGAAATTTCATCATTCGTTAACGAAATAGCTGATCCTTGAAGATCGAAAAAGATTAAGTCATCATACGTTACGGTGACATGAACTTCCATTCCAACTTTAAAATTTCGATTCGTACTTTTTACCATAAAAGTTTGTTCACTATTTTTTACTTGGTAGATTGTTTCAGAACCTAACATTTCTCGAGTTATAATCACCCCCTTTAAATTCATCCCATTGTTAGTTTTAATGTCTTCCGATAATTGTGCGACTTCTGGGCGAAAACCCATTTTATATTGAACATCATTAGAGACATTTAATATATTCATAGGTGGAGTCCCCATAAACTGAGCGGTAAATAGATTTTTAGGTTCAAAGTAAATTTCCTCTGGGCTTGCTTCTTGTTGAATTTTCCCATCATTCATAAGAATAATTTGGTCTGCCATTGACATCGCTTCAATTTGATCATGTGTAACATAGACGAAAGTCGTTCCTAGTTTTTTATGTAGCTCTATTAGCTCTAATCGCATTTGGGCACGTAATTTTGCATCTAAATTGGAAAGTGGCTCGTCCATCAAAAAAACGGCTGGTTGCTTCACCATAGCGCGAGCCAATGCTATTCTTTGGCGTTGTCCACCTGATAAAGTGCTTGGCTTGCGGTCTAAATATGGTTTGAGTCCGACAATGGATGTTATGTTATTAATTAATTCTTCTCTTTTTTCACGACTAACTTTATTATTTTTTAATCCATATTCAATGTTTCCTCGTACAGTCATTGTTGGATAGATTGCATAATTTTGGAATACCATCGCAACATCACGCTTTCCTGGAGAAGTACGTGATACATTTTTTCCGTTTATAAATATTTGTCCGCTAGTTTGTAATTCAATACCAGCAATCATGCGTAGTAAAGTGGTTTTACCGCATCCAGAAGGGCCAACTAAAACAGTGAATTTTCCTTCTTCAATTGTTAAATTCAAGTTATCGATTACTTTTGTATTCCCAAAGCTTTTCGAAATATTTTTAAATTGAATTTCCGCCAATTTATAATCCTCCTAAACTGTATATAATTTGATAGATGCATCATGAAAGGCTTCTATATATTCGTTTTTCACTTCTTTACCTGTTATGAGTGAAAATCTTTCGTCTATTTTTGAAATTAGATGTGCAGAATAACGGCCTATTTTAGAACTATCTGCAACGACAAAAACCTCTTTTGCTGCTTGAATAATTTTTTGTTTAGTAGGTACTAATATCGCTTCCATATGTGTTAGCCCGTGAATCGGATGGATAGCAGGAGTACCTAAAAATGCTTTTTTGACTTGCACGCTCTCTAAAAAGCTATTTGTATAATGTCCATTTAACATGTAACTGTGTAAATACAGTTCGCCGCCTGTAATATAGACCTTAATGCCGGAACAATCTTTTAATTCGGTTGCAATATTAATATCATTCGTAAAAACTTGTACATTTTTCAAATGTTTCATATGTTTTGCGATTTGTAACGACGTTGTACCTGAATCCAATATGACTGTATCGCCAGCTTCAATAAATTGTGCAGCTTTTTGGCCAATTCTTCTTTTTTCGTCGATATTATGTCCTTGTCTCTCATCAAACGAAGGTTCCACAGAGACCCAATCCTCTAAAATAGCCCCACCGTGGGTTCTTTTTAATTTTTCTTCCAGCTCCAATTCTGCTAAATCTCGACGAATTGTCGATTCGTGAACAGAACAAAGAGCAGATAGTTCCGAAATAGATGCAGATTGATTTGAAATTAAGTATTCGAGTATCTTTCTTTTACGTTCGACTGGTAACATATTGTTCGACCTCTCCTGAATGATAATCAATTAAATAACGTAAAAACGTATAACGATTTGGTCGTATACCTGATGCTTTCATAATGCTTTCTTTGAATAGTGATGAAGAAATAGGAAGCTGCTCTAACTCAGTTTTACCTTTTACTTCGTTTAAAAAGCTGATGATTTCTTTTACAGTTGGAAGAATATCAAGTTCTTTCTTTAAATAATCCCAATCTTCATCTGTTAAAATATTGTGTTTTTTATATACTTTTGGAAACAGTGTTTGATACAAACGAAGAATCTCAATTGTTGCAACACTCACTTTTTCTCCATGTAATAGTTGTTTTTCTTCATTTATTAAATGATGAATTTCCCAAAAATGAGATAGATGATGTTCACTTCCAGAAGCAGAATGAGACTGTCCGTATAGAGCAATACTAATACCAGACTCGATTAAAGCTTCCATCAGTCTACTTATTCCTGAAAGGTTACCTAAGCTTATATCAGGCAAGCTATTTACTGTTTTCTTAAGTGCGTGTTCTGTTAACAATAACGTAGGTTCATAAAGCTCATTTTTTTGCCATTTTGTCTCGAACTTCCAATCAAAGAGTGAAGTAAACTTTCCTAAAATATCGCCAACACCAGCTGCAATCATTGACTTAGGGGCATTTTTTAAAATATGTAAATCTGCAAAAATTGCCATAGGAGCTTCAGCTTTAACTGTAACCTTCATGTTTCTTAAAATTAATGGAGCACCACTGGAATAAAATCCATCCACTGAAGGTGCTGTTGGAAAAGAAACAAAAGGCTTTTTTAAAGTAAAAGCTGCATAACGTGCAACATCATGAATTGTTCCAGCTCCGACTGCTAATATGGCATCGACATTTGATTGCTGTGCAGCTACAAGACTTTGACAGATATTTTGCTCATCCGCTATCACATCTTGATTCTGATTAGGTCGTAATACAGTGGTTGAAAATGTAAGATGCTCATTTTGACATTGTTCAATAATGCTGTTCATGAAAACAATCGTATTGTCATCACCAATTAGTAACACGTTCGTATAGTTTTGATTTAATAAGTATTGCTGTAATGACGGAAATATATTTTCCTGAATATAAATGTGTTCTATGTTAATATTTGATAATTTAAGAGGTTCGTTATTAATACTCTTGATGACTTTTTCAATGGTATTCATGATTTACTCCTTCCAATATGTCCTTAACAACGTCCAGGATTGTATTTCCTATAAATAACGGAGTAATATTTGTTTTATGTAAGTCTTCCACTGTTGCTACACCGCTTAAAACAAAAGCTGTTTTCATTTCGTTTATGATGCCTAATTGCATATCTGTAGATAAACCGTCACCTATAACGACACAATCTGTTGCTTCTAGCTGAAGCTGTTGTAAGGCGGCATCTCTCATAAAAGGAGAGGGCTTTCCAAAAGAATATTGGACTTTTGCTCCTGTAGTAGCTGTTATAGCAGCTATTAATCCACCTACATCTATACAAGGTCCATCTTCTCTAGGGAATATGAGATCATGATTTGTTACTGCTATCTTTGCTCCGTTTAAAACTGCGCGAAATGCATTATTTAAGTCTTCGTATGTAAGTTGTTCATGTAAAGTAATCAGTAGCCAATCTGCTTGTTCGGGTTTCGTTGCTAAATTTACTTGATGATCAATTAGTTCTTCTCTCAACCCTTCATCACCTAAAATCCAAACACTTTCTTCCTTTCTTTGCTGAAAGAATCGAGCCGCAATGGTTGAAGCAAGGATGATATTTTCAATTTGACAGTCAATCCCAATTCGCTTTAGTTTTTGAAGGCAATTCTTTCTTGAAATATTGCCTCTATTACTTAAAAAAACGAAAGGTAAATTATTTATTTTTAAAAGTTCAATGGCTTCTCTAGCACCATCTATAATTTGATAGTTTTTATATATCGTTCCATCCAAATCTATAATGAATCCTTTCATTAAATCCTCCTATTTCTCTCATATTCTTTCGTGAATTTTGAAAGGTTATGATTGATTTTGCTCATTTTTATAGTAACGAACATTTGTTGAGCAATTATTAAGATAAAGAAAGTAAATATTTATTTTATGTAAAAATGCTAAATCTTGAATTTACAAAAATTGGGCTATAAATTAATTTAATGAGGAAATCAAAGTTCAAAAACTAGTTAACGAACGGGTTCAAAACCATATAAGATGATCTGCATTTAATGAAGGATTTAAAAAGAAGATTGATAACTTAAATCCTGTAAACTTAATATAAATTTTTAAGATGTTCCACTTGTACATTAATGACTATATTTTCTAGCCCATTTACATTATTTTTTATTTAAAACGGCTTTCTACTATATCCACAAAACTAATAAAAACAAACAAATAAAAAAATTCTGAAAATTCCTTGCATCTCTTTCTTATTCATGTTAGATTACTAGATATAAATTTGAAGCCTAGACTTCAAAATAACGAAAAATAAAGGGGAGGCTTCCACCGAACCATATGGCGACGATTAAAGATACTATTGAACAACGCTATAATTCATTATCTAAATCGCAGCAAAAGGTGGCGAATTTTGTTTTGAATAATCCAACTTATGTTGGGATTCATTCTGCGACAGAGGTAGGAAAACTGGCTGGAACAAGTGAGACGACGGTCATTCGCTTCTGCTATGCAATTGGTTTAAATGGCTACGCTCAACTGCAAAAAGAGCTAACTATGTATTTATTTGAGAATAATACGAATAGTACTTTGGGCAATTATGTTTCATCTAAAGAGGGACTTTTTAAGGAGCAACAGCTTTGTGAAAAGGTGATGGGGCAAACGAGCGTTCAAATTGCTACAATTGCGAAACAAATCAGTCCTGAGCAGTTTCATGAAACGACGAAAAAAATGCATGAAGCGAAAAGTATTTATCTCGTTGGGGAAGGGGCATCAAGTTTTGCGGCTCAGTGGTTTCAGTTTACATTGAATATTCTTAGACCTAATGTCAAACTCGTCCAAACAGAAACGGGTATGCTAATTCGCACCCTTCAAGAATTAGATGAATCTTCTCTTGCCATCGTCATTTCATTGCACCGCTATTATAAGGAGCCTATTCAAATAACTGAGGAATTTAGAAAACGAGGTGTTTATACGGTAGCGATTACTGATTCAAATGTCGCACCGATCAATCAATTTGCAAACGAGTCCTTTGTTTTACAACAAAAGGAATTATCAACAATTGATATGATGCCAGCGTTGATCGCTTTTTTAAATACCTTGGTAGTTGGCATGATGTCCCATGACGTAGAGTATTATAATCAACAACGTGTAAAATATGATGATTTTCAAAATAGTTTTATTGCAAATCGATGGAGGTGATCTAAATGGAAGAACAGCAATTGACTGAGCGTATGCAAAAGGTTTTTGCACATTTACACGCAAATCCTGAAATCAGCTGGAAAGAAGTGAATACTACCGCTTATTTAGCTGAATTTCTTAAAGAAGAGGGTTTAGTGCCACAAACATTTGAAGATATGACCGGTCTATATGTTGATATTGGACCAGGGGTACCTAAAGTTGGATTTCGTACAGACATTGACGCACTATGGCAGGAGGTTGATGGTGAGTTTAAAGCCAATCATTCCTGTGGACATGATGGCCATATGACAATGGCAATCGGTGTAGCGCTTTTGTTAAAGGAACAAAAAGATTCATTGCCTGGTGCAGTTCGACTAATTTTCCAGCCTGCTGAAGAAAAGGCGGGGGGCGCAAAAGCAATTACCCAAAAAGGTATTATCGATACATTGGAGTATTTATTTGGGGTTCATGTTCGTCCTCTAGTCGAGCTTTCAGATGGTACTCACTCTCCAGCACTCTATCACGGTGCCGCGAAGCTTATTACAGGAACGATTTCAGGAGTGGAAGCACACGGTGCACTACCTGAATATGGAGTGAATGCGATAGAAGTCGCTGCTGCATTAGTAGATGCACTAAAACGAATTTGGATTAGTCCAGCAGAGTCAGGTTCAATCAAAATGACCCAGCTTCAAGCAGGAGGGATTTCTGCAAATATCATTCCAGGTACTGCAACCTTCAGCATTGATACCCGTGCACAAACAAATGAAACGATGGCGGCCTTAACAGAAGGCTTTGAAAGGGCAGTTGAAGCAGTTAGTAAGTTATACGGAGCCACAATCACAACAAATGTAGGTGCTCATATCGTGGCAGCTCAAGTTGATGATGAAGCAAAAGCCATCATGAGGCAGGCTATTATCGAAACGGTCGGCGAAGAACATTGTGCACCAGAAGTCGTTACGCCTGGTGGAGAGGATTTTCATTTCTATTCCTATTCACGACCACACCTTAAGACAACAATGCTTGGCCTTGGTTGTGGTGTAACACCGGGACTTCATCATCCACAAATGAACTTCAACCAACAACAATTACCTGTGGGAGCACGTATCATTACAAGAGCGCTCCTTAATGCATTACAAGAAGTGGAAAGAAGTGAATAAAATTGATCGTGATTAAAGAATTAAAAACCGTTGAGGAACTGGAGCAAGTACAACAACTAGAAAGTAATATTTGGGGAAGTATACCACTGCCTACCCATCAAACCTTAACTGCCGTGAAAAATGGCGGCATTATGGTCGGCGCATATGACGGTGAAAAGCTTATAGGGTTTAGCTACGGTTTTGCCGGATTTAAAAACGGGAAAGCGTATCTTTGTTCACATATGCTTGGAATTGACGAAGCCTATCGGTCACAAAGAATTGGTGAACGGTTAAAGCATGCGCAAAGAAATATTGCCATCCAAAAGGGCTTTGATGACATGCATTGGACCTTCGATCCCCTGGAAACACGTAACGGCTATTTGAATCTGACAAAGCTAAACGGTATTTGCAACATATATATTGAAAATTGCTACGGCAATATGAAGGACGGATTTAATAAAGGCTTGCCAACAGATCGCTTTGAAGTGCATTGGCATTTAAAAAGTGAATATGTTGAAAACCAAATCGAACCAACGATGGCAAATCCACAAGCACTTGGTGAAATCCTTTTCGACGAAACAGGTTTACCTAAATTACAGGTAACCGCACTTGAAAATCTAACGGAAGATGTGTACTCACTACCAGTTCCACTAGATTTTCAAAGCTTAAAAGCAACGAGCCAGGAACATGCAATGCACTGGCGAATGGAAACTCGTAAAGTGTTTCAAGCCGTATTTGCGGCAGGATACGTGGCAGTTCGACTTCAAAAGAATAATCAATGGAATAATTATATCTTTGTCAAAAAAGATACGTTAGCACTTGGAGGGGTTTAATATGAAAATTACTGAAATTACAATCCGACATTTGAAAATGAAATTGAAGGATCCATTTACAACAAGCTTTGGAACCTTTGAAGATAAGGAATTTTTACTTTTGGAAGCAAAGGATGAGGACGGTACTGTTGGTTGGGGAGAATCGGTAGCATTCCACTCTCCTTGGTACAATGAGGAAACATTAAAAACGAACTGGCACATGCTAGAGGATTTTTTAATCCCTCTGCTTTTAAATAAAGAGATTACTCATCCGGATGAAGTAAATGAAATATTTGAGCCAATTCGTAAAAACAACATGGCAAAATCAACGATTGAAGGTGCTGTTTGGGACATTTACGCACAACAAACAAACCAATCGTTAGCATCTGCTCTTGGCGGTAAAAAAGACAAAATTGAAGTAGGCATCAGTATAGGAATTCAAAAAAGCATTGATGAATTAGTAACTATTGTAGATGGCTATGTAAAAGAAGGTTATAAAAGAATCAAAGTAAAAATAAAGCCAGGTTGGGATGTGGATGTCATGCGCACATTACGTCAAAAGTTCCCGGATGTTGCTATAATGGCAGATGCAAATTCAGCTTATCGTTTGGAAGATGCAGAATTGTTAAAGCAATTAGATGAATTTAATTTGACAATGGTGGAGCAACCGTTAGCATCTGACGATATTATTGATCATGCGACATTACAAAAACAAATGAAGACACCAATTTGTTTAGATGAAAGCATTCACTCCCTTGAGGACGCTCGTAAAGCTGTAGAGCTTGGAGCAACGAAAATTATTAACATTAAAATCGGTCGTGTAGGTGGTTTAACAGAGGCGAAAAAAATTCATGACTACTGTGAATCACAGGGCATCCCTGTTTGGTGTGGCGGTATGCTTGAGTCAGGGATTGGACGTGCCCATAACGTTGCATTAACAACATTATCGAACTTCATTTTACCAGGGGATACAGCTAGCTCAAGTCGTTATTGGGAAAAGGATATTATCGACCCAGAAGTTGTAGCGGAAGACGGCTATATTCAAGTGCCACAAACAGTTGGTATTGGCTACAAAGTGAATGTAGATACGGTTGAATCCTATACAGTAGATAAAAAGGTTTATAAATAATACGAAATCCTTGAGCATCGAATGAAGATGCTTAAGGATAAATCGTATACTATTTTTTCAGAATTTTTAAATATTTCAAAACTATTAAAATAGCAGGTGAAATTATATGAAAAAGAGTTTACAAATTGGTGGAGCCTTCGTCGGACTAATTGTCGGTGCTGGTTTTGCATCCGGTCAAGAAATTATGCAGTATTTTACGAGTTTCGGTTTCCTTGGAATTGTAGGAGCAATCGTAGCTACAATTGCCTTTGCCTTTTTAGGAATGACTTTAGCACAGCTTGGCTCAAAGCTACAAACTACTTCACATAAAGGGGTAATATACTATATTGGCGGTCGTTACATTGGAGCAGTGTTAGACATCCTTATTACATTCTTCTTGTTTGGGGTAGCAGTTGTCATGTTTGCGGGTGCTGGCTCCACATTTAATCAAATGTTCGGAATTGACCCAATGATTGGTAGCATCATCATGGTTGTATTAACGATAGCAACGCTTTTGTTAAATCTAAAAAATATAATAAATCTAATTGCAGTCATCACACCGTATTTAATGATCATTATTTTTATTATCTTAATCTATTCTTTATTTACGATGGATATTTCCTTAACAGAGGCAAATACACTTGCTGCTGATCAAGCGAGTGCCGCTTCTAACTGGTTTATGGGTGCATTACTATATGTTTCATATAATATCGCAGCAGGTGCAGCTCTTTTAATCGTAATGGGAGGCACTGAAAAGGATAGTAAAGTAGCTGGTACAGGTGGTATTTTAGGCGGTATCATGCTAGGGGTATTAATTATTTTAATCAACTTAACCATGTTTGTGAAAATGGATGTTGTTGGCGGTATGGATATGCCAACTTTGGAACTAGCTAAGCAAATTCATCCGGCAGTGGGCGTGTTAATGGGGATTGCATTACTTGGTATGATGTATAACACGGCTGTAGGAATGTTCTACGCATTTACAGTTCGATTTGTGGCTCCAGATAAAAAAGCATTCAGACCAACTATAGCTGTTGTTGGAGTATTAGGATTTGTAGCAAGCTTAGTAGGATTTACAACATTAGTTGGAAAAGTTTATTCTACAATGGGTTACTTAGGCTTTGCGTTAATCATCGCAGTAGTAATTGCATGGGTTCGCAAAAATAGACGAGAAAAAGTAGTGGCTGCATAGTTTAATAGATTTATAGAAAGAATCTCATGCGGAACTTTTCTTACCAAGTAAAAGCAGTTATAAAAAAAATATATTAGCGGCTTAAACCTGAAATTAAAGGGTTTTAAGCCGTTTTTTATTATTAGCTATAGGGGGATTTCTTAAAATTTTGTTTAAACTCTTGACATAATTCAATAATAGGAATAATATTTTAAATCGTAATCATTACTATTTAAGGAGGGGCAAGAAATGCGAGTTCAAGTTACGTTAGCGTGTACTGAAACAGGAGATAAAAATTACATTACAACAAAAAACAAACGCAATACACCAGAGCGTTTGGAATTAAAAAAATACTCACCACGTCTTAAAAGAGTGACTCTGCACAGGGAAACAAAATAATAAGAATCATCAAATTTTTTTATGCATTTTTAAAACGTAATCATTACGATTAAAGGGGGTTGTATAAATGACAAACAAAATTCCAGTTACCGTACTAAGCGGTTACCTTGGAGCGGGGAAGACAACAGTATTAAACCATGTCCTAAAAAATGAACAAAATCTACGTGTTGCAGTGATTGTAAATGATATGAGTGAAATAAATATCGATGCTTCGCTAGTAGAAAAGGGAAGTGGTATCTCAAGAACTGAAGAAAAATTTGTTGAGCTATCCAATGGCTGTATTTGCTGTACATTACGTGAGGATTTATTAATTGAAGTACAAAAGCTTGCGGCTCGAGGAAACATTGACTACATCGTTATTGAATCGACAGGTATTAGTGAACCAATCCCTGTAGCCCAAACTTTTTCTTATATAGATGAGGAGCTTGGGATCGATTTAACAGAGTTTTGTTCGTTAGATACGATGGTGACAGTTGTCGATGCAAACCGATTTTGGTCAGATTTCCAGTCAGGCGAGAGCCTACTTGATCGTAAAGAAGCCGTGGGAGAATTAGACGATCGAGATGTTGCTGATTTATTAATTGACCAAATTGAATTTTGTGATGTACTAATTTTGAATAAATGTGACTTAGTTGAAATTGAACAGCTAGAACAACTTGAAAGAGTGTTGCGTACGTTACAACCAGAAGCGAAGTTTATTCGTACTACATATGGCGAAATTAATCCGCAGGAAATTTTAAATACTAAACGATTCGATTTTGAACGTGTTTCACAATCTGCTGGATGGCTTAAAGAGCTTGAATTAGGACATGCAAACCATACACCTGAAACAGAAGAGTACGGAATTAGCTCCTTTACTTACACACGTACTATGCCCTTCCATCCAAAACGTTTTAAAGATTGGGCAGAAAATATGCCGATTGAAATTGTTCGTTCGAAAGGATTTATATGGAGTGCAAGGCATAACGATGTCGCCATTCTCTTTTCACAAGCTGGCTCATCAGTAAATATTTCTCCAGTATCTTATTGGGTGGCGTCATTATCAATAGAAGAGCAACTACAACTATTTAACGAAAATCCAGAAGTAAGAGATAACTGGGATCCTGAATTTGGTGATCGTAAAACAGAATTAGTCATTATTGGGATTGATTTACCGAAGGAAGAAATTATCAAGGAATTAGATGCGTGTTTATTAACAGATGAAGAGTTTACTGAAGATTGGCAGACATTTGAAACGCCATTTGATTGGAATTTAAACTAAACAAATATTTTTAATAAAAGGGGATTGAAATGAAAATGAAAAAACTATTATTTACCGCCTCATTACTTGCAACATCATTGCTATTTGTTGGGTGCCAATCGACAAATGATTCGGAAAATGCATCTGAAAATAAAACTCAAAATGATACAGATAAGGAAAAACTTGAGATTGTCACTAGCTTTTATCCAATTTATGAATTTACGAAAGAAATTGTAGGAGATGAAGCAAACGTTTCAATGCTCATCCCAGCATCTGTTGAACCACATGACTGGGAGCCAGCTGCGAAAGACTTAGAGCTTATTCAAAATGCAGATGCATTAGTTTTCAATAATGAAAATATGGAAACATGGATTGATGAAATTCAAAATACAGTAGACACAACGAATCTAGCTATTATTGATGCATCTGAAGGCATCGAACTACTGCCGTTCTCAGAAGGATCCCATGAACACGAGCATAATCATGACCATGAAGAAGAGGCTCATGACCACGAAGGTGGGACACATAGTCACGAAGGTGAAGCTCACGATCATGAAGGGGAGGCACATAACCACGATCATGAAGGTGAATCTCACAATCATGAGGGAGAAACGCATGATCATGAAGGACATGACCATGACGAACATGGGCATCATCACGAATTTGATCCACACCTATGGTTAAGTCCGAAAATGGCTATAAAAGAAGTTGAAACGATTGCAACTGAATTAATGATAATCGATCCAGAAAATAAAGAAGTATATGAAACAAACAAAAATAACTATATTCAAAAGTTACAAGAGTTAGATAAACAATATGAGGAAGCTTTAGCAAATGTAAACAATAAAGAAATTATTACACAACATGCTGCCTTTGGTTATTTGGCTGATTCTTACGGATTGACTCAAGTACCAATTGCTGGTCTTTCTCCAGACAATGAACCGAGTGCTAAGCAATTAAAAGAACTGAAAGAATTTGCAGAGGAACATAATATCAGCACAATTTTCTTTGAAGATAATACTTCATCAAAAGTTGCAGAAACACTTGCAAATGAATTAAACGCAAAAACAGCAGTGTTAAACACACTAGAAGGCTTGAGTGAAGAAGATCAACAAAATGGTGCAAGCTATATTAGCATTATGGAAGATAACTTAAAAGTGCTAAAAGAAGCTTTAAAATAAAGGGTGAGAAAGATGACAGAGTCGACAATTGGTTTGAAAAATGTAACATTTGGCTATTCGCAAAAAGTGATAGTGGAGAATCTATCTTTTTCAATTAAACAAGGTCAATTTGTAGCGATTACGGGAGAAAATGGTGCTGCAAAAACTACAGCTATGAAGCTATTAGTAGGTCTTTTAAAACCATGGAAAGGGACTCGACAATGGCCTAAACAAATAAGGGCAAGCTATGTACCGCAGCAGGTTGCATCCATTGAACAGGATTTCCCTAGTACAGTTACAGAATTTATTCTTTCTGGTTCGTGGAAGTTAAAAAAATGGTTTGAACCAATTTCAAAAGAAGACATAAAAAGAGCAAAAGGATTTATACGACAATTTGATTTAGGAACTGTTGCAAATCAGCCAATTGGAAAGTTATCTGGAGGACAAAAACAAAAAGCATGTATTGTAAGAGCGCTAATGGAAAATCCAGCAATTCTACTATTAGATGAACCAGCTACTGGTATGGATGAAAAGATGCGACGTATGTTATATGAAACGCTAAAGAACTTGTGTCCTCAAGTGACTATTGTGATGATTACCCATCATATTCATGAATTAGAACCATATATCGACCAATTGATTCATCTTGAAAGAAGGCAAGAACATTGTTTGAATTAGCTTTTATGCAACGCGCCTTTGTAGCAGGAATTCTTATTGCTGTAATTGCACCAATAATCGGTGTGTTCCTCATTATGCGAAAACAATCGCTTATTGCAGACACATTAAGTCATATTGCCTTAGCAGGAGTAGCCATCGGGTTAGTTTCAGGTAGTCAGCCAGAATGGATGAGTATAATCATCGTCATTTTAGGAGCGATACTTATCGAGTTTTTAAGGTTACGCTTTAAAAGCTATTCAGATGTTTCCATAGCTATTTTAATGGCGTCAGGTTTATCCATTGCACTTTGTTTAATGTCGATTAGTCCGAGCGGTTCAAAAACGATGGATCAATATTTATTCGGCTCTATTGTAACGGTTACCCAGCAACAAATTAATATATTTCTTATCATTTCTATAGGCATTTTCATTTACTTTATTATGACGAAACGTTCACTATATACAACGATATTTAATGAAGATGTTGCAAGGGTAGCCGGCATTTCAACGAAGCTCCTGTCGTTTTCATTTAGTGCTGTAATAGGCTTATTTATTTCCATGATGATTCCCATGATTGGTATGCTACTAGTTTCGGCGATCATTATCCTGCCTGCTGCTATAGCTACTCAATTAACGTCGAGATTTCGGTATGTATTTATCATAGCAAGTATCGTTTCAATCATTTGTACATTTTTAGGGTTAGTAAGTTCATATAAAATTGGCACACCACCGGGAGCAAGCATATCCCTTTGGATGGTCGTTGGAATTCTACTCACGTTACTTTATAAAAAAATGTATGAACTGTTTGTTAGAAGAATTAGAGAGTAATAGGAATAAATTATTTTAATAAGTAAACTAAAGTCGAATTAGCTTCGAGAAATAACAAGACGTGAATTTCATACTTACGAAGAAGTTAAAAGCAAGGATTGAAATTAACTATTTAATTCCTAAATATAGTTTTTACCTGAGTACTTTTATATGTACTCAGGTTTTATTTATGTACAATTTATAACTTTTATAGGAGATTAATTTTATAAATCTAATGTATACTTAATTGCTTTTCCTAGAATCGTTACTTGATCTTTCTTATTTATTATTATTGGTTCGTATTTTGGGTTATCTGGGATTAAGAATAAAACATCCCCTTGGTATTTTACTCGCTTTAGTGTAATTTCTGAATTATTGTTCATACGAACTGCCGCAATTTCCCCGTTTTGTACTTCACTTTGTTCTTTAATTAGTACAAAGCTGTTTTTTGGAATAGATGGCTCCATTGAATCTTCTGTTGCTTGAAAGTAGAATACATTTCTATTAGGCAATGAGTCGATAAGCTCATACTTATACCCATAGTAATTTTCTTCTACTAAAGTTGGTTCCCCGTTTCTAATTGTTCCTAGTATAGGTACCTTCATAACATTTGATCGAGTTTCAATTCTATTTGATTGCTGCTCTTCTGTTAAATGAGACTTAGGTATATTAAAAAAGTCTGCGATCTTTTGAATTTTATCGATTCGAGGGTATTTTTCTCCTTTTATCCAGTAGGTAACAGAAGCATTACTGACACCAAGGTAATCAGCTAATACAGATTGATCAATACCTTTTTCATTCAACATTTTTAGTAAATTTTCACCAAGTATTTCTCTAGCACTTTTCAATCAATTCACCCCTATCAATTATATTATAAGACTAATAGTTAAAAAAATAAACGTTCGAATATAGAAATTGTATAATTTTTCAAATTATATTATTGATTTTTAACTTTAAGTTAAATATACTAATTTTGGAGGTGTTAAAAAGATGGAAGATGTGCAATTATCGCTTTCTACTTTAAGAAATAATGCCGGTATGACACAGCAAGATGTTGCAGACAAGATGGGGGTAAATGTGGAAACCGTGAAAAAATGGGAAAACGGTGAAGTAATTAACGGTCTTGTTATTTATGCTCTTGCAAAGTTATATCGTGTTGAAGTTGATAACATCAAGGTTCCATCCTAATTTTTACTCCAAAAGGTCGGTTTAGAAGTGAGGTTAATGTGCATGCTTGATTCCTACCGAACGTACTTTTTACATATTTAAAAATCTTAATAATCAATCTATCTATCTTGTAAAAGAGAAATTTCAACCAGAACCTTCACAAAGTAAGTTAAATAATAATAATAAGACATTAACAGAAAAGAGGCTAACGAATATATCAAAACTACAGATTGAGTTTTATAAAATAATTGGGTTTTTATGTTCGGAAACACGCTACGGAAATGTTTTTAAGAAAGAAGAAGATGTATATTATGTGGAAAATTTATTCATTGAGTATATGAAGAATCCGATTTATTATCAATATTTGTTAAAATTTAAAGAGCTTGGTAAGTACATTTATTATCATATAGTAGATGTTTTCACACTTTCTACCTTGTTTTGTAGGAAAGAAGGTATTCCAAACATAGAAGACATCGCAATAGGCTTTTTATTTCACGACATTGGAAAACTATATACACCAGTACATCTATTAAGAAAAGAGGGGAACCTGACAAAAAAAGAGTACCATGTTTTACAGAAGCAATTAAAAAAAGGGTACGATTTACTCAAACAAATAGGTCTTGAAAAAGTAATATATTTGGCTAACTCACAGCATGAACATATCACTGGCTCCGGATATCGAGAGGAACTAGAGGACGAGGAATTACCAAAAGAAGTTCAAATCCTGAAAATAATTGATAGATATTCTGTCATTACATTACGTAGGTCTTATGAAGAAGTTGTTACTGTCTCGGATGCTATTGACACTTTATATAATGAATCACATCTATATAATAAAGAGTTATTAAATAGTTTTACTGACTTCATCGGTATATATCCAGAAAACGCTGTCGTCTCTTTAAAATAGTCCGAGGCAAATGGAGAGAAGGTCAATTACAATATTCCTTTTTACTTACTATTTATAGTAAAGCAGTCTCAAAGCTTTGTTCCATTGCGACTGCTTTCATTCATTTCTATTAACATAATTTACAAGACTTAATAAATGTTTATGATTGATTAGATTCAATGTTGTTCAAATTTAAAACTGTGTATTATAAGTGTATTGAAAAAAACGGGTTTTAACATTAAAGTAAAAAGTTATTTATAGTATATCTATCTTTTCTTTTTTCCACCTCTGAAATACATATTGCCAATCGTTCCACTCCGTGTTTAATAAGGTCCTCGTTCACTTGAGAAATGCTTAATCGTAGAAGATGGTCTTTTTTATACTCCGGTAAATACATTCTAGAAGCATCATCTACATATATTTGCTGCTCGTTTAAAAAATGTACTACTTGTTTTGCCGATACATTTTCAGGCAAAGAGATCGCTAGATAAAATCCTGAAGTTGGTTTCGTATATTGTGTATTGGACGGTAAAAATGCTTCACAAGCTTCTTGAAGCAGCTGCATTTTAGTAAGATAAATCTTTTTAATTCTTTTTAAATGGCTATGAAACATCCCACTTTTTAAGTAAATTTCAAGTGCACCTTGGGAAAGTGCCGAACTATTAAAATCGGAGCTAAATTTATAACGTAAAAAATTGTTAATCATAATAGTAGGTAAAACGACAGCAGCTATACGTAATCCGGGGAGAAATATCTTTGAAAAGCTTTTAATATAAATAACTCGATCATTAGGATTAAATGCAAATAAAGGATCGGATTTTGTATTTGGATCTAAATCTCCTAAAAAGTCATCTTCCACTATATAAACATCATATTTTTCAGCTAACTCAACAATCTTCTTCTTTTCATTATTTGTATAACAGTGGCCAAGTGGGTTATGAAATCTTGGAATTATATAAAAAAACTTAATATCATTGTTTTTAAAAATATATTCTAGTCTTTCAAGGTCAATCCCTTCCATCGTTAAATCAATCCCAAATGTAGTTGATTGTTGAAGGGTAGCAGACTCAATAAACCCAAAATACGTTGGTTGTTCAATTAAAATATTATTTTTCCCATTTGGAAAAGGCATAGATGCTAATAAATTTAGGGCTTGCTGTGAACCAGAAGCAACGACAATTCTTTCAGGAGAAGTGAATACTTGCATAGTCTGCAAATATTTCACCAGTTCTTGCCGTAAAGTGTACAGCCCTTGTGGATCCGAGTATGTAAAAAGTGTTTCTTTATATTGTTGAATTGCTTGATTTAAACAATGCTGATATTCAATATATGGCATCACTTTTTTATCTGGACCTGCAGATAAAAAATCAATTACTTCATTCTCATTAGATGTACTTTGAAATTTGCTTACAACGTAGTAGCCACTTTTAGGAACTGAATAAATTAAATGTTCCTTTTCTAGTTCCATATACGCTTGTATTATTGTACTTTTACTACAAGAAAAATGTTCGGATAGCCGACGGACAGAAGGGAGCTTACTGCCTGCAATCAGTGTTCCATCTGACATTTGTAGCTTGATATATTCTTTAATTTTTAAATATTTTGCACTCATATAAATCATTCCGCCTTTATCTGTTCCGGTACAGACGTCTGAAACAATTCTTCGCTTTTCAATCTGTATTGATTATTATACTTATCATAAATCAGAACTTGGTTTATGAAAATAAAAAATAGTACAGATGTAAATAGGGGGAACTATGAGATGCAAATCGAAAGAAAAGAGAAAATTGGATTACTGTTAGGGTTAATAGGCGTTATATGTTTCAGTTTAACACTTCCATCAACAAGTATCGCTGTGAAGTATTTTGGATCTACGGTAGTGGGATTAGGAAGAACAGTCGCTGCTGCTATATTAGTAGCGATTGTATTAATTGTTAGAAAAGAAAAACTCCCCTCGTTACGACAGTTTAAAAGTTTAATAATTGTAGCAGCGGGAGCAGTTTTAGGGTTTCCCCTCCTTACTAGTTGGGCAATGGAATCATTACCAGTTTCACATGGCGCGGTTGAACTAGCCTTATTACCATTAGCGACAGTAGGATTTGCTATGTTAAGAGCAGGAGAAATCCCATCACTCAAATTCTGGGCTTCAAGTCTAATAGGTTCATTAGCTGTGATCGTGTATGCACTGCACCTTGGCTTCGGTCAATTACAACTCGCTGATATAGCATTATTTGCATCAGCGCTAATCCTTGGACTTAGCTATGCAGAAGGGGGAAGACTAGCGAAGGAATTAGGAAGCTGGCAAGTGATTGCGTGGGCTATTATAATTGGGGCACCATTTTTTATTATTCCAGTACTACTAAATATTACAACTGAAATGCTCCAAGCTCCACTTCATGCTTGGATAAGTTTTATGTATCTAGCTGTTGTAAGTCAATTTCTAGCATATGTTGCTTGGTATAGTGGATTATCTTTGGGTGGAATTGCAAGAGTAAGTCAAATTCAATATTTGCAACCATTTTTGATGATTCTTTTTGTATCGTTATTTCTTGGAGAATCCATTACTTTGTTTACTATAGTAATTGCAGTGATAGTTATCTTTTCAGTTATAATAGGAAAAAATGCGCGGGTATCAAAAAAAGATGTGATATAAAAAGTGATTGTATTTCAACAAAAAGAGCATTTGATGGGCCATCAAATGCTCGGTTTTATTACAAAGTACTTATTTTGAATAATATTTTTTTTTCGGCGAGCGAGAAACTTTTTAATATGATTCCAAGCTTGTAATTGTCTATCACAACTTTTTCCTGTATATCTTTTGGTCTCAATTATGAACAACTACAAATATATTAAATAAAGTGTTTCAGTATCTCTAACATTGCTGTTTGAAAAAATTAATTAGCTCATAAGAACCTAAACTATAAAATGAATTGAAATCAGTTAAAAGAGGTGTCGATTTATTAACAAAATAGCCATTTTCCATTAACAATTGATAAAGCTGTGTTAAAAGCGAAAGCAATTCTTCATTCTCTATTTCTATCTTATAATCTTGAATCCAGTTGAAACAGCTACTCCAAAAATGGAGATTGTTGTTTTCCTCAGGTGGTTCCACTTGTTTCAATTGAAGAATTAGGCTTACTTTTTCAATGCACATTTTGAAAACTTCAAAATAATAGTTCAGTGTTTTATCCGGTACTCGATGCTCAAAGGATTGTACAGGGATGATAAAAGCGGGAGGATTTGCAATATATGTCCCTTCGCCTTGCTTTGATATTAAATAACCTAGAAGTTCAAGGCTGCGAATAGCCTCACGTACAGAAGCGCGGCTTACATTTAGCATTTCACTTAATTCACGTTCTGTTGGAATTCGATCTCCCTCTGAAAGATTTTTATGTTCAATATATTCGATTATTTGACTAATAACTTGTTGATACATTTTAGGTAATTTTTTCACTTTATACCTCGTGTTCTCGTTCACATGCATCACCTTTATTTTAAATTGTTTGATGAAGAAAAGGGAAAAGTAATATTTTATAGTATACTTTTAATAACAATTAATTTAAAGGAAGTTAGCAAATGGAGTTTAGAAATATTAAAAAAAAGAATCTTTATGAGGAAATTACAAATCACATTGTTCGATTTGTTGATGATCACGGCCTACAACCAGGTGATAAATTACCAACAGAAAATGATATGGTCAAAATTTTTGGTGTAAGTAAAACAGCGATCCGTGAAGCCTTAAGTGTACTAGTGGCAAAAGGTATTATTGAGAAAAAAGCGGGCGTTGGTAGTATTTTAAAAGAACGTAATTCTTTGGATTTGTTTGAGACGGCTACTCAACAGTTGAAAATGCAGAGGCAAACGTTACAAGAAGTTCTTGAGTTTCGAAGAGGAATTGAAGTAGAAGCTGCAGCCCTTGCTGCAAACAGGGCCTCAGAAGAACAGTTACAAGCAATAGAGAATGCTCATAGAGAACTGATTGAAATAAACACTAATGGTGGATTAGGAATCGAAGAAGATTATAGATTTCATTACTTAATTATATTAGCAACAGGAAACTACATTTTTGAAACTATGTTTGATGCCATTGCACCGCATTACTTTGAAACTATCAAAATTAGTAAAACACAATCCCACCGTTTGTCTAAACACTATTTCCAAGAAGCTCATACAGAACACCAGGCTATTTTGAATGCATTAAGATCAAAAGATGGAGAAAAAGCCCGTATTGCCATGCTAAAACATCTACTTAACAACGAAGCAAAAATTTGGAGTAATGATTTATAAACTAAAAATAATGAGATTTGACTTGTTTAAGATGGTTTTCGAAATTAAATTAAAAAACAATAGATGAACATTGAATTTTTAGAAAAGTAAAAAAGTTATTTTACAGAAAATATTGGATATGTTAATATAATTTTGAATTTAATATGGTCAGACCATATTAAAATTACAATTCACTAATTTAATAGAAGGAAGGTATTACATTGAAATTAGCTACTGTTCAACTTCAAGATCGGGAAATTGCCGCATTTGTTATAAATGAAAATGTATTGCTAGTTGAAGATGCAAACAAACATTTTAAAACAAATTGGGAAACAAGCATTTTTGAAATGATTCAAAAAGAACAGTTGGAAGAGCTCACAGCTTGGTTTAATGAAAACGTTTTCCCTAATATTGAAGAAGTAGATAAATATTTAATTCCAATCACAAACGTTAAATTTGGCCCTCTTTACCGCCATCCACGTAAGATTTGGGGAATCGGCTTAAATTATGTTGAACATGCTGCAGATTTAAGTGAAAAAGCACCAGATACTGAGCCCGCTAGTTTCTTAAAACCTGATACGACAATCATTGGACCAGGGGATGAAATTCAAATACCTGTTCAATCCGAACGTACAACGGCTGAGGCTGAGCTAGGATTAATCATTGGGAAGAAAACGAAAAATGTTTCAGAAGAAGAAGCACCTTTTGTTATTGCAGGTTATACAACGATTATTGATATGACGACAGAAGATATTTTACAAAGAAATCCAAGATATTTAACTAGATCTAAGAGTTTTGATACATTCTTTAGCTTTGGTCCATGTTTAATAACACCTGACGAAGTGAGTGATGTCAACGCCCTAAAAGTAACAACGGTTATTAATGGTCACAAACATCGCACAAATATCGTTTCCAATATGACGTTTAAGCCTTGGTATTTAGTTTCGTTTCATTCAAAGGTGATGACGCTTTTACCAGGAGATATTATTTCAACGGGAACACCTGGTGCAGTCGTGATTAATGATGGCGATAGTGTAGAGTGTCATATTGAGGGTTTTCCTACACTAGCCAACACCGTAAAAGATTTAAAAGTGGCTACAGTTTCGAAGGAGAAATAAATCAAGTTTTTGTTTTAAAATAAAGCCTATTTTAGTTTCTGATTTTTCTACTTAAGATGATGTAAGAAAAGTAGAAAAGAAAACTATTATAGGCTTTTTAAATTACTTAAGGCTGAACTAACGATAATAATATATACAGTCAAATTTCGACGGATAGAGTGATGGTTTTGATGTATTAAAATCTGTGGATAACAGAAAAAGTGATTAGAGATATTGCTAAAATAACTATTTCATTAAAATTTATGGAACATCTTGTGAATTTACCAATATAATAATTTAATTTGATATCGTAAGTATGAAGCAATTAGTACTATTTAAATTTATGTCGGAATGGATTACTTTAAAAAATCTATATGAAAATAAAAATTTTAATTGCATAAATATACAACAGAGTTTAAAATATAGTTATGATTATTCTTAATAAATGTATGTTAATACTGATAAAATGAAAAAATATTAATTCAAATCATAGTAAACAATTGTTTTTATTGAATGGTATTTCATTATTTCTGTATACATATTTATTCATTGGATTTGAGCTCGGTCCTTTCAAAAAAATAAAAATCCGAATTATATGAATTATAAGAATAATATGTAATTTTATACTATTATTATTTTTCTAAAAAACTATTTGTTGAAATGTGTAAACAAGAACTATTATAATAGTGATAGTTTCACTTTTTAAAATATTCTAATAAGTCTGTCATGAAAATTCTATGCGCTTCGACAGAATGAAGGATGCTAAAAAGAGAAATTTTAAATTGGTTTTATGCCAGGTTTAATATTTAGGGGGGAAAGAAAAATGAAAAAATCTTATCTTTTTAAGTTTTTACTAGTAATTGGATGTGTATTGCTTTTAGCAGCTTGTGGTTCTACTGGGAATTCCACGGAAAACACAGGGGGCTCGGCAGATTCCACATCTGGCGATTCAGAAAAATTAGTTGTACGTGTTGGTACAAGTCCAACTTATCCACCATTTGAATCAGAGGTAGATGGTGAACTAACAGGGTTTGATATCGCGTTAATTGAGAAAATTGCTGAAGTAGAAGGTTTTGATGTTGAATTTTCTGTTTTACAATTCGATGGACTAATCCCTGCGTTAAAAGCGGGACAAATTGACGTAGTAGTTGGGGCGCTTTCAATTACTAGCACACGAATGGATAGTGTAAACTTCTCAAATGCGTATTATGAATCAGGACTTTCTATTCTAGCTAATCCTGACTCTGGAATTAATAGCTTTGAAGATTTAGATGGAAAACTAATTGGTATCCAAAAAGGTACTTCATCATACAATTATATGGTAGAAAATGGTATAGATGATCAAAATATTAAGCAATATGCTGACATTGCTACTGCTTACATCGCTCTTGAAAATGGTGGCGTTGATGCAATTCTTTATGATCACCCATCAAACATTAACTATATCCAAACTCAAGAAACAAAAGCACAAATTGTTGGTGACATTTTAGCTGGTGAACATTATGGTATCGCTATCAGTAAAGAAAAAGAAGAAATTCTGCAAAAAATTAATGATGGATTGGCTAAACTCCAAGAAAATGGCGAATACGAAAAATTATTTGATGAATATTTAAGTGGCGAAAAGAATGGTTTCATCGATGGTGTAGTAAAACCTGAGGATGTAGTTATTGACCGTTAATGAAGTGGGAATATTATATTTCCTAAAAAATTAAATAGTTTACGAGATTTCGATTAAAAGAAATTGGCCTCTAGTCAATTTCTTTTAATCGTCTTATTAACTTCCTAGATTAGTTGTACACAATAAATAAAGAAAGAAGGGAGAACAATGAATTTTGAAGTGATTTGGGAGAACTTTCCTATGCTTATGGAAGGTCTTAAGCTAACAATCTATTATTCTATCGCGGCTATTGTCCTTGCAGTCGTTTTCGGATTAATCGCAGCTTTAATGAAACTATCAAAGTCAAAAGTATTGCGTGGCTTAGCATCCGTATATATTGAAGTTTTCAGGTCTACACCTTTACTAGTACAGTTATTCTTTATTGTTTTTGGTTTAACTGGACTTCTGCCATTAAATGAATGGTTTGGACAAAAAGCTTATCCAATTATTGCAGCAACCTTAACACTGGCATTGCATGAGGGGGCTTATATTTCAGAAATCATCCGCGCAGGAATTCTTGGAGTTGATCGAGGACAAAAAGAGGCAGCGGCAAGTATTGGAATGACGGATTTCCAAACAATGCGTTTTATTGTATTACCACAAGCATTTAAACGTATGATTCCACCTCTTGTTAACCAGTCAGCTCAAACAATTAAAGATACATCCTTACTCGCACCAATTGGAATTATTGATTTAGTGTTTAGAGGACAAATTATCATTTCGAATACATTTGAACCATTCTCCATTTGGCTCATCATAGGGGTTATTTATTTTGTTATTATTTTTGTGGTTTCACAATTCGCTGGCTATCTAGAAAGGAGGCTGCAAGTTGATAAACGTTGAAAACCTTCACAAGTCATTTGGGAACAATGAGATTTTAAAAGGTATTAGTACAAAAGTTGAAAATCAAGAAGTAGTCGTAGTTATTGGTCCTTCTGGAAGTGGCAAAAGTACTTTCTTACGTTGCTTAAATGGTCTTGAGACAGTAACGAGCGGAAAAATTGAAATCGCTGGTTTAGAATTAACGAACCCAAAAACGAATATTCATAAATTAAGACAAAATGTCGGTATGTGTTTCCAGCAGTTTAATTTGTTTAAACATTTAACGATTATGGAAAACATTACAATTGGTCCTATACAAGTATTAAAACAAAGCAAGCAGGAAAGTGAAAAAGTTGCAAGGGAATTACTGAAAAAGGTCGGACTACAAGATAAAGAAAATAATTATCCGGATCAGCTTTCAGGAGGACAACAGCAACGTGTTGCCATTGCTCGTGCCTTAGCGATGAAGCCAAAAGTGATGCTATTTGATGAACCAACATCAGCCCTTGACCCAGAAATGGTCGGTGAGGTACTAAAAGTTATGACTGATCTTGCTCATGAAGGAATGACAATGGTTATCGTAACGCACGAAATGGGCTTCGCACGTGAAGTGGGACATCGTGTAATTTTTATGGACGATGGCTACTTAGTTGAAGAAGGAACACCTGCTGAAATTTTTAACAACCCAAAAGAAGAGCGAACAAAAAGCTTTTTATCGAAGGTGTTGTAAATTAATAAGCTTTTTACATAATCTTCGCGGAAAATTTAAGATGGACATGCTTTTTCATAAGGAGCTATTCAGAGAAAACACCCTTTCTGAATAGCTCCTTTACTTATCATTGAATCCTATATCTGCATAAACTTCCTTCCGAAGCTCATAATAATTAGGAATCTGAGGGAGGGAGTTTTTAATGGAGATCCCAGCACGTGTAGGAGGGAAAAATGATAAAAACGGCAATGGAAAGTTAAAGTGGTGGCAGCTCTCCCTTATTGGTGTTGGATGTACCATTGGAACAGGTTATTTTCTTGGTTCGGGAATTGGTATTTCTAAAACTGGACCTTCCATTATACTTTCATTTATACTTGCGGGACTTACAGCAATGCTTGTCTCAGAAGTGCTAGGAAAGATGTTCATACAGGATCCACAAAAAGGATCTTTTAGATCTTATGCTAAAAAAGCATATGGACGATGGGCAGGGTTTAGTAGTGGTTGGGTGTACTGGTTTTCAGAAATGCTCATTTCAGGGAGTCAATTAACTGCTTTATCCATACTAACTCGTTTTTGGTTTCCGAACATACCACTTTGGATACTAGCATCAATTTACGCAACACTTGGCATTATCGTCGTTTTGATTGGAACAAAAGGATTTGAACGAGTAGAGAACATATTTGCAGTTATGAAAGTTGCTGCTATTTTTATGTTCATCATCCTCGCGATTCTTGTCCTTTCTGGTTCATTTGGTGGTAGTGTAAATGATTTTACATTGCCTACAACACTAAATGATTTTTTTGCAAATGGAATAATTGGTTTATGGACATCACTTATATTTGGTTTTTATGCTTTTGGTGGTATTGAAATTATGGGCATTTTATCAATGAGACTTCAAAATAAAAATGAAGTGATTAAGTCCACTACCGTAATGTTAATCATGCTAACCTCTATCTATTTAATTTCGATTTTTTTAGCTTCAGGCTTTGCAGCATACGATCAGTTTAATGCAGAGGAAAGTCCATTTGTCATCGCCCTTGCAAATTATCAGTTAGCCTTTTTCCCTCATGTATTTATTGGGGGGATTATTATTGCAGGCTTTTCGACAATGGCTGCATCATTATTTGCTGTAACAAGTATGCTCGTTACGATGGCAGAGGAAGGCGATGCACCTAAATTATTTGCTAAGAAAAGTAAATTAAAGGTACCACCGTTTGCATTAGCATTAACCATAGCGGTATTAATTATTTCAATTATTATTTCTAGAATAGTGCCAGATCAAGTATATGAATACATTACAACTGCTGCTGGATTAATGCTTATTTACAATTGGTTTTTTATTTTAATTTCATTCCCTAAATTGATAAAAGCAACAAAGTTTGATCATATAAAACGGTTTGTAGCAATGTTTCTCATTTTACTTGCAGTAAGTGGAACTGTTGTTGATGAAACGAATCGTATTGGCTTTTTTGTAAGTATATTATTTATTGTTTTAGTATTACTCGTTATTTTATTTATGCGAAAAAGAAATAAGAAACATAAAAGCGAATTCCCACGAGGCATATAACGATTTAGAAAAATAACAGCTTTATTGCTTGTACACCAAAATAAATACCAAATCCAATCAGTGATATACCGGATAAAATTGAAATCGCACCAAGAACCTTTGCTTTAAGTAATTTTCTGAAACTACTCGCGATATAGGCCATTGCAATATCCCATATAAATAATCCAACGAAAATTGCAAGGCTATATAAAATAACATGATCCATATCGTAAGTTGAAACTGTTTCAACAAGTACAGAACCAAAAATACCTAGCCAAAACAGAATCGATAATGGATTGGTGAGGGATAAAAAAAATCCATATAGAAATGATTTTTTAAGTGTTCTTCCTTTTGTATATTTCATATTTATTTTCTTTTTGGCACTTAAAATACTATCGACACCAGTATAAATTAGAACAAAACAACCAAATGACCATAATAATGTTTGCATAAAGGGCGTTTCAAGAAATTGGGAAACTCCCAGATATACAATGAACATATAGAATGCATCTGCTAGCATCGCACCTAATCCAACTAGCCAAGCATGCATGAAGCCGCCGTTAATTCCTTTTGTTAGTTGTGCTGCGTTGATAGGACCAATTGGGGCAGCGAGGGAAATCCCTAAAAAAACGTAACCAAGAAAAGTATTCATTATTGTAAACTCCTTTAGTACTAGAAACTTGTCTGTACCATCCTATTCATTGCTCGACCAAAGTAGGACAAATGTTGAAATATCATCTCAGCTAAAAAAGTGAAGGAGTAGAGCTAATGCCTGTTTATGTCTATCAAACCTTTGAAATTAAACAAGAAAAATTTAAAGAGGCAATCGAAAATTTACAGGATATCAAGAAATATCGAAATGATCAATATGATCATACGGTTGAAATTTTGGTTCCTATGAGCGGTCATGATTATTCATACGCTATCTTTGCAACATACGAAGGGTTAGCAGATATGGAAATTCAAAACAGAAAAATGTATGATGACGATGATTATTTAAAACTGCTCGGTAATCTGTTTTTAGACCATGTAGTACAAGGATCTATGCAAACGCAAATATACAGAGGAATGAATAAGAAGATTGCAAATAAAAATGACAAAGAAGTTCATTAGGTTAGACGGGAAGTAGCTAATTCCTCTGTTTAAAGTTTTATAAATGTTGTTGATGAGGAGAACTTTTTTTGGGTTAAATCCTAAACGGAATATAATCAAGAATTTCGGCGTGGAGAACATTCGCGAATTAAAAGTTCCCAAATCGGGAATTGTTTGAGGGAAAATAGGAACTTTCGTTTGTGAAAGTTCCTGAACAGAAATTATTTTATATAAGTTTGGTCACTTTCGGGATAAAAAGTTCCCAAAACAATGAATAATTTCAGTGAAAAGGTCACTTTCGGGATAAAAAGTTCCCCAAACAATGAATAATTTCAGTGAAAAGGTCACTTTCAGGATGAAAAGTCCCCAAAACAATGAATAATTTCAGTGAAAAGGTCACTTTCGGGATGAAAAGTTCCCAAAACAATGAATACTTACAATGAAAAGGTCACTTTCGGGATGAAAAGTTCCCAAAACAATGAATAATTTCAATGAAAAGGTCACTTTCAGGATGAAAAGTTCCCCAAACAATGAATAATTTCAGTGAAAAGGTCACTTTCGGGTTGAAAAGTTCCCAAAACAATGAATAATTTCAGTGAAAAGGTCACTTTCGGGATGAAAAGTTCCCAAAACAATGAATAATTTCAATGAAAAGGTCACTTTCAGGATGAAAAGTTCCCCAAACAATGAATAATTTCAGTGAAAAGGTCACTTTCGGGTTGAAAAGTTCCCCAAACAATGAATGCTGACAATAAAAAGGTCACTTTTGGGATAAAAAGTTCCCAAAACAACCAATGCTTACAATAAAAAGGTCACTTTCGGGATGAAAAGTTCCCAAAACAATCAATGCTTACAATAAAAAGGTCACTTTTGGGATAAAAAGTTCCCAAAACAACCAATGCTTACAATAAAAAGGTCACTTTCGGGATGAAAAGTTCCCAAAACAATCAATGCTTACAATAAAAAGGTCACTTTCGGGATGAAAATTTCCCAAAATAATGAAAGCTTACAATAAAAAGGTCACTTTCTGGATAAAAAGTTCCCAAAACAATCAATGCTTACAATAAAAAGGTCACTTTCGGGATAAAAAGTTCCCGAACTTAATTAATTTGTAAAAGTTCGGTCACTTTCCAGATGAAAGTTCCCAAAAAGATTATTTTCAATGAAATGTCCACTTTCGTTTGTGAGTTAATTTAAAAACTTCACTGTTTCCTTCCCCTCAACCAACATATTCTTCACAGAGCCCCGTCCCCAAACTAGTTATACTCCACCCATAACTGAACCAATACGAGAATTTCTCATCCAAAAACAGCAAAGAAAAATAGCCAAACTCGAAACAGAGAGTTTGACTAAATGTTAAAGACCTGTCTAAGGAGTCAGACAGGTCTTCTTTTTATCCATTTTATTTAATTAAACAAGGGATTCCTCATTGGAAGCATTTGAAGATTCGCCTTGTTGTTCCATCATACGCTTAATTAAACTTTTTAATATTAAAGGAGTTTGAACAAAAGCGTTTTGAATATGAAGTCGTTCTGTACTTTGATGTGCATCTTTACCGAATGGCCCAATATTTAACACTGGAGCTTGAAGCTGGCTCATTTCCTTGAATGGGATGCTATAAGTATTTCCCCAAACTGGCGTATTTTCTTCAAAGGCAGACCAACCATCTGATTCATCGTTGTAATTTACATAACTTAAATCACAAAGGCCATTGAAGTAATGAATTTGATTTACTTTTATATCAAATTCCTTTGCAGCAAGATCTTTTACATATTGAGCAATATCTCTGATTAATGGATCATCAGATGAATTAACAGCTGGGTAATATGGTGGTGCAAACAATATGATGATTGCTGGTGCTAATTCCTTACAACGAATCATGAGACCATCTGCGATACGAAGAGATTTTTCTCTTTCATCCCATTGTTCATTACTTTCCACATCGTTAACTAATTTTTCAACTTGGTCTTTACCTAATTTGTTTTGGGCATAAGTATATAAATCTTTATATCGTATGACACGAACTTCGCCAATACCTTCGACTTGTTCTTGCTCACACAATGCTTTATACGACTCGTTACATCTTCTAGCAGCCTCTTGTGCAATTTCTTCAAATAAATTCATAATGTCGCTAGCCGTTTTCTTCATTAAAAAGACATTGTAAAGGGCTACTGCACGATAAGGGGTTTGCGTTGAATATTGTGTTTTCAAATCTTTTTGTTGTAAAGAAACTGGTAGTGGCGTTCTTTCACCGCGATCCGTTTCATTGAAAAGCGGATTCCACTCCATTAATTGAGTGAGATAAGAAGCAATATAGTTTGCAGTCATCCCTTTTAAAGGTTCACCAACATGAGTTTCTTTCCCGTAGAAAAGAGCAGCAGGCATTACCTTACCGATGGATCCACTGTATATATAATAATTTTCATCACCTGGTTTTTGTGAGAAAGATGGCTCACCATTTAAAAATAGTTTATAGGAGAGATCAAACTGATCACGTAAAGTAACTAACGTTTTAACAGCCTCACGCATTCCAGCAGAGTTTACTTCTTCATCTGGTACAGTTACTAATAATAGATTGATAGGCCAATTCTCAGATATTGCCGTTTCAAGTAGAGACATATGAAGGGCTAAACCCATCTTCATATCCATTGTTCCTCTACCAAACAAGTATTCACCAGATTCTAAATCGATTCTTGCATCCTCTTTTAAATTATCTTTTCGTTTCATTAGCTCTTTTGTTAATAATTCTGGATGAAATGCAAGTTCTTCTAAATCGCCATATTCTTCAGTTTGAACAGTGTCAAAATGACTAATCAAAACAATTGTATCTTTTGCTGAGGGATGTTTGTATAAAGCTGTTACAAAATTTCGACCGTGATCAGCCGCATTTAGTAATAAGTATTCAGGTTGCTTTTTGAAATAAGTTAATTCTCTTAATTTTTGTTGTAATTTATAAGGGAAGCTACGTTCACCTTCAGTATGTGTCCTGCTTTCCCAACTAACTAATTCACATAATAAAGCACGTAATTTTTCTGGCGTATTCCATTGTAGACTATTCATTAAGATCACCTTTTCTTATAAGTTTCTAAACTTGTTTAACTTAAACTATCAGGTTTTAATAAAGTGTTCTTTAATATTATCTACAATACGGAAAATTTTTGGAATGGAAAATTAAAAAAAGAATAACACTGAACTTCAATAGTGTCAATAAAATTCAGAATCTTTAATAAACAGATTCAGGAGTTCAATAATTGTTATCAACAATGTAATTTAAGAAGAAAATAGGATGTTCAGACAGTTTAATAAATCTATGAAAGTTCATTTTTTATAAACAATCTATAAGGAAAACGTAAGAGGGAAATTTCGTGTCACTTTATATGACATGAATAGGTCGTAATCTTATGCTAAAAGAAATATAATGTGATAATTTTTAACAAAGGTATTGATTTTTGTTTTGAAAATAGGTAAATTAAGTTTAACGATTTTTCAGAATATTGAAAAGGCGGTGTTGTAGAGAATTAATCATCTATGAAACTATCACTTTGAAGAAACATACTAGTTTTGATCATCCAATAGTTTACTTATGAGCTAATATAGCTCGAATCAGTATACAGTATACTGGGAACTATTAAATTTTTTTATTAGCTATTAAGTATACAGTATACAAGCCTTTTTTCTCATTCTGTTTTTCACTTTTTTGTATACAGTATACAAAAGGAGGTGTGAATGACAATGGTTAAAAAGGTTACTGAGAAAGAATTATTAGCAGACCAAGCAACTCGAATATTAAGAGATGCAATCGTTACTGGTGAGCTAGCACCGGGAGCCGAATTACCCGAGGAAAAAATTGCTGCTAAATTAGGCATTAGTCGAACCCCTCTACGTGAAGCGCTTCGTCGACTTCAAAGAGAAGGTTTTCTAACTGCGCAAAGAGGAAAGCCATCAAAAGTAACTAATCTTACAGAAGAAGATTTTCTTCATACGTTAGAAGTTCGTCAATTAATCGAGCCTTATAGCATTGAGAAAATCGTTAATAACATCAGTGAAAGTCTTTTAAAACAATTAAAAGAAAATATCAAACAACAAGAAAAAGCCACCTTAGATCATAATTTCAACCTCTTTCTAGAACTAGACCGCGATTTCCATTTACTATTAGCATCAGCCAACAAGAATCAACAAATAAGAGATATTATATACGAGATGAATACTGGAATATATCGTGTATTTAATTTCTTCGTTTATAAATTACCGAATACTGGTGAGATATCTTTTAGAGAGCATTTAGAAATTATAGAAGCAATAGAAGAGAAAAATGCCTCTCTTGCAAAAAAGAAAATGGAAGAACATATCGGAAAAATTGGTACAAGGATGAAGGAAGTTATGGCATTAAAAAGTACATAAATCCTTTATATAATAGTTTAATTTTATTTACCTATGAAGAAAAGCTAGATTTGTATTTTAAATAGACTGAAAACTCGTATCATTCTTTTTATTTTAAATTTTTGGAATATAGTTCTACTTTACGGAAAATTAAATGGAAAAATTAAATAATTAAGGAGAAATGAACATGAAAATAAAAAAGTTCGGATGGTTATTAGCGGTATTTTCTATTTTAATGATTGTTACTGCATGTAGTGGTGGTAGCGGTGAAGGTGATAATACTTCTGAAGGTACAGATACAGCAATTTCAACAGATGGTGAATTACATTATGCCAGTAACGTTCAACCCCCAACGCTAGATCCATTGATGTCTAATGCGATTGTTACACGTGAAGTTGCATCAGTCATTTATGAATCTTTAGTTGCTTTTAATGAAAACTTTGAACCAGTACCAATGTTAGCGGAATCCATTGATGTTAGTGAAGATGGGAAAACTTATACGTTCAATTTAAGACAAGGTGTATTGTTCCACAACGGAGAAGAAATGAAAGCTGAAGACGTAGTTGCTTCGATGGAACGTTGGAAAGAGAAATCTTCATCTGCTAGAGCAGTATTAACTGAACCACAATTTGCAGAAGTTGACGAATACACAGTAACGATGACTTTAGCAGAACCTACTACTCTTGCATTAGGTGCTATTGCGAATACATCACATTTAGCTGCGATTATGCCAAAAGAAATTGTTGAATCAGCGCCAGAATCTGGTGTGGAAGAATTCATCGGAACAGGTCCTTTTAAGTTTGTTGAATGGAAGCAAGATCAATACTTACATTTTACAAGATTTGATGAATATGCTGCTTTAGACACACCTGCAAGTGGTCTGTCCGGTAAAAAAGAAGCTTTAGTGAAGGATGTTTACTTTGATATCGTAATTGACCCATCTACTCAACTATCAGGCTTACAAACAGGTGAATATGATATTGCTGGTGGTATTATCCAGGATGATTTAGCTCAACTTGAAGCTAATCCAGATTTAGAATATATTACTCCATTTGATGCGAACTACACTCTATTATTTAACCGTAAAGAAGGAGCGTTCCAATCAAAAGAATTAAGACAAGCAGTTGCTTATGCATTAGATTTAGATGCACTTGCAGCGGTAGCAGCAGTTGATAACTATGAAATTACACCTAGCCAATTACCTAAGCAAAATGCAGTTTGGGCAACAGATGCAGGTTCAGAATTCCATAATCAAAAAGATTTAGAGAAAGCAAAACAATTAGTAGAACAAAGTGGATATAACGGCGAAACACTAAACATTTTAACAACGCGTGATTATCCACAAATGTATAACGAAGCAGTTTATGTAAAAGAACAGCTTGCGCAAATTGGTATTAACGTTGAGCTTTTAGTTTATGACTGGGCAACTGCGTTAAGTGAAGTACGTAACTCTCCACAGGATTGGAATATCTTCACAACAAGTTTCCCATCTACACCAAGTCCGGTAGAACTTCTTTATTATGCAGAAAGTTACTTTGACGGTGCAGAAACAGATACGCAAAAAGAATTACTTGCAAAAATTAAAAGTGCTCCAACAACTGAAGAAGCGAAACAGTATTGGGAAGAATTACAAACACATTCAATCGAAGATGTAAAACTTATTACAACATTTGCAGCAAATAAAATTTCAGCTTACACAACGGATGTAAAAGGCTATAAGTATTTCGAAGTACCTTTATTCTATAACGTATCTGTAAGTGAATAATTTCTTACTTCCCCACAAGTTTTTTGTGGGGAAGTTAAATTCTTTCTTTTCATCATTTTAAAAAGGGGAGGGAAATAAGGTGAAAACGTACTTATTAAAGCGTTTAATTTCATTAATACCAACACTCTTAATTGTTTCCATAGTCGTTTATTTGATTATTTACTTAACACCTGGGGACCCGGCTGAAGTTATGCTTGGTGATTCGGCGACAGATGAACAAGTAGAGGCTTTACGAGAAGAAATGGGTCTTAATGATTCCTTTGTCCAACGATATTTTACTTGGATGGGCGGAGTGCTACAAGGTGATTTAGGCACTTCTTACTTTATGAAAGAAGACGTAACCTATTCCATTGTGAGTCATTTAGGACCAACTTTATCCTTAGCAATTCTTGCAGAAATATTTGCAATAGTAATTGGAATTCCAATTGGTATTTTTGCTGCAAGACGAAGAGGAACTTATGTTGATCAGTCCTTTATGGGTCTATCATACATAGGTGTTGCTATTCCTAGTTTTTTACTAGCATTATTCTTGATTTTAATATTTTCTATTACTTTAAAATGGTTCCCTGTAGCAGGATATAAAGAATTAAGTGAAGGACTGTGGGAGCACTTAAGATACATGATTTTACCTGCTCTAGCACTTGGATGTATGCATATTGCTTTAACTGCTAGAATGACCCGCTCCTCTATGCTGGATGTATTAAATTTAAACTTTATTAAAACAGCAAGAGCTAAAGGAGTAAAAGAAAGTATTGTCATTTACAGACATACACTTCGAAATGCGCTTTTACCTATTATTACAATTATTGGACAAAATTTTGGTATTCTAATCGCTGGTGCTGCAGTAGTTGAAACGGTGTTTAATATTCCTGGTATTGGACAATTAGTTGTAAACTCCATTGAAAGACGAGACTTTCCAGTAATCCAAGGGATCATTTTATTCGTAACTTTTGTATATGTTGTCATCAATCTTATCGTCGACTTGTTATATGGTGTGATTGATCCAAGGGTTAAATTAGATAAATAAAAATCTAAGGAAGTAGGGAGAGAAAATGGAAGCCGTAGTAAAATCAGCATCTGATCTTAGTAAAAAAAGAACGGCGTTAAAGAAGGAACAACGCCGATTAGCTTTCAGTAAATTTATTCATAATAAACAAGCTGTAACGGGTTTTATCATACTTGCGTTAATTGTTGCTTTGGCTCTATTAGGTCCTATTTTTATATCTTCGGATCCATATGAAATACATCCAGAAGATCGTCTTCAAGGTCCTAGTGGGAATTATATATTTGGTACAGATAATCTTGGTCGAGATTTATTAGCTCGCGTTATATTTGGTGCTCAAATATCCTTACTTATTGGTTTAGCAGTAGCATTTTTTGCTGGTCTATTTGGCACTATTATTGGTTTGTACGCGAGCTACTATAAAATTTTAGATAATGTTCTAATGCGTATTTGTGAAGGAATCATGGCTATACCAGCAATATTATTAGCAATTGCTTTAATGGCTGCTCTTGGACCAAGTACTGAAAATATTATTATTGCATTAAGTATTGTATACACGCCATATGTTGCGCGTGTCGTTCGTTCATCCGCATTGGTCGTCCGTGAAGAGACTTATATTGAGGCGATGAAGGCAATTGGTGCAAAGTCCTTTAGAATCATTTGGGGACATATTGCTCCTAACGTAGTTTCACCGTTAATCATTCAAATCACTTCAGTATTTGCGAATGCTATTTTAATAGAAGCAACACTGAGTTTCTTAGGTGCAGGGGTTCCAGCACCAACGCCAAGTTGGGGGAACATCCTATATGACGGAAAGATGGTTATTTTCAATACACCTTGGATGGTTGTGTTCCCAGGTATTTGTATTGTATTAGCGATTTTAGCTTTAAATATGTTTGGTGATGGACTCCGAGATATCCTAGATCCACATTCTAATAATAAAAAGTAATGAAGTCCTATAACGAATCATAAAGGATTATCACTAAGGATACTTAAATG
The DNA here is from genome assembly GCA_023168345.1 of Lysinibacillus sp. PLM2. Taxonomy (NCBI): domain Bacteria; kingdom Bacillati; phylum Bacillota; class Bacilli; order Caryophanales; family Bacillaceae; genus Lysinibacillus; species Lysinibacillus sp. PLM2. Next base: position 2,949,419 of record AP025689.1, on the reverse strand, counting down.
CTGACCAAAGGAGGGTTTTCATGAGCCAACAAGCGATTTTAGAGGTGAAAGATCTAAAAACAAGCTTTCATACAGAAAGAGGTAGTGTTACTGCCTTACATGGCATTAACTTTCAACTGAAAGAAGGAGAAATATTAGGGATTGTAGGGGAGTCGGGTTGTGGTAAAAGTGTAACCTCTCAATCAATTCTTCGATTATACGACGAGAAATATTTAGTAGATTATGAGGGAGAGATTAATTTCCAAGGTAAAAACTTATTAGAACTCCCGATAGATAAAATGCAGGAAATTAGAGGAAATGATATTTCGATGATTTTCCAAGACCCATTAAGCTCGCTAAACCCTGTATATACAATAGGTTTTCAAATTAGCGAGTCACTGATGATTCATCAAAAGTTATCGAAAAAAGAAGCGACTGAAAAAGCGATAGAATTATTAGGATTGACTGGTATTTCAGCCCCTGAAAAAAGGGTAAAACAATATCCGCATGAATTATCCGGAGGAATGAGACAACGTGTCATGATAGCAATGGCACTTGCATGTAAGCCAAAAGTTTTAATAGCTGACGAACCAACTACGGCACTAGACGTAACCATCCAAGCTCAAATTTTAGATTTAATTTTACAGTTAAATAAGGAATATAAAATGAGCGTTATGTTTATTACCCATGACCTTGGCGTTGTTGCAGAAGTTTGCACTCGAGTAATTGTCATGTATCTTGGTCAAATTGTTGAGGAAACAGACGTTGAGACATTGTTCTCAAAACCGCTGCATCCATATACAAAAGGATTAATGAAATCCATGCCTACTTTAGAAGGTGATCGTTCGGAAAAATTACACGTAATTGAAGGTGCCGTTCCATCATTAAATAATATTCCAAAAGGCTGTCGATTTGCAGAAAGATGTCCATTTGCTGATGAACTATGTAAGGAAAAACCACCAGAATTAATGGTACACAATGATAATCATAAAGTGCGTTGCTGGCACTATGAAAAAATTGAGAAAGGGGAGGTAACATATGACAACACAATTAACGCTTGAACAAGAACCCCTTCTGGAAGTATCAGGTTTAAAAAAACACTTCCCTGTTAAAAACGAAATAGGTCAAAAAAGTGCTGTTGTAAAGGCTGTAGATGATGTTTCCTTCAAATTATATGAAGGAAAAACATTAGGATTGGTTGGAGAATCAGGATGCGGTAAGAGTACTACAGGTCGTACGATTTTAAGATTAACTGAGCCTACAAGTGGCTCTGCATTATTTAATGGGAAAGACCTTTTTCAATTAAAAGGAGACGAACTTCGAAAGGCAAGACAAGACTTACAAATGGTTTTCCAAGATCCATTTTCTTCCCTTAATCCGCGAAAACGAATTGGAGAAATTTTAGAGGAACCTTTAAAAATTCATAAATTAGGTACAAAAGCAGAGCGTACGGAAAAAGTGATGGATATTCTCTATAAGGTTGGGTTAAACGTGGATCATTATTACCGTTATCCCCATGAATTTTCTGGTGGTCAACGCCAAAGAATTGTATTGGCTCGTGCATTAATTTTAAATCCGAAAATTATTGTATGTGACGAACCTGTATCTGCCCTTGATGTTTCAACTCAAGCTCAAATCGTTAATTTACTTCGTGATCTTCAAGAAGATTTGAAGCTAACTTATTTATTTATTGCCCATGATATTAGTGTCGTACGCCATATTTCTGATCAAATTGGCGTAATGTATTTAGGGCAAATCGTAGAATATACAGATACAGACAATATATTTGCTGAACCATTGCATCCATATACGCAAGCATTATTATCTGCGGTGCCACATCCGAATCCAACGATGAAGCGTGAAAGAATTATTTTAAAAGGCGAGATCCCATCTCCTTTAAATCCACCTTCAGGGTGTGTATTCCATCCGCGATGTCCAATGGCTACGGATATATGTAAGCAAGCAGCACCTGTAAATAAAGAAGCAAGACCAGGCCATTTTGTGAGATGTCACTTATATTAATACGAATATGCCTAGAGGATTGTATATGAATCCTATAGAAGGAGAGATAAAATCTATGAATCTGGTAGATCAATTAAAAGAAATCTTACCAGAAGATCGAGTTAGTACGAATGAAACGGTTCTTCTCAATCATAGCCAAGATGAATCGTTTCATCCTGCCAATCTTCCGGATGTAGTTGTATTTCCAATAGATAAACAAGAAGTAGCTGAAATTGTACGTTTTGCCAATGAAAATAAAGTTCCGATTGTGCCATTTGGTATCGGCTCTGGCTTAGAAGGTCAAGCTATTCCAATCCATGGTGGTATTTCAATTGATTTTCAAGAAATGAACAAAATTATCGATATCAACCCTCAGGATTTATTAGTAACTGTTCAGCCAGGTGTAACAAGACTTCAGTTAAATGCTGAGCTAGGAAAGCACGGATTATTTTTCCCCGTTGATCCCGGGGCGGATGCGACGATAGGTGGAATGGCTTCGACAAATGCGAGTGGTACGACAACTGTACGTTATGGTGCCATGAAGGATAATGTTCGCAACCTAGAAGTGGTATTAGCAGATGGTAGTATGATTCATACAGGAAGCAAAGCAAAAAAATCTTCTTCAGGCTATCGTCTAACAGAACTTTATGTTGGATCGGAAGGGACGTTAGGAGTTTTTACTGAGATTACCCTTCAAGTGTACGGAATACCGGAAGTTATTGTTGCAGGACGTGCGGTCTTTTCGTCTTTACAAAACTCAGTTGAAGCAGCTACAACCTTACTTCAAGTAGGAGTACCTATTGCTAGAATTGAATTGGTTGAAGCAGCATCGATTAGTAATATGAATAAAATAGCCGGAACCAATTATGCAGAAGATGTTACGTTGTTTTTAGAATTTCACGGCTCTAAAGTAAATGTTGATGCAGATCTTGAGATCACAAAAGAATTGTTCGAGGATTTTGGCTGTTATCAATTCGATATTGAAACAGATTCTATCGGTAGAAAGAAACTTTGGGAAGCAAGACATAACAATCTAAACATTATGCTACATACGAATCCTGGAAAAAAAGTAATGAATACCGATGTTTGTGTTCCACTATCCAAGCTAGCTGAGGCGGTAGAGTTTAGCCGTACATGTATCGATAATTCAGGATTACAAGGTGGGATTATAGGTCATATTGGAGACGGTAACTTCCATGCAGGTATTGTGTTAGATCCGAATAATACAGATGAAGTAGAAAGAGCTAATGATTTAAATGAAAAAATCGTAAAATTTGCTTTATCTGTTGGAGGCACATGTACTGGTGAACACGGAGTTGGACTGGGTAAAATGAAATACCAACAAGACGAACATGGAAAAGCATTAGATGTTATGAAAGCTATAAAACAAGTATTAGATCAAAATTATATTTTAAATCCAGGGAAAATTTTCGGATAAAATATTTATATTTTGCGAAATAAATAAAGTTAGAATTCATCATCATATGAATAGAGTTGATGCCTGTTATACAGGTGGATTGTATAGACATCAACTCCTGAATAAAAAGGAGTTATGAGTATGACATACTTAAATGAATTGCTCAATAAAACATTAGTAGACTTAGAGGAATCTGGCATAAGAAAGATCGCTAACCTAGCTAATGAAATATCGGATGTAGTGAACTTAACAGTGGGGCAACCAGACTTTCCATCTCCAAGCTATATTAAAGATGCCGGTATTCGAGCGATACAAGATGAAAAACATGGTTATACGACAAACAATGGATTAATAGAGCTTCGTGAACTTGCAAGCGAGTATGTTCAGAACCTTTACGGCCTGTCATATAACCCTCAGGATGAAGTAATCGTAACTGTAGGTGCTAGTGAAGCTCTCGATCTTGCATTTAGAACGATTCTTTCACCAGGTACAGAAGTTATCCTACCTGCACCAAGCTATCCTGGATATGAGCCGCTCATTCGATTGAGTAATGCTGTTCCAGTTTTTGTGGATACTAGCAATACCGGATTTAAATTAACTGCCTCGTTAATTGAAGAACACATTACAGAGAAAACTCGGTGTATCGTATTACCATACCCATCTAATCCAACAGGAACCGTACTTTCAAAAGAAGAAATTGATGAAATCGGACAATTACTAAAAGACAAAAATATCTTTATTGTTTCAGATGAAATTTATAGTGAGCTAGTATATGAAGATAAGCATTATTCTATTGCAGCTTATCCAGGATTAAAAGATAAAACGATTGTCATTAATGGTGTTTCCAAATCTCATTCTATGACTGGATGGCGTATTGGGTTTACATTTGCACCTCCTTATATTACTAAACAAATGCATAAGCTACATTCGTTTAATGTTGTATGTGCAACATCAATTAGTCAATTCGCAGCAATCGAAGCTTTAAAGCATGGTACAAATGATGAAGAAGTATTGACGATGAAAAATGAATACAATAAAAGAAGAGATTATGTTTACAAAAGACTTATTGATATGGGATTACAGGTTGCCTATCCTAATGGTGCTTTTTATATTTTCCCTTCAATAAAGAAATATGGACTAAGCTCTGAAGAATTTGCCCTTAAACTATTACGTGAAGCAAAGGTAGCAGTAACTCCTGGAAGTGCCTTTACGGAATATGGTGAAGGGTATATTCGATTATCCTATGCATCGTCTATGGAAGAACTAAAAAAAGGGTTAGATCGGTTAGAATACTATTTATCTAATTTTGCTTCTATAAATATTTAAGAAAGAAAATTAAATCCTAAAAAAAGCCTTACTGGAAAAATCCAGTAGGGCTCTTTGTTTATGAAAATGTTATTAATCGTAATTACTTTTGAAATAATAGTAGTTCAGGTGTAGGTATGATTTTAGTTAAAAACCAACTCTTACAGCCTTCCTACGCATCCACTGTGTTGCAATCCACTTTTCTCCCCGCTTAACTGGCTCACCACTATGGAGTGTTAATTCGTTGAGCTGTGGGTTTTGATAAAAATACTCAAAATAAACTGCACTGCCTTTTTCTGGTTTCACAGCAAGATTTAAATTAGGAAATGTGGTTTCGCCACCTTCCTCAACATCATTTAAATAAATGACTAAGGTGCTAATTCGATTGTTTTCACTTTTTGGATTGTCTTCTTTAAAGTAGTCAAAATGAGGCTTGAATTGTTGTCCAATCTCATAGTGTAATACTTGCAAACCCTCCGCATTTTTCAAAGGTAAATGCATTAAGGCTGATATGCGTTGTTCAATTTGAGCAATTAGTGGACTTTCATTTTCCTCAAAAAACATTCCACTACTTGTACGAATTGCGCTTACTTCTTGATTCGCTAATTTGGATCTTTTTAATCGATTTTTAGAGCGTTCAATTAGTGCATTGCACTCATCTTCACTTAAGACATTTTGAAATTTGACGATTAAAGGTGCTTCATTTAAAACTTCCGCAAAAATTTGATGACCATTAATAGAGTAACTTGGTTGAACAGGTAAAATGGAAACTTCTGTTAACATTTTTTAATTCCTCTCCATATATTCAATTTTTACTAACTTAGAATTAACGAATTAAATGAACAAATTTCATAACTGTGAAAGAAATTATATCACATTGTTTAGAAAAGTAAGTAATGAAATAGGATGTAAAAATCGATTTATTTTTTAGCGTTATTTTGTTGGCAGAGACGAGGTTAAAATATGAATTTCTTTGAATTTAAGTTAATATAGTCATAAGAAGGTAAGATATTATTTTTTTGGAGGATTTATTATGAAAAGTAAGAAAAGAAGTAAGGGTCTCTATACAGCAGCTCTTACAATTGCAGCAGCCTTTATGGCAGTCCCTACTATAGCAAGTGCAGCTCATTTTTCGGATATACAGCAAAACTCACATGAAAAAGCTATTATAGAATTAGTAGATATGGGCTTAATATATGGATATCCAGATGGAACATTTAAACCGAACAAAGCATTAACCAACTCGGATGTTGTGAAATTAGTCGGTAGGTATTTAGTTCAAAATGGTTTCAAAGTTCCATCAGACTACAAAACGAATATACGATTTTCAGATTTATCAACGAGTTCAGAGAATGGACTTCTTCAATATGCCGCATTACTAAAGGATGAAGGTATATTTAATGGAGTTAACGGGAAGATGAATCCCTCTGAACAAATGACAAGGGAAAATATGGCGGTTGTACTTGTAAATACCTTATCAGCTATTCATGAATTTGATTATTTGACATATGTAGGCAATCAAGCATTTCAAAATGGAGTAGAAGATTTGAATAATGCTGCGGTCCATGCACGTCAATCTATTAATGTTTTAGATTACTATGATATAACGAATGTAGCTTTCTTCAATCCTAAAGCAACCGTGACGCGCGGTCAATTTGCTACCTTCTTATATACACTTACAAATATTGAAGATTTAAATCTATCTATAGAGAAAGTAGAAGTACTATCAAAAAATCAGCTTCTTGTAACTCTATCCGATCAATCGACACATAATGTGACGCTTACTAAACCGTTAGATGAAAATACACTAGAAACTGTAGAATTTAAAATCGATGGAATTCCATATAAAACGGATGTGAAGTATGAAGGCAAAGTGACTGATCCTGAAAAAGAGGAACCTACTGAGAACCCCCGTTTTATAGTTGAAAGCGATGAATACCTATTAGGAATAACGCAAGATGGTAGAATTGTAGAAGCTGATGATGCCAATATCAAAGTATTTGGTTTCATTGATAATCATAAAGTGGAATTACCTTATAGTGCATTTACAATCACAACAGATAGTGAGTATTTAAGTATTAATGAAGGAAAAGTCACTGCTAATTTTCAAGCTATTCAAGCTGATGGTGTGTTAAGTGAGGAAGAAGATCAATTAGAGGCAAAGATTGTTATAACAATTAACGATACAGGAGAAACAATTAAACACACAATAAAGTTAACTCGTAAAGAAGTAAAGGTAAATGATAATTTTAAAATAGTCGATAATAATTCAATAAGTGGAAAAGAAATCACGAACATTTATATTGATAGTTTTGATGAGGAATTGGAATTAACGGCTAGTGATTTATACAATAATATTCTTTCAGTAGGAAGTTTCGAAATTATTGATCAGTATGGTAATGACTATCATTCATTTAATCCTACAACTGGAGAAGTGACATTCTTTGACGGATCATCACGACCTATTCAACCAATTATCTCAAATATAAATACTATAGACGATGAATTCCGTATTACTTCCAATGGAACAAACAGTATAAAGTTAACAGGTCTTAGTAGAGGGGATTCATTTAATTTAAAATTATCAATTGATGAAGTGTCTCTAACAATTAAAGTGTATATTAGATAAACCAATATAAAAATTGAAGGATATTGAACAAGAGTCAAACTCTTATTCAATATCCTTTTTCTATATAAAAATGGGCAATAACAACATTCTGCATCATTCATTATAGGAATTATTTAGAGAAAAATCCTTTTTTAGATAAAAAGCTATTGACGAAGAAAACAAGTTTGCTATAATCAACTTAAATGATAATGATTATCAATATCAACTGAAAATAAAAAAGGGGAGAAGTATAATGTGGAAACGATCTTTTATAAAAGTGTAGTTCTTTTTTTTTATCATTTTAAATGATAATGATTATCAATATCAACATATTTTAAAAATATAGGAGGATTCATACAGATGTTTATCCCAAAAAAGAGGTATAGTAAATTTTTAGCTACTACAGCAACGGCTAGTTTAGTAGCATCTGCCATAGCACCAATTGTAGCAGCAGCAAACCCCACTGATATCACAAACAACGATCATGAACAAGCTATATTGAATCTACTTGAGTTGGGTTACGTAACAGGGAAAGCTGACGGAACCTTCGCTCCAAACGAAGAAATCACTCGTGGACAAGTCGTATTAATGCTTGGAAAGTGGGCTGAGGCTCAAGGTATTCTAGTACCAGATGATTATGCAACGAAAGAATACTTCACTGATTATCCAACTTGGTTAACTGACGAAAACAAAAAATATTATGCACTTGTAAAAGCAAATGGCATTTTCGAAGGTTATGCAGATGGCTCTTTAAATCCAAATCAAACTCTTTCCCGTGTGCAACTAGCAGTCGTTTTAAACAGTGCTTACAAAGCAGTAATGGGTAAATCTTTTGAAGAACTTGCAGGAGACACTTCAGAAGTTATCATTGAAGATATTGACTCTGTTTATGAAGATTATCGCCCAGCAGTTTTAGCAATGAAGAAGCTTGGAATCACATCTGTTAATAACTTTAATCCAAGCGCTTCTGTAACACGTGGTCAATTTGCTTCTTTTTTGAATGCTACAATTACAGCTAATACACCCTCAGAAACAAACGGAATCAAATCCTTGACTGCAACTGGTGTTAGTAAATTGACCGTAGAATTTAATGCTGCTGTTAACCCGGAAAATGTACAATTTACCGTAACTCGTGGAACAAACAATTATACAGTTAGTAAAGTAGAATGGAATGAGGAACTGACTGCTGCGGTATTAACTGTGGATACTGCATTTAATGATGCTACATACACATTGAATGCAACTGGTATAAGTGCAGAACCAACAACTGCTACAGTTACAACAACGCGTGAGCAGGTAACATCTATTGAATTCTTATCTGATTATCTTGTATTTACTGGTAGAGAAGATGATTCCTTGGAATCAGGAAAAACGTATAAAGAAGCAATTATTACATTCGCTATTTACAATCAATACGGTGAAGATATTACGAAAAAAGTAAACGACAGCTATATGAAGGATCGTGATATAAAAGGAATTGATGTATATGGTGATGAAAGTGACATCGAAATAATAGATGGCAAATTTGTCGTTTGGGTTGACGAAGATGAAGATGATGACGCAAATGGTTCTGTAGAATTTACTTATGAGCAAAGTGATGTTGAAATTGATGTGAAACATAACGTACAACTATCTGATGAAAGTGAACCAACTAAAATAGAAATAGTCGGTCTATACAGCCCCAGCGATGAAGAATTAACGGTAGAAAATTTAGAAGATGAGGTTGAATTTTCTATACTGTTTAAAGTAAAAGATCAATACGGTGTTGAAATTGATCCGAAATATGCGGAAGATACAAAAAGGAATGTAACTACAGGAGACACAACAATTCTAGAACAAGTAAGAGACGGAATTTCTATTAGTGTCACAAACGATAAAATTTTTGATGTAGAAGATCCAGATGATGGGACACCAGGGGTAAATGGATTACATGGTAAAGATGGTATAGAAGTTTTAAATGTTAATGGTGAATATTATTTTGCAATTGATATAATGGCAGATGATATAAGAGAAGTTGAAGGTGGGGACAATACTGTAACATTTAGGGCGAAAGCGACAGGTGAAGAGATATCACAAGTATTTACTGTCATTGATAGTGGTGAACCTTATAGTATTGAAATTGGATTGCCAGACGACATTGTTGCTGGTGGTGAAGATGTGAAATTACCAATTTTCGCATACGATAAACACGGTGAATTAATCACAAGTGCAAAAATATTAAACAATGATTTAAAAAATGAAAAAATAATATTGGATTGGGATAAGGATTTAACCCCTTATGATCCATCTATTACACACCAGTCAACAATCTTTACTTTTATAGAGGAACAAGGCCAAATTTACTTAAAATTTGAAACGAAAGATAATATTTCTGATGAAGCAGAAAAATACGATATTGATATTGAAGTTGATCAATCTGGGATTGAAAATTCGATCACTTTATCTGTTGAGCCGAATGCGTATCCAAAAAGTATTAGCTCTTTGAAAGAGAAAACATTTCCCCATACTTTTATAGGTGAAGTAATTGAATATGATGCATCTGACTTTATTATTGAAGATCAATATGGACGTAAATATATTAATCTGTCAGAGGGCTCAGCTGATAATAAGGATCACACATTTTATACTGTTAGCATTACGCCAAATAATGATAATCATCAAGTTTTTGAAATATCAGATACTAATGATGGAGTTAAGGCTCTAAAAAAAGGTAATGCAACATTTGAATTTAAACTAATAGCATTTGATCTCGAGGGCAATAAAGTAGAAGATACAATAGATGTAACATTCCGTTCCTATGAAATAAACGATTTCGATTCGTTTAATGTGAAAAGCGACGGTATTTTATACGGTAGTGACGAATATTCGAGAGCCGACAATACAAGTATTAAAGTAAATGGTTTAAAAGGTGATCTTGAAATTGCAATCCCTTCTAGTGAGTTCAATATAACAACTGATAGTGAATATTTAAATTTTAATGGAAATGTAGTTACTGCAGATACCGCAAAAATTGAAGCTGATGGTTTATTAGACGATGTAGATGATACTTATGAGGTGAAAGTTTCAGTTACAGTGAATGATACTGGTGATACAATGGAGCATTCTTTAACTCTTACACGTGAAGAAGCCATCACTACAAGTTTTAAACTTAATGATAAATTTGTCCACGGCAAAAAAGCTGTAGAAGAAATTGACTTAGAATATAGAGAAGTAATTGATGAGACTTTAAATGACTACACATTAACTGTAAATGAAATTATTACTGAACTTCTTGAAGAAGGAAAATTTGATGTTAAAGATCAATATGGTAATAAACCCACTATTTCTGAAACGGGAGAAGTATCATTCTTCGATAATACTTCAGAAAATATTCAATTTATAGTCACTGATATTAATTCAGATCATGATAAAGGTGTTATATCATCAAATGGTAGTAGACACTTATCTCTTAAATTAGGTGAGAAAGGTTTAACAGTTGGAGATTCATTTAACTTAACATTAAAACTAGATGACAAATCTCAAACGATAAAAGTTTATATTAGATAAAAAATTAGAATAGAAGATTTCCTCAACCTCTTATAAATATAGAAAAGTACCACATCAGTGAACTGCCCTTTTAAAATTAGATTAAGGTCTAACTTTTTTGGGTCAGATTACAGTAAGATAGTGGTGCTTTTTATTATTACATTTTTCGTAGAATTCTACTGGCTTATCAAATGCAAATATATATGGGAAATCATTAATACAAAAGTATAATAAAACTGAGGATAGCTAAAAAGAATTAAATGATCGTATGGAGCGAGCCTATTGAAGGGGAGGGACAGATAATAGATTGTCTGTTTCTTTCTTTTTTCCTTATTTAAAAAGTTTAAACATATAATAGAACAAATTGTATTATAATGGTACTAACAAAAATATTACGCGGATAATTTTATATATAATGAATAACATATTTGCTAATCAACTCTTTTTTGGGATGTGTGGATAATGGATAAGATTTTTGCAATTGGAGACATACACGGTAATTATGATTTATTAGAAAAAATTCTATCCAAATGGAATGAAGATGAAGAGCAGCTATTATTTTTAGGGGATTACATAGACAGAGGTCCGGATAGTTTGAAAGTACTACATAAAGTAATGGAGCTAGCTGAAGAAAAGAACGCCATTACATTAAGTGGGAATCATGAACAAATTTTTTTATATTGGCTGAAAAATGTCGAAACCTCTTCAGAGTTTTACTTCCATGAAAAAGTTGGTGGTATTGCAACTATCAATAGCTTATTTCCCACAACATCCTTTCATGAAAAATTAAATACAATGAAAGTGACTGAACTTGCAGATGAGGTAAGGGATATATTTAGTCGGGAAATTAAGTTCATGAATGAATTAAATAAGTACTATGCTTGGGAACCTTATCTCTTTGTCCATGCAGGAATTGATGCAAAAGTAGAAGATTTTAAGGATTCAAAAGATGATGATTTTTATTGGATTCGAGAGGAATTTTATGCTGTACCCCACGAAGCAAAAGAAATCGTAGTATTTGGACATACGCCGACGGTAAATTTAAATGAGGATAAAAGTCATCGGGTGTGGGTATCCCCTTGTCAGAAGAAAATTGGGATTGACGGTGGGGTTATACACGAAGGTGGTCAGCTTCATGGTGTCGTCTTTACAAAAAATACAAATAAATTAACGGTCTATGCAGCTAAGAAAAATGAGGACGTATTTTCTTATAAAATGACCATTTAAATAAAAATCAAGAGGCTGGTCCATTAATTGGTCCAGCCGTTCTTATGTAGTATTAAATATAACCTTCGTTCTGTAAGTAATAAAAACCCCCTGCAGCTATAACATATAGTAATTACTAGAAATGCCGCTTTAATTGGTGCAATCAGTTACCCTCCAACAACTTTTTCATTTTCACCATTTAAATAGGAAATTATTTTGTAAAATATTATCGAAATATGTCAAAAAAAAGCTATTATTTTGAAATTTCTGATGGTACTTTAAATTAAAAATAATACATAAATCTTTTACGCACGATACTAGCTAACCTGTAGAATTTTTGGACCCCCCCAGGCTTAAAGAGAAAGTCTATGGTACCTGAGTTGCTAAAAAAATAAATCATAATTTATTGAATGAAAACGGCTTACTAATGTGCCGTTTTTTGTATTGTTGTGATGTGAAGGAATAATTCCCCTATTTTTACTAATAAAGGATTGGTTGTTTATAATAACAGGTTAATAATGGCTGCGATTAAAAGAGTGGAGGAAAAATTATGTCTCTAGGAAAAAAGATCACATTAATCTTTGGAATTGTATTCCTTTTTATTGTAGGTATTGTTGGGGTAAGCTGGTACGGTTTACAAAATGTGCAGTCAGAAACAGATCAAATTGTTAATGATGCTATTCCATTATCAAATGCTGCTAATAACATTCTAACTGAATTAATAAATCAAGAAACTGGGTTAAGGGGGTATCTAGTTACAGCCGATGAGGAGTATTTGGAGCCCTACTACGCAGGGAAAGAAAACATTGAAAAGAACCTGGAAATTATCGATTCTCATATAGATGGGCATCCAATTATGGCATCACTAATAGAGGAAGCAATTCCTCAAATCAATGAGATTCAGGAATTCTTTGAATTAATAATTCAAGAAGTAGAACAAGGAAATATAGAAGAAGCTAGAAGTCGCATTGGGGACGGAAAAGAATATTTTGATACTTTTAGGGAAACCCATGCTCTTATAGTTGCTGATACCGAAAAATTAACAAATGATGCTTGGATGAATGCTAAGAATGCAGGTAGTCAAAGTAAATTAATTATGTTGGTGATATCTGCTATTATTGTCATTCTAACTATATTAACTACATTGTATCTTATCAGAGTAATATCAAAACCTGTTTCCTCTGTCTCATCTTCGTTAAAACAAATAGCGAGTGGAGATTTATCGATCGATAAAATTAAGGTGATAAGCAAGGATGAAATTGGAGAACTGGCTAACAGTCTAAATAGAATGTTAGATGACTTGAATGAAACAATTACAAAGACAAGTTATTCAGCAATACAGGTTGCATCTGCATCAGAACAATTAACTGCTAGTGCGGAACAAAGTACGCAATCGATAGAACAGATATCTAATTTAGTACAGGAAAATTCTGAAGGAGCAGAGGAACAGCTCAATAAAATAAATAATGTATCATCATCATTACAACTAATGGTTAAGAGTGTTGAGAATATCAATGAAAATAGAATTGATATGGAAAAATCAACAACAGAATCAACAGACTTTGTTGAAAATGGGATAAAATCCATTGAAAATGTAGTTGCTCGTATCCATGATATTAAACTATCGTTTGAAAACATGACTTCGACTATAAATTCTTTGAAAAATCGATCTTCAGAAATTGGAAGTATAGTAGAGTTAATTACAGATATTTCAAATCAAACAAATTTGTTGGCGCTAAATGCAGCAATTGAGGCGGCAAGAGCAGGAGAGCATGGCAAAGGATTTGCTGTTGTAGCAGAAGAAGTTAGAAAACTGGCAGAAGAGTCCAAAAAATCCGCTGAACAAATTACTAATATGATTGCTGATATCCAATCTGAAACTCAAAATGTTGTAATATCAATTGACGAAGGTAATACAAAGGTAGAAGAAGGTATATCTTCAACTAAAGAAGCAAGATATTCATTTGGAGAAATAGAAAAATCCATGGCAGACGTTTCTAATAAGGTAAGAAGTGTTTCTGCTTCAATTCAAGACATTGAACAAATTACTCTACTTATATCCGAAGCTCTTGCTAATGTAAAAGAAATTTCTCAAAATAGTGTTATTTCAAATCAAGAAAGTTCTGCTTCAACTCAAGAACAGCTTGCTGCAATGGAGGAGATTTCATCTTCTGCACAATCCTTATCTGTTTTATCCGAAGAATTACAAGTAGTAATTTCTAGATTTCAATTAAAAAAATGAGGTAAGTCAAAAATAAAAACCAATAATCTAAAATGGAACTTAAAAGACCTAGAAGAGTTAGGTGTCATTTACATCATCTTATAAAAAATACCTTCAATTCCATATCATCCCTACCTACAATTATAAGGAAAATCATCAGTTGAAATGTGAGTAAGTGGGATTAAGTAATTTTAAAATATGGGTATTTATTAAGGGTGGTTTCTAAAATATGATAGTGCCGCTTCGTTCCAATCAACAAGTCTAGAAAGCAAAAAAACTGCTATTCACAAACATGATATGCTCCCTATTAGGTAGATAGATGAAAAAAAAAATTCATCCTACTTAATAGGGGGCTTTCTTTATGAATGTCTAAAAGTATTCATAAGAACAAATATTGCAAATCATTCAATTATATTTAACAGATGATTATTTTTTTGAAAATACTGACTCATAAAATTTCAAATTCATAAAAACATCATAATGGAATGGGACAGAAAATATGAAGCATTTAGTAAAGCAACTTTCCATCCTGATTTTCCGAACAGAAAGTATACAAAATACCAGAAGTATTAGGCGGTGAACGATTATAAAGATTCGAAAGATATATGATTTTAGTTTTAGAAAAAACCTTTACAACAACTCCATTAAGATAGATTTTTAAATAGGTGTTAGTTCTAAAATAAAACTCAAAGAATATATTTACTAATAAGGTAATAACATAACAAATTTAAATGTTTACTCAGGTATATAGAATGATCATAGTTGCTGTAATACTCTATAAACTATATTAGCAATGATATTGTTTTCATTTCAGTAATGACAATCAAAGGGGGAGAAAAGATGTTACAAATTAGTAGAAATGTTTTCACTGTCCCAACAAGTCATATATATTTTGATGATAGAACGAAAAAAGGTCGTTTTGAAGCAAAAATTGCACATTATACCCATCGAACGAGACCAAGTCGTCAGCTACAAAAAAAGCAAACAATTCATCTTATATTGCAGCATGATGAATCTATCTTTTTAAATCAAATCCCCGAAGAGATTAGCGAGATACTCTTTACTCATATCATCGAGCAATATAAAACATATACAATTAGTGATGTCTCCATTGAACAATTAAGACAATTTCAACGTTTTTACAATGAAAATCAAACTTCAAAGGACAAGCTTAACCGTACAGATTTTAATAAACTGCTTTTACTTTGTGAAAAAGAAGGTCTTGTATTAACGAAAATTGAAAATAGTCTAGGAGAAACGATTTGTTATCGTGTTCATATTGTTGATGGACACAATGTTTTACTACATTATGTTGTTTCTGCTGCAAACCTTCAATTAAATATCGTTGAACAAGCCAACCTTTTATTGTGCTGGGAAAATTTAAAGATGTTTAAAAATCTTGGATATAAAACCTATGATTTTGGTGGGCTTGATCGAGACGGGCAATTATTACGTTGCGGTCATATTTTCGGTGGAGAAGAAGTAACTGTATTTTCAGGGTATATTGCAAACTCAGTCCCCTTAAAGGTTTTTGCAAAACTGAAAAACTGGCGAAAGAAAGTAAACTAACTAGAACTGAAAATATTACCACTATTGCAATGAGAAAAAGAGATTCATAATTTGTTATAATAAGAGAACCATGAGATTAGAGGGGATTTTTTTATTATGACAAACAAACCACATTTATTAGTAGTCGATGGAATGGCTCTTTTATTTCGATCATTTTTTGCAACAAGTGCAATGGGTCAATTTTTACGACTAGAGGATGGAACACCGACAAATGGTGTTCAAGGATTTGCGCGGCATGTACTTACTGCCCAAAGTTTAATGAAGCCAACCCATTTAGCTGTTTGTTGGGATATGGGGATGCAAACCTTCCGTAATGAATTATTTGATGGCTATAAGGCGAATCGTCCAGCACCGCCAGAGGAAATGCTTCCACAGTTCGATATGGCAAAAGAAGTTTCTGAAATGATTGGGTGGAAAAACTTTGGAGAAGTTGGTATGGAAGCAGATGATACAATAGGCTCAATGATTGAAAAGTGGAAAGATGAGGCTAATATTACTGTCATTAGTGGAGATAAAGACTTACTTCAACTATTAAATCCAACAACGAAAATTGCTTTTACTAAAAAAGGCTATACGGAATATGACGTTTATACTGAAGAGCGTTTTAAGGAAGAATATAATATCGATCCACATCAATTTGCTTATGTAAAAGCCTTTATGGGTGACTCGAGTGATGGGTATCCAGGGGTTAAAGGGATAGGACCAAAAACAGCGCTTCAGCTTATTCAAAACTATGGCACAATTGATGGGGTATTGGAAAACTTGGAGATGCTAAAGCCTGCTCAAAAAACGAAAATTACAGAAAACGTGGAAATGCTAAAGTTATCACATAAATTAGCAACGATTGAACGTAATATGTCAATCAACGCAGATTTGGATGAACTTCAAGTAAGTGATTATTCAACAGAACGATTCGTAGAATTGGAACAAAGAGGCTTTAGATTAATCGTAAAGCACGCAAAATCATTATATTCTTTCGTATAAAATAAAGAGCCGAGATGATGTCGACATCATTTCGGCTCTATTTTTACAAATGAGGTTACTTTTTTATTATAAGCATAACGGACCTTTCGTATTTGACTATCTCGGTTTTTTCCTCCATTATCATGTATGATGAAAAATAACTCATCATTGATAACCTCATAACCAATTAAAGGTACCCAATGATACTTAAAGGTTGGTTTTGCTTTCCATTGAAAAGAAAAATATTTATCGAATTTTAGTGCAACAGGTCTTCCTAAATCGATTTGCTTTAAAGCTTCATAAAGCGAACAGCTTGAAACATTCCATAGCGGACCTAGGTAACGTTGCAAATACTTAACTAATCGCCATTTAAATAAACCAATCTTCGTACAGCCAAGTTTTTGATAAAGGTCATTTATAGTTGGAATTCTAGTGGGTTTTTCTATTATATAATTTAAAATCACATGAATAGTTGTAGGCCCGCAAGCAGAAGGCTGGTATTTTGGGTCGACTATATTACTGAACTGAGAAATTCCTTTAACATTCAGTTGTATTTTCATTTCATCACCTTAAAATATTATACCATACTATCAAATAATATAAATGGCGTAAAGACGTAGAGAATTCGGAGGAAAATTAGTTGAAATCATATAAAACTTTACTATTTGATCTAGATGATACATTATTAGATTTTGCTGCAGCTGAAGACGCAGCATTGACAAATCTATTTAAAGAACTTCAAATTCCATTAACAGAAGATATGAAGGACACTTATAAATTGTTTAATCAGGGTTTGTGGAGAGCTCATGAGAAAGGTGAAATCGGGCGTGATGAGTTAGTGAATACTAGATTTTCCATCTTTTTTGAGCATTATGGAAAAACTGTAGATGGAGCAGAATATGAGCAAAAATATCGAAACTATCTAAAAGAAGGGGCTCAACTTATTGAAGGGGCTTTAGAAGTTGTTGAGCGCTTATCTCAACAATTTGATTTATATATTGTGACAAATGGTGTAAAAATAACTCAGCAAAATCGTTTGAAACGTTCTGGACTTTTACCTTACTTTCAACATGTGTTCGTCTCAGAAGAAGTTGGATTTCAAAAGCCAAGAATAGAATTTTTTAATTACGTTTTCTCGTATATCGGGCTTACTGAGTTAGATAGCACGATTATTATTGGAGATTCTTTAAGTTCAGATATTAAAGGTGCGAATGTCGCAGGAATCGATAGCTGTTGGTTTAATCCCTTTGACAAAGAAAATACAACTGACAGTGTTCCAACATATCAAATTAAGAGACTTACAGACTTACATAAGATATTAAACCGGTAAACTGTTTGAAAAAGGATGACCCAATATGTTGAGTCATCCTTCATATAAACTATTTGCCAGCTTTTCTTCTTTCGGTAACAGTTTCTCCACCAATTCCCCAATTGTCTGTTTCAACTTCTTCAATCACGACCACAGTTGTAGCAGGGTTTTTACCAAGTACATCTACTAATAACTGAGTAGCTCCAGAAATAAGCTGAGCCTTTTTTTCAGGTGTCACATTTTCATTTGTAATTTTAATATTAACAAATGGCATACATTTCTCCCCTTTCCATTTTCTACTTTTTATTGTAAATGATGTTGTAATAAACGTCCAAATTGAAAGGGCAAAATAGGATGAAAATAAAAAAGCTATCTTCCAATATTAGAAAGATAGCATATGGTATCTATTATTGTGCTTCTAAAAACTCAATAACTTGTTCTGGTGATTTAGCATTGGCACTGTGTAGGTGTGCTAATTTCTCTCCATTTTTATAAATTAATAAACTTGGAATACCCATCACTTGATATTTTTCAGCTAGCTCTGGAAAATCATCACGATTGATTTCATACCATTTATATTGATTGTATTCCTCAATAATCGGATCAATAAACATATTCATACGCGTACAATCTGGACACCATCCAGCAAAAAATTTTACGATGACAGGTTGGTCAGAGTTAATAAGTTCATTAAATTGTTCAACTGATGTAATTGCTTCCACAATAATCACGCTCCTTAACATTAGTTTACACATTTTAATGAAACACGAAAAGAAATTTGCCTATAAAGGACAGAATTCTATTTATATGTAAATCTCTCTTTCATCATTAATTTTCGGAAAATTCTAAGAAAAAAAGATTGCTAAAATTAACAAAATATCCTACACTAAGAAGAGAAAAGGTGTGGTTTTTTTACAGCTTTTATTTTTTACTCAAAAAATGAATGAGTATTCATTCAAAGTTGGAGAAAGGGGATGTGCACGTGTCTTACAACATTAAAAAAGTTGCCGTTCTTGGCTCAGGGGTGATGGGTTCTGGTATTGCAGCGCACTTAGCAAATATCGGAATTCCAACAATAATATTAGATATCGTTCCAAAAGAATTAACAAAAGAAGAGGAAGCAAAAGGTTTTACATTAGAAGACAAAGTAGTGAGGAATCGGTTTGCTCTATCAGCTCTTCAAAAATTACAAAAGCAAAAACCCGCACCTTTAACTTCGAAGAAAAGCTTAAGTTTACTGACGGTTGGGAATTTTGAAGATGACTTAGAAAAGATAAAAGATGTTGATTGGATTATTGAAGTAGTTGTTGAAAATCTAGAAGTGAAAAAGAATTTATTTGAACGAATCGATACTTTCAGAAAAGAAGGTACGATTATCAGTTCAAATACTTCGGGAATTAGCGTAAATGCTATGGCAGAGGGGCGTACAGAGGATTTCCAAAAGCATTTTTTAGGCACTCACTTCTTCAATCCACCAAGATATTTAAAATTGCTTGAGGTTATTCCTACAGAACAGACATTACCTGAAGTTGTTCAATTTATGAAAACGTTTGCGGAAAATGTTTTAGGAAAAGGAGTCGTTATAGGGAAGGACACTCCTAACTTTGTAGCAAATCGAATTGGAACATATGGTTTGCTCGTTACTCTTCGCGAAATGTTGGAAAGAGGATATTCAGTTGGTGAAGTTGACTCGGTAACTGGACCTTTAATTGGACGTCCAAAATCAGCTACCTTTAGGACATTAGACGTAGTTGGACTTGATACTTTTTTACATGTTGCAAAAACAGTTTATGATCAAACGACTGGTGATGAACAAAAAGTTTTTGATGTACCAGATATTATGAAAAAAATGGTGGAAAACGGCTGGCTAGGAGCTAAATCTGGTCAAGGATTTTTCGTTAAACGAGGTAAAGACATTTTTGAAATAGATATCGAGACTCTTGATTATGTGCCAATGAAGAAGCTGCAAGCACCTTCGATTGAAATGGCAAAACAGGTAAAGGGTGTCTCTAATAAAGTTAAAGCATTAGTATATGCAAACGACCGTGCTGGGGAATTATTATGGAATATATTTGCACCAACTCTTATTTATTCAGGAGAGCTAACAGGTGTGATTGCTGAAAATATTGTTGAAATTGATAATGCAATGAAATGGGGCTTTGGTTGGTCTCAAGGTCCATTTGAAATGTGGGATGCAATCGGCGTAAAAAAATCTGTAGAAAAAATGGAACAAGAGGGGAGAGTTGTTCCTTTATTTGTAAAAGAAATGTTGGCAAATGGTTTTGAATCATTCTATACAGAGGTTGACGGCGAACTTGCATTTTATAATGGAGAACAATATGAAAAGATTCCGGTCAATGAGAAAGTAATTGATTTGAAGCGGTATAAGAAACAACATGGGGTAATTAAGTCGAATTCAGGTGCTAGTTTAATAGATTTAGGAGACGGCATTGCACTACTTGAATTCCATTCTAAGTCTAATGCGATCGGCTTAGACATTGTTCAAATGTTAAATTACGCGATTGATGAAGTAGAGGCAAATTACAAAGGCCTTGTCATTGGCAACCAAGGAAAGAATTTCTGCGTAGGTGCAAATCTTGGAATGATTTTAATGGAAGCTCAGGATGACAACATTTTTGAATTAGATTTTGTTATTCGTTCATTCCAAAAAGCAATGAGACGAATTAAATATAGTAAGAAGCCAGTAGTGGCAGCACCTTTTGGTATGACACTTGGTGGAGGCTCAGAAGTTTGCTTGCCGGCAAGCCATATTCAAGCATCGAGCGAAACTTACATGGGGTTAGTTGAAGTAGGAGTAGGTTTAATACCAGGCGGTGGTGGAAATCTCGCATTATATGAAAAGTTCTTGATGGGAATACCGAATGGTGTAGAAATTGATTATCAAGCGATTGCAACGAAAGTATTTGAAACAATTGCCCTTGCAAAGGTTTCAACTTCTGGAGAGGAAGCTCGGGATAATAATTTCTTAAGCTTTGCAGATGGCATTTCCGTTAACCCTGATCATTTGATTTATGATGCGAAACAGGCTGCATTAGCGCTTTATGAGGCGGGATATACGCCACCAGTTCCTAAAAAGATAAAAGTGGTTGGTGCCCCAGGATATGCGACATTATTGCTCGGAGCTCAAGGAATGTATCAATCAGGCTATATTAGCGAACATGATTTGAAAATAGCGAAAAAACTAGCTTATGTCATTGCTGGTGGCTTAGTACCTTATGGAACAGAAGTGACAGAAGAATATCTCTTGAATTTAGAAAGAGAAGCATTTTTACAGCTAGTTGCAGATCCATTATCTCAAGCAAGAATGCAACATATGCTTGTGAAGGGGAAACCGTTACGTAATTAACAAAGCCAATTAAAATTCAAATCAAATTTGAAAATAGCAAGGGTGAAGGGGGATACACAAATGCGTGAAGCTGTCATAGTTGCAGGTGCACGAACGCCAATTGGAAAGGCTAAAAAAGGTTCTCTTGCTCAAATGAGACCTGATGATTTCGGGGCGCTTGTTGTAAAAGAAACATTGAATAGAGCGGGCTATGAAGGGCCGATTGATGATTTAATAATGGGCTGCGCAATGCCAGAAGCAGAACAAGGAATGAATGTAGCAAGAAACATTGGTGCTTTAGCGGGATTACCTGATACAACACCTGCAATTACAATCAATCGATTCTGTTCTTCCGGCTTACAATCAATCGCTTATGCCGCTGAACGTGTGATGCTAGGCCATTCAAAAGCGATTATTGCAGGTGGTGTCGAATCGATGAGTATGATTCCGATGACTGGTAATACGATTCGATTAAACCCTAAATTAGCTGAAGAAGCACCACAGTATTATATGAGCATGGGTCATACAGCTGAAGAAGTAGCAAATCGTTATAACGTTTCAAGAGAAGATCAAGATGCTTTTGCAGTCCGCTCACATGAATTGGCAACAAAGGCTATTCAGGAAGGAAAATTCAAAGATGAAATTGTTCCTGTAGAAGTCGTTCAACATTATGTTGATGAAAATCATAAGCTTCAAAAGAAAGTATTTACCTTCGATACGGATGAAGGGATTCGACCGGATACTTCTATGGAAGGGCTAGCAAAATTACGACCAGCATTTCATGTGAAAGGCTCTGTAACTGCGGGTAATTCATCTCAAACATCTGACGGAGCTGCAGCGGTATTAGTAATGGATCGTGAAGAAGCTGAAGCACAAGGCTTAAAACCAATGGCGAAGTTTTTAGGATTCGCAGTGGGCGGTGTTCCACCAGAAGTGATGGGTATTGGTCCAATAGAAGCTGTACCAAAGGCGTTGAAAATTGCAGGAATAACAAAGGAAGATATTGATCTATGGGAGTTAAATGAGGCATTTGCTTCTCAATCATTGCAGGTTATCCGTCATTTAGGACTTGATATGGAAAAAGTAAATGTAAATGGTGGAGCGATTGCACTTGGGCATCCACTTGGCGCAACAGGTGCTATCCTTACATTAAAACTAATTCATGAATTAAAACGACGAGGGTTAAAATACGGGGTTGTTACAATGTGTATTGGTGGCGGTATGGGAGCTGCTGGCGTGTTCGAAATATTGTAGTTGTCATTTTTTAATTGCTAGATAAGCCTGGTGTTTTATTCAAATTGCCTCCGAATTAAACACCAATGCTTTTCTATATATTTTATAAAATTTGATTCTAGTAAATTGCTAGTAGTTTAGACCAAAAAAGTACGGTTTAAAATTGAAAAAGTGGAGGGAAACGAAATGGTACAAACGACAAACATTGTTAAGGGTGGAAGCTTTTTAATTGAAGATGTAGATTTAAATCGTGTTATTACACCAGAGGACTTTACTGATGAACAAAAAATGATTGCGAAAACGACAGAGGAATTCGTTGCAAATGATGTCTTACCAGTAGTTGAAAAACTAGAAAATCATGAGTTTGAGTATTCTATTGAGTTATTAAAAAAAGCAGGGGAACTTGGCTTACTAGCAGCAGATGTTCCAGAAGAATATGAAGGATTAGGCTTAGATAAAATTTCATCAGCACTGATTGGTGAAAAAATGTCAGTTGCCGGAGGATTCTCATTAACACATGGCGCACATGTGGGGATTGGTTCACTGCCAATTGTTCTTTTCGGTAATGCAGAGCAAAAGAAAAAATACTTACCGAAATTAGCGAGTGGTGAGTTGATTGCTGCCTACGCATTAACGGAGCCGGGATCAGGTTCAGATGCATTAGGAGCTAAAACGATAGCAAAATTGAATGATGCAGGGACACATTACGTTTTAAATGGTGAAAAACAATGGATTACTAATGCCGGCTTTGCAGATGTATTTGTTGTATATGCAAAAGTAGATGGAGAAAAATTCAGTGCATTCATCGTTGAACGTTCATTCCCAGGTGTATCCGTTGGTGCAGAAGAAAAGAAAATGGGAATTAAATCTTCTTCTACTCGTACATTAATTTTACAAGATGTTGAAGTTCCTGTAGAAAACTTACTCGGTGAAGTAGGTAGAGGTCATGTCATTGCATTTAATATTTTAAATATTGGACGCTATAAATTGGGTGTTGGTACAGTTGGTGGATCAAAACGTGCACTAGAACTTGCCATTCAATATACAAACCAACGTCAACAATTTAAAACAAAATTATCTAGCTTTAATTTAACAAAAGAGAAGCTAGCGACAATGGCTGCAACATTGTATGCTTCAGAGTCATTAAATTACAGAACTGTTGGTTACTATGATGAAGTAATGAGCCAACTTTCTGAAGAGCAACAGAATGACCCAAAAGCTATTGCTCAAGCTGTTGCAGAATATGCAATTGAATGCTCTATTGCAAAAGTATTTGGTTCAGAAACGTTAGACTATATTGCAGATGAAGCCGTTCAATTACATGGTGGATATGGATTTATGTCTGAATATGAAGTAGAACGTATTTATCGTGATTCACGTATTAACCGAATTTTTGAAGGAACAAATGAAATTAACCGATTAATTGTACCTGGAACATTTATGAAAAAGGCATTAAAAGGGGAATTACCACTTCTTAAAGTTGCACAGGATTTACAGGAAGAATTGCTTATGTTAATGCCAGAAGAAATTAGTGATGAGCCATTAGCACAAGAAAAATACTTAGTGAAAAACGCTAAGAAGATTGGCATTTTAGCTGCAGGTATCGCTGCACAAAGATTTGGAACGAAATTAGAGCAAGAACAAGAAGTATTAGTAAACATTGCAAATATCGCAAACCAAATCTATGCAATGGAATCGGTTGTAATCCGAACAGCAAAAGCAATTGAGCGTGATGGAGCAGAAAAAGCGAATCAAAAAATCCTTTATACACAAATTTTCTGCCAAGAAGCCTTTGACGAAATTGAGAAAGAAGCAAAAGAAACAATTTTAGCTTCTGCTGATGGAGATAATGGACGTATCATGCTATCTGCGCTTCGTAAATTAACACGATTCAACCCATATAACCTTATTTTGAAGAAACGTGAAGCGTCAGAGAAATTAATAGAAGCTGAAAAATATATTGTGTAAAAAATAGTCTACCCTTTTCGAAGGGGAGCATCAGAACATAGGTAAACTCAATGGAAATTGGGTTTACCTATTTTTTGTTTTTGAATAGAATTGATGGATTTTATGTGTCAGCATTAGGGGAATATAGAATATTAAGGGGATATGAACACTTGGGAACGTAAAAGTGCACGGAAATAGGGTGAAAATAAAGCAAACAGGAACTTTGGGTTGTGAAAGTGCCCGAAAACCGGATGGAAATAAAGCAAACAGGAACTTTGAGTTGCGAAAGTGCCCGAAAACCGGGTGGAAATAAAGGAAAAGGGAACTTTGGGATGCGAAAGTGCCCAAACGCAGGATGGAAATAAAGGAAAAGGGAACTTTGGATCTCGAAAGTGCCCAAACACAGGATGGAAATAAAGGAAAAGGGAACTTTGGATCACGAAAGTGCCCAAACACAGGATGGAAATAAAGGAAAAGGGAACTTTGAGTTGTGAAAGTGCCCGAAAACCTGATGGAAATAAAGGAAAAGGGAACTTTGAGTTGTGAAAGTGCCCGAAAACCTGATGGAAATAAAGGAAAAGGGAACTTTGGGATGCGAAAGTGCCCAAACGCAGGATGGAAATAAAGGAAAAGGGAACTTTGGATCGCGAAAGTGCCCAAACACAGGATGGAAATAAAGGAAAAGGGAACTTTGGGATGCGAAAGTGCCCGAAGACAGGATGGGAATAGAGCAAACAGGAACTTTGAGTTGCGAAAGTGCCTAAAAGCAGGATGGAAATAAAGAAAAAAGGAACTTTGAGTTGTGAAAGTGCCCAAACGCAGGATGAAAATAAAGCAAACAGGAACTTTGAGTTGCGAAAGTGCCCAAACACAGGATGGAAATAAAGAAAAAAGGAACTTTGGATCACGAAAGTGCCCGAAGACAGGATGGGAATAGAGCAAACAGGAACTTTGAGTTGCGAAAGTGCCCAAACACAGGATGGAAATAAAGAAAAAAGGAACTTTGGATCACGAAAGTGCCCAAACGCAGAAACAAAGCAAAGGAAAAGAGAATTTTAAAATCACAAAAGTGCCCAAACACAATAATAAAATAAAACAAAATAGAACTTTTACAATACAAAGCACCCAAGGAAGTCAAAAAACGTTCAAACCGATACTATGAAGCTCCCTACGATCAATTTTTCAAATACACTAAACTAGATTACGCAGCAAATCTATTGAAACTTCTATTAAACTATATTTTAATGTTGGTATGTTTGTTCTTAAAATTCACTAATTTCACTTGCATAAAGTTTCAAACTTTTTTTGTTTGAGCTGTATTGGTATATTTATACCGTGTCACTAAAAATAATGGACAAGCATGGTATACTTATTCCAAATCACATAAAAATGGAGGGCTTGCGTATGACAGTTCAATTTATTCAATACCCAAAATGTACGACTTGTAAAAAAGCACAAAAATGGTTGGACGAAAACGGTATAAATTATAATACAATTCATATTGTGGAAGAAAGACCTTCTAAAGAACAGATTAAATCTTATTGGGAATTAAGTGGCTTACCCCTTAAGAAGTTTTTCAATACTTCTGGTATGAAGTATAAAAGCCTAGGCTTAAAGGATAAATTAAGTTCTATGAGTGAAGATGAACAATTAGAATTATTAGCTTCAGACGGTATGTTAGTAAAACGACCAATTGTTACAGACGGTAAAAAAATAACACTCGGATTTAAAGAGTCAGAATTTGCTGAAATTTGGAAATAAGTAGCTGTATTAGCTTGTTTTTACGGTAAAAATATGGCAAACTGAATTTGAATACTACATATATAGTTGGAGGGGTTTTATGAGCACACCGAAAGATTTACGCTACTCAGAAGAACACGAATGGGTGAAAGTTGAAGGTGGGAAAGTGCGAATTGGAATTACCCATTTTGCACAATCTGAACTAGGTGACATTGTTTTTGTTGAACTACCTCAAGTAGGAGATGAAATTCAATCAAACGAACCATTTGGTAGTGTTGAATCAGTTAAGACAGTTTCAGAACTTTATGCACCAATTACAGGTAAAGTTGTTGAAGTAAACTCTGAACTAGAAGATAGCCCAGAACTAGTAAATGAATCCCCATATGAAAAAGCATGGATGATCATTGTAGAACCTAGTGATATTTCTGAAGTTGACCAACTACTAACTCCAGAACAATATGAAGAAATGATTGTAGAATAATTTTATGTTTAAAACTCGCCAGCAAAAAAAGAACTGGCGTTTTTTTATAATATTAATATAATATAGTACCACTCGCATATTTTCACCCTTCTGTATTCTTTTCATTTGTACTTACATTTCGTGAGGTGAGCATGATGGCTGTTGAAAAGTGTATTATTGTTGAAGGCAGGTCGGATATGTTGAAATTAGCTCCAATTTTTGCAGAGGATGTCCAAATTGTTTGTACAAATGGGACAATTAGTGAAGATGCCTTAATCGAATTGATTGAACCATTTGAGGAATGCAAACTTTACACATTCTTTGATGCTGACAAAGCAGGTGAAAAACTGAGAAGTCTTACCAAAAGAATTTACTCAGAAGCCGTACATTTATTAATCCCAAGAACTTATATGGAGGTTGCTAATGCACCGAGCAAAGTTTTGGCTCAACGTTTGAGAGAAGCTAGGTTTTCGGTGAATAAACAATATTTAGTATAGTTTGAGAAATTTAAC
Source organism: Lysinibacillus sp. PLM2 (assembly GCA_023168345.1). NCBI lineage: Bacteria > Bacillati > Bacillota > Bacilli > Caryophanales > Bacillaceae > Lysinibacillus > Lysinibacillus sp. PLM2. The sequence goes on along the minus strand of AP025689.1, from coordinate 2,922,078 downwards.
TTCGAAAGTCCTCGAAGATTCTATAAATAATTAAAGGTGGTATAATTCGTATCAAGCGAATTTTTGCCACCTTTTTGATATGATAGATGAAAATTATTATTACTGTATAGGATGAGTGGAATGGAAGAATGGAATCGCAGCCAATGGGAACAAGCTACTAAAAATCACAATAAAGTTGCATTTTATCTTTATACACCGATGTGTGGAACGTGTGCAGTTGCATCGAAAATGCTAGAAGTCGTAGAAAATGTCGTAACAGATGTTCCTATTGGAAAGGCGAATATTAATTTTCTTGAAGAAATAGCCAACGAGTATCGTATCGAAAGTGTTCCCTGCTTATTAATAAGCGAAAACGGTGAAATAACAGAAAAAATTTATGCTTTCCAATCTGTACAAAATGTTTATGAAAAATTGAAAAAATAGGTTGACGAAAGCAAGGTAACATGATAAAGTTACATTCGTAATCAAAAAATTTAATAACAATACTCTTATGAAGAGCGGTGGAGGGAAGTGCCCTATGAAACCCGGCAACCATCACATTTGTGAAAAGGTGCCAAGTCACGCGAAGTGGATACTTTGAAAGATAAGAGAAAGGTTAATGTGATAACAATAATTATGCACTTTATACCCTTCTACTTATTTGGTAGAAGGTTTTTTTATATGTAAAAACTTATAAAACAATGAGCGTAGCTGTGTTATTATGTTGTTAAATGTTAGTAATTCTATAAGTTTAATAATAGATTGATAAATCCATCTAAGTAGCTATCAGTATCATTCATAACGTTTCTAATTATGAATTGTGGTTACTGTAATTTGAATATCAGTTTAGCTATTATACTATAGCTTCCCATTCCTTATATTCGAGTTTATATAATTAAAAATTGTAGCTACTACATTCAAGCGGGAGATTTAAAATGGAATATCGATCGTATGTTGGTTACAAAAAATGCATTCTGGAAACGATACGAATATCGTATTGGATAAAGGAGTTCCTAAAATGATTGAATTAAAAAATATATCCAAAATATATAAAACCAATAACGGTGAAATCGCCGCAGTTAAAGACGTAAATCTTACTATAGAAAAAGGTGAGATTTTCGGTGTAATTGGTTATAGTGGCGCAGGAAAAAGTTCATTAATACGTTTGTTAAATGGTCTTGAAAAACCGTCAACAGGATCGGTTAGTGTCAATGGACAAGAAATTTCATCGATTTCCGGAAAACAACTTCGGAATGCCCGGCAAAAAATAAGTATGATTTTCCAGCATTTTAATTTGTTGTGGTCGCGAACAGTTGAAGAGAATATTGCTTTTCCATTAGAAATTGCTGGTATATCAAAACAAAATCGAGACACTCGGGTAAAGGAATTAATCGAGCTTGTTGGTTTAAAGGGTCGTGAAAAATCTTATCCTTCACAATTATCTGGTGGGCAAAAGCAAAGGGTAGGTATTGCACGAGCTTTAGCAAATAATCCAGAAGTATTACTTTGTGATGAGGCGACAAGCGCACTTGATCCCGAAACAACCGATCAAATATTAGAATTATTACTTGATATTAATAAGCGTTTTGGTTTAACAATTGTTCTTATTACCCATGAGATGCACGTAATCAGAAAAATTTGTCATCGTGTAGCAGTCATGGAAGCTGGACAAGTTGTAGAAGAAGGAAAAGTATTGCAAGTATTCCAAAATCCACAGGCTCCTATTACAAAAAACTTCGTCATTCAAGTTTCTGGGGCGAAGGAATCCAAAGAGTCGATGGATCAAATTTTGCAAAACTATCCTACTGGTAAGCTAGTTAAATTAACATTTGTTGGCTCAAAAACAGAACAACCGATTATTTCTCATTTAATTAAAGAGTTCAATGTAGAAGTTAATATCGTTCATGGTAATATTTCGCAAACAGCAAATGGGCCATATGGGACACTAATTGTCCATGTTGATGGAGAAATACAACAAGTTCAAAAAGCAATGCAATTATTAGATTCTCTAGAAATTCAAACGGAGGTGATTGAGAATGATTAATCAATTATTTCCAAATGTAGACTGGGAAGATATGTGGCAAGCTACATATGATACCATCTACATGACGACTGTCTCAACAATCGCAACATTTATATTAGGCTTAATAATAGGGATCATCCTATTTTTAACTAGTCCAAATCAACTTTGGGCAAACAAAGTAGCTTACTTTATCACAAGCTCATTTGTAAATATTTTTAGATCGATTCCATTTATCGTTTTAATCATTTTACTTATTCCATTTACTAAATTCTTACTTGGTACAATCCGTGGTGCTAACGCCGCATTACCGGCATTGATTGTAGGAGCTGCTCCTTTCTATGCACGGATGGTTTTAATCGCACTACGTGAAATTGATAAAGGAGTAATTGAAGCGGTTCGTTCCATGGGGGCAAAAACTTCAACGATTATTTGGAAATTACTTATTCCTGAATCGATGCCAGCCTTAATATCAGGTATTACTGTTACGGCGATTACATTAGTAGGTTTTACAGCTATGGCTGGAATAATCGGGGCTGGTGGACTTGGTAACCTTGCGTTTATTGATGGTTTCCAACGAAGCAGATTTGATGTAACGCTAATGTCTACAATTATTATTTTAATTATTGTATTTATTATCCAATTCATCGGAGATTTTGTTACTTCTAAAACGGATAAACGTTAATTAATTGGTGATTCGGGCGTTAAAAACCGTTCACATATATATATAAAACAAAGGAGTTAGAGAAAATGAAAAAATTATTATCATTCTTACTACTATCAGTTGTTATGTTAGTATTAGCAGCTTGTGGTTCTGGTGAAGATACAAATACTACTGCTAACGAAGGTCAAACAACAGATAATGCAGAAACAACAGAGGAACAAACAAATGAAACTGTTACATTAAAGGTTGGTGCTTCACATACACCTCACGCAGTAATTTTAGAAAAAGCTAAACCAATTTTAGCTGAACAAGGTATTGAATTAGAAATCGAAGAATACCAAGATTATGTTATGCCAAACCAAGATTTAGAATCTGGTGAAATTAATGCAAACTACTTCCAACATATCCCTTATTTAGAGGGTGAAATTGCACAAAAAGGTTATGATTTCGTAAATGCTGGGGCAATTCATATCGAACCAATCGGTATTTACTCTCAAAAATACAAATCATTAGATGAACTTCCTGATGGTGCTGAAATTATTATTTCTAATTCAGTAACAGACCGTGGTCGTATTCTAGCAATGTTAGAAAAAGAAGGATTAATTAAATTAAGTGATGATATTGAAAAAACAGCTGCAACAGTTGATGATATCGTTGAAAATCCAAAAAACTTAGTATTTAAAAGTGAAAATGAAAGTCCAGCACCAGAAATGTTAGTATCTTTATACAATGAAGGTGAAGGAGATGCCATTGCAATTAACTCAAACTTCGCAATTGATGCAGGTATTAATCCTCTAGAAGAATCAATTGCAATAGAGGGTTCTGACTCACCTTATGTAAATGTAATTGCAGTTCGTTCTGAAGATAAAGATAATGAAGCAATTAAAAAATTGGTAGAAGTATTACGTTCTCAAGAAATCCAAGACTTCATTCTTGAAGAATGGAAAGGTGCAGTAGTACCTGTTTCTGAATAATATATATTAATAGGAAGAAACTCTTGGTAATTTAACCAAGAGTTTTCTTTTTATAATGGAAAAAAGCTCATTCGTTTTTTCGAATGAGCTTTTATTTTAGTTTAACGGAATTGAGTTAGTCGTGAGAAAAAGGAATTGATAAAATTCAAAAATACTTGTTCGGATGGTGCCATATCACGATTGTTAGGATAAATAATACCAACAGTGCGCGTGATATTTGGATTTTCAATCGGTACTCTTGCTGTATAGCGGGGTGTGGAGTCATTTAAAGAACTATCTGGCAACAGAGTAATACCAATACCTGCAGCCACTAACCCTTTTAATGCATCCAAATCTTCACCTTCAGAAGTGACTTTTGGAACAAAGCCAGCTGCTCTACATGCATCCACTGCAACTTTATTTAAAATGTATTCCTCAGGAAATAAAACAAATGGTTCATTTTTTAAGTCTGATAAATTTAATTTATCTCTTTTTGCTAAAGGATGATTCGCTGGTAGAAGTGCATGGATATTTTCACTAAACAAAATCATTGTATCCAAAACTTCATCCTTTTGTGGAACCGGTCCTAAAAAAGCAAGGTTTAACTCTCTATTTTTAACAGCATCAATTAAATACCGATAGGATCCTTGACGTAAATGAAAGGAAACATCGGGATACTCTCTTTTAAACGCTGAGATAACTGTGGGCAAAACATAGCTAGCTAAACTCGTAGGGAAACCGATTCTGATTGTTCCTTTTGCAGGATCTAAATATTCTTCTACTTGTTTAACTGCAAAGTCAATTGCTTTCAAAGCAGATACGGAATGCTCTAGAAAAATTTTACCAATCGGCGTAAGCTTGACATTTCGTCCAACACGTTCAAATAGAGGTGTTCCAAGCTCATCTTCAAGGTTTGCTATTTGCCTACTAACAGCTGACTGTGCGACATGAAGATGTTCAGCTGCTTCTGAAATATGCTCCCGCTCAGCAACTTCGACAAAGTATCTTAATTGCCTTAATTCCAACGCTCCCACCCCATTCATCTAAAAAATAGATTAATTCCATGCAAAGTATATATTGTTAATATTAATTTAAAAACCGTACAATGTAAATACGCTATTTTAGAAGATTTGGGGGGGTTATCATGACTTTTCATAAACTACCGAACGCACAAGGCCTTTATTCTCCTAGTTTTGAACATGATGCTTGTGGTATAGGATTTTATGCAAATATTAAAGGAAAAGCGTCACATGAGATTGTAAAAAATGGATTAGAAATGTTATGTCGATTAGATCATCGTGCTGGACGTGGGGGCGACGGCAAAACAGGTGATGGCGCTGGACTAATGGTTCAAATTCCTGATGCTTTTTATAAATTAAATTGTTCCGAATTACAATTGCCAAACAAAGGTGAATATGGTGTTGGTCAATTGTTTTTTACTGATAATGAAGAAGATCGACTTTCTATTGAAAATAAAATTAATGAACTGATTGAACAAGAAGGACAAAGTTTAATAGGCTGGAGAACAGTACCTACTAACAAAAGTATGTTAAGTGAAACAGCAAAAGCAACTGCTCCTGTAGTTCGACAAGTATTTGTAAAAGCAAAAAATGTTAAAGATTCATTAGCATTTGAACGTAAATTATACTTAATCCGTAAACAAGCGGAATTTTGGGCGAAAGAAAATGATAAAAAATTCTATTGTCCAAGTATGTCAAGTCAAACAATGGTATTCAAAGGTTTACTTACACCTGAAGAAGTAAGTGAGTTTTATATTGATTTGCAAGATGAAAGCTTTGTGTCAGCCTTTGCAATTGTTCACTCCCGCTACTCGACAAATACATTCCCGAGCTGGGAACGTGCGCATCCAAATCGCTATATCGTACACAATGGTGAAATCAATACTCTACGCGGTAATATTAACTGGATGACAGCTCGTGAACAACGTTTTATTTCAGAAGCCTTTGGTGAAGATTTACAAAAGGTATTACCTATCGTTGATAATTCAGGTTCTGACTCATCGATGTTAGATAATGCTTTTGAATTCTTTGTATTAGCTGGTCGTACCCCAGCCCATACAGCTATGATGTTAATTCCAGAGCCTTGGACTGAAAATCCACATATTTCAGATGAGAAAAGAGCTTTTTATGAATATCATGCGAATTTAATGGAGCCATGGGATGGACCAACGGCTATCTGTTTCACAGATGGTAAGCAAATTGGATCAATCTTAGATCGTAATGGTTTACGTCCAGCTCGTTACTATGTGACGAAAGATGATATGATTGTCTTTTCTTCAGAAGTAGGGGTTGTTGATATTGAAGAAGAAAACGTTTTATACAAGGAACGTTTAAGCCCTGGTCGTATGCTATTAGTAGATTTAGAGCAAGGTAAAATCGTATCTGATGAAGAATTGAAAAGCGAAATGGCTGCTGCAGAGCCGTATGCTGAATGGTTAGAAGAAAATAAAGTAACTGTAGAAGTGAAAAACGAGGAACAAAAAGAAATCGACCAGCTTACGACTCGTCAAAAAATATTTGGCTATACATTTGAAGATGTTCATAAATATATTCATCCGATCGCAGAAAGCGGTAAGGACCCAATTGGTTCCATGGGGAATGACTCTCCGTTAGCCGTTTTATCTGATAGACCACAATCGTTATTTAACTATTTTAAACAGTTATTTGCACAAGTAACCAATCCACCGATTGACTCGATCCGTGAGCATATTGTGACATCAACTATGACTTTACTAGGTGTAGAAGGTAACTTACTACACCCAGATGGTCAAAATGCGAGAAGAATCTTCTTAGAAACACCTATTTTAACGAACAATGAGTTAGAGCAAATTTTAAAGATAGAAAATAAACACTTCCAAAGTGTAATCATATCTTTAGAATTTACGCAATCTTTAGAAAATGAGTTAAATAGAATTTTTGCTGAAGTAGATAAAGCGATTGAGGCAGGAAAAACATTAATCGTTTTATCAGATGAGCTAGAGGATGTAAATACGCCGACAATCCCAATTCTACTTGCTGTAAGTAGCTTACATCAATATTTAGTTCGTACAGGAAAACGTACGTTAGCAAGTATCATAGCAAATAGTGGTGAGGCTCGTGAAGTACATCACTTTGCGGCATTAATCGGGTTTGGTGCCGATGCAATTAATCCATATTTAGCTTATGCAACAATTGGAGAATCGATTGAAAATGGACATTTAAAGCTTAGTTATCAAGACGCAGTGAAAAAATACCGTAAAGGTGCTGCGGATGGTGTTGTAAAAGTAATGTCGAAGATGGGTATCTCGACTGTACAATCTTACCGAGGTGCTCAAATTTTTGAAGCTGTAGGTATTAGTAAAGAAGTGATTGATCAACATTTCACAGGAACAGCTTCGCAAATTGATGGAATCGACCTAGAAACGATTGGTGAAGAGGCGAAACGTCGTCATGCGCTGGCTATGAATTTAAGTAAAGAGCTTGAATCAGGTAGTGATTTCCAATGGCGTGCAGATGGAGAGCATCATTCCTTTAACCCGAAAACAATCCATACATTACAATGGGCAACTCGTAAAAATGATATCGGCTTATATAGAATGTATGCTGAAATGGCAAATGAAGAACGTATTGGATTTTTAAGAAACTTATTAGAATTTAAAAAAGATTTAAAACCAATTCCATTAGATGAAGTCGAATCAGTTGATTCAATTGTTAAACGTTTTAAAACAGGTGCGATGTCATTTGGATCAATATCCAAGGAAGCACATGAAACATTAGCCATTGCAATGAATCGTCTTGGTGGTCGTTCAAATTCTGGTGAAGGTGGAGAAAACCCAGCTCGCTATGAAATTGATGAAAATGGTGACAATCGAAACAGTTCGATTAAACAGATTGCTTCAGGTCGCTTTGGTGTTAAATCTCATTATTTAGTGAACGCACAAGAGTTACAAATTAAAATGGCTCAAGGTGCAAAACCTGGTGAAGGTGGGCAACTACCTGGTAATAAAGTATACCCATGGGTAGCAGAGGTACGTGGCTCAACTCCTGGTGTTGGTTTAATTTCACCGCCTCCACACCATGATATTTATTCGATTGAAGACTTAGCGGAATTAATTTATGATTTGAAAAATTCAAATCGATATGCTCGAATTTCAGTTAAGTTAGTTGCAAAAGCGGGTGTTGGTACAATTGCTGCTGGCGTTGCTAAAGGTGGCGCTGATGTTATCGTTATTTCTGGTTATGATGGAGGTACAGGTGCATCACCAAAAACTTCAATTAAACATACAGGTTTACCTTGGGAGCTAGGATTAGCGGAAGCGCATCAAACGTTAATGTTAAATGGACTACGTGATCGAGTAACTTTAGAAACAGACGGTAAATTAATGACTGGTAAAGACGTTGTAATGGCAGCATTATTTGGTGCAGAGGAATATGGCTTTGCAACGGCTCCATTAATCGTACTCGGGTGTATCATGATGCGTGCTTGTCACTTAGATACTTGTCCAGTCGGTGTTGCAACTCAAAACCCGGAGCTTCGTGCGAAATTTATGGGTAAACCAGAGCACATTGTAAACTACATGCGTTTTGTAGCAGAAGAAATGCGTGAATATATGGCGAAGCTTGGCTTCCGTTCAGTTGAAGAAATGGTTGGACGCACAGATGTATTAACAGTAAGTGACCGTGCAAAATCTCATTGGAAAGCAGGTCAACTTGATTTATCAGCGTTACTATATCAAGTACAAGGTACTCGTACAAAACAAGTAAATCAGGATTTACGTATTGAAGAAACATTTGATTTGCGTGAACTATTACCTAAAGTTGAAGCAAGCATTGAAAATAAAGAAAAAATCGAGCTTGAGTACAGTATAAAAAATACGGATCGTGTTGTTGGAACAATCATCGGTAGTGAAATTTCAAGAAAATATGGTGAGGTAGGTTTGGCTGATAATACGATTACATTAAAATTTAACGGCCACGCTGGTCAAAGCTTTGGGGCATTTGCGCCAAAAGGTATGACACTCTCTTGTGTTGGTGATGTTAATGACTACTTTGGTAAAGGTTTATCAGGGGGTAAATTAGTTGCCATCGCACCAATAAAAGGAGAGCAAGAGAAAAACGTAATCGCAGGTAACGTGTGCTTATACGGTGCAACAAGCGGAACAGCATATATTAATGGTCGGGCCGGAGAACGATTTGCAGTACGTAATAGTGGTGCAAATGTAGTTGTAGAAGGTATTGGAGACCATGGTTGTGAATATATGACAGGTGGCCGAGTTGTTGTTTTAGGTGATGTAGGCAAAAACTTCGCAGCGGGTATGAGCGGAGGTATTGCTTACGTACTACCAACAGATGAAAAGTCATTTAAAGAAAAATGCAATATGGAAATGATTCAATTTGAGAGATTAACAGATAAAGAGGAAATTAATTTAGTACGTGCTATGATTATTCAGCATTTAGAGCATACAGATAGCACAGTGGCACTGGATGTTTTAGCAAAATGGGATCAATTTGTTCCTAAATTTATCAAAGTCGTACCTACAGATTATAAAGATATGATTGAAAAAATTAATCGTCATAAATTTGAAGGATTAACAGAAGAGCTAGCAGCAATGCAAGCGTTTGTTGAAACAACTGGCGCAAAAGAGTTAGCCATTTCCAAATAAGAGGGGGGTTCTAGCATGGGAAAACCAACAGGATTCATGGAGTATAAAAGGGAAAAAACGAAAGAACAGCCTCCACAAGTTCGTATAAAAAGTTGGAATGAATATTCTACAAGGCTGTCAGATGAAGCATTACAAACGCAAGGTGCTCGTTGTATGGATTGCGGAACACCTTTCTGTCATATGGGAATTGAAATTCGTGGCACTGCTGCAGGTTGCCCAATCCAAAATGTTATCCCGGAATGGAATGATTTAGTCTATAAAGGTCAATGGAAAGAAGCGTTGGATCGTCTTCATATGACAAATAACTTTCCAGAATTCACAGGGCGTGTATGTCCAGCGCCTTGTGAAGGATCTTGTACACTAGGGATTAATGAACCAGCAGTAGCTATAAAGTCTATTGAACGTTCTATTATTGATAAAGGTTTTGAAAATAATTGGATTACACCAAGAATTCCTGAAACTCGTACTGGTCAAAAGGTAGCGGTTGTTGGTTCAGGTCCAGCGGGCTTAGCAGCAGCTGATCAGTTAAATCAACTCGGTCATACTGTAACGGTCTATGAGCGAGCAGATCGAGTTGGAGGACTATTAATGTATGGTATCCCAAATATGAAGTTAGAAAAAGAAGTAATTGACCGCCGAGTTAACTTACTTCGTCAAGAAGGCATTGATTTCGTATTAAATACAGAAATCGGAAAAGATATTACGGCTGAAGAGTTAAAAGCACAATATGATGCAGTTATTTTATGTATCGGTGCTCAAAAGCAACGTGCTCTTCGAATTGAAGGTAGCGAAGCAGAAGGTGTACATCTTGCAATGGATTATTTAACAGGTGTTACAAAAAGCCTATTAGATTCTAATTTTAATGATGGAAATGCGATTGATGTAAAAGGAAAAGATGTCATCGTTATTGGTGGTGGGGATACTGGTGCTGACTGTGTTGCAACAGCTATTCGTCAAAAGTGTCGTTCAGTTTACCAATTTGGTAAACACCCACAATTACCAGAAACTAGAACAGATGATACACCATGGCCACAGGATCCAAACGTGTATAAACTTGATTATGCATATGAAGAAGTTGAAGCTGTTCAAGGAAAAGATCCACGTGAATATTGCATTCAAACACAAAAAATTGTTAAAGATAAAAACGGACGTGTGAAAGAGCTGCATACAATTCAAATGGAAAAAATACTAGGTGATGATGGTTTCTACTTCTTTAAAGAATTACCAGGAACTGAAAAAGTTTGGCCAGCACAATATGTATTTGTTGCCATTGGGTTTGAGGGTGTCGAAAAATCTCTACCAGAAGCATTTGGCGTAAATGTAACAAACAATCGAATCAAAGCTTCTTTAAGAGATTTTGAAACAAATGTTCCAGGAGTATTTGCTGCTGGTGATGCTAGACGAGGACAAAGTCTTGTTGTATGGGCGATTAAAGAAGGTCGCGCAGTAGCAGCAAATGTTGATGCGTTTTTAGCTACAAAAGTTAAATAATAGATGAGAATAATAGTAGTGCAAACTGTAAAAGTAGGTTTGTACTACTATTTTTTGCATTAATTTATTCCTGTTCTCAGATGGATAGCTATTAAATTCTTTAGATGTTTAAATTGCCCGAACATAATTGGATTTCAAAAAAAGAAGGGTAAGATACGAAGCTTTAATTGTCCAAACGCAATGAAAATTTAAAAAAGGGAACATACGCGACTCCCCAATAAAACATATCCCAATTAACTAACCCTCCATTAATGTATAAAAATTTTACAATATACTAATATAGTTTAAATTGATTTATGTTAATATAAAAAAATGCCAATATAGATTAAGGAAATTGGAGTGATTTTAATTTGAAGAAGAATAAATTATTATTTTTGTTCACTCTTTGTGCACTAATACTTTCAGCTTGTTCAACTAGTGATGCAACTTTAGAGAATGAAAGATTAAAGGTTGGTATTATGCTTTCCGATGCAGGGTTAGGAGATCAATCATTTTCTGATCTAGGATTTGCAGGTTTAGAAAAAGCACGTGATGAATTGAATATCTCATTTGATTATAGGGAACTTGAGGAATCTGGTACTTATGAACAAGGGATTGAAGAATTAGTTCAACAGGGTAATGATTTAATCATAGGACTTGGCTTTTCTATCCAAGAAGCGCTTGAAAAAATGGCAAAGAAATATCCTGAAACCTCGTTTTTATTAATTGATTCTCAATCTGAATTACCGAATGTATATAATATTACATTTAAAGAGGATGAAGGTTCCTTTTTAATAGGTGTATTAGCAGGTTTGAAAACTGAGACAAATACGGTTGGATTTGTTGGTGGTGAAGATGCCCCAATTATACATAAGTTTGAGCAAGGTTTTATAAAAGGTGTTAAAGCTGTTAATCCAGAAGCACAAATCATAACAGAATATGCAGGGACATTTGGAGATGACAAGTTAGGAGGAAACATTGCAAAAGAAATGATTGTAAATGGAGCTGATTTCATTTATCCTGCTGCAGGCTTCACAGGTGTAGGAGTTTTATTAGAAACGCAACGTTCTGGGGTGTATTCCTTTGGTGTAGACAGTGATCAATTTTATTTAGCAGAGAAATCAGTTGTTTCTTCTATGGTCAAACAAGTAGATGTTGCGATCTATGACACAGTAAAAGAGCTAGTTGAGACGGGTTCAATTGCTGAAAAAAATAAAGTATTAGGATTAAAAGACAATGGAGTTGCATTAGCTCCTATCCGAGTAATTCAGCTTACTGAGGAAGAACAGGCTATAGTTGAACAACAAAAACAAAAAATATCTGATGATAATATTTCTATAACAAATTAAGAGGCGGAGAGTAAATGAAATTAAAACAAAAAATATTGCTTATATCGATAATTCCATTATTGCTTTCTGCTTGTATTATTGGATTTAATATTAGTCAATTAGCGACATTAAAATCTTCCACAGAGGAGATTGTAAATTCACTCGTAAAGGTAGAGGAATTAAATAGTTCGGCAAAAAGCCTTCAAAAATCTTTAAGTGTATACGCTTTAAATATTTCAGAAAGTAATAAAAATGATATTGAAGAAGATTTAAAATTATTGAAAACCATTTATGAGGAATTAGTACCTTCACTTCAAACGTCAGAACAGCAAGGATATGTAGGGAAAATTTCTAAAAAATATCAAGATATTTCAACGAAAGCAACAAAGGCAATAGATGAGAATAATCAAGCGGAAATTAAAAAGCAATCTTTACGGACAAAAGGTTTGCTTAATGATGTTATTGAATTAAAACGTAATATAACAACTCAATATCAAACGATGCAGCTCGATTTACAAAATAAAATTAATAGCATTATGATAATATCAATCATATTAGTTGCGATACTTTTAATTAGTGGAATTTCTGTTGTCGTCATTATTTTAAACCGGATCATTGGCCGTATTCGTAATCTAACAAATGATGCTGAGGAAATAGCTAATGGAAACTTAGCAATTCAACTTGAAAAGGCAACTGGTAAAGATGAAGTAGCCTCATTGCAAAATTCATTTTTCCATATGACAAACAATTTAAGGGAGTTACTGCTTCATGTAAATGATAGCTCAAATCAAGTTGCAGCGTCTGCGGAACAATTGATGGCAAGTGCAGATGAAACAATGAGAGGGGCAGAATCAATCTCAGCATCAATACAAGAGGTTTCAAATGGCGCAGTTAAACAATCCATTATGTCAAAAGAATCCGCACATTCAGCTGAAGAAAGTCAGTCTGCTGTTAAGGAAATTGCGACTAATGCGATTGAAGCTGAAAAACTATCTGTTTCAACGAGTGAAAAAACACTACAAGGCTCCGAGTTTGTAAAAGAAACAGTATTACAAATGAATAGAATTAACGAATCTGTTGTGGAGACGGATGGTGCATTAATTACATTAAATAATCAAACGAAAATGATTGTACAAGTATTATCACAAATTACAGAAATTGCAGAACAAACAAATTTACTTTCGTTAAATGCTGCTATAGAAGCTGCTAGAGCAGGTGAAGCTGGAAAAGGATTTGCTGTTGTTGCCGAAGAGGTAAGAAAATTAGCAGACCAAACGAAAAATTTAGTTTCCAACATTAATCACATTGCATCACAAATTGAAAATGATACAAAAAAAACAGTAAAGTCCATCAATGATGTGAAAGAACGGGTAAATAATGGATTGAAAATCACATCAAATACCGAAATGATATTTAATGAAATTCTATTAGCAGTAGAACAAGTAAAAACACAAGTAAGTAATATTACATTGGTTTCAAATAGAATAGAAGACGAAGTGTCCAATGTTGTAAATCATGCAAAAGAGATGACTAATCTTAGTGAAATAACATCCGATAATTCGAGCAATGTGGCTGCTACATCAGATGAACAATTGGCGTCAATGGAAGAAATAACAAGTGCATCTATAGCATTAGCAAACCTAGCAGAGGATCTCCAAAAAAGGTTAGCCAAGTTTACGCTATAATGTATGACAGAAAGATGGATCTTTCAGACTGTAGACAAACTCAAAGAATTTTGGGGTTGTTTACAGTCTTTTTTTCTTTATACAATACATTTCAAATCGTCATTTCCGTTATAAGCGAAACGCTTTTCCAAGGGCACGTCCTCAGCCTTCTCCTTCGCTCCGCTCAGTTCGGGTGCTCTGCTTGTGCTGTTCCCGTAAAGACTAATTTACTTAAATGGTTTCCTTTAATATAAACATTCTGTTAAGTTTGAAATTTCGGTAGGTTTTTCATAAACATGCAACATGTTCAGTATGATAATATTTACTTGCTTTCGGGTATAGTAATTATATATTGCCCCATAACACTTAAAACAAGACAGATGTTTGGGAAGGCTATAAAATAAGGAATAAAATAGAATAATGAAATACATTCTCAATTAGAAATTCTTTATTGAAAATGAACGATTCGACTTTTTTACTACAATATTTTATGGAAAAAGCAAAAAATAATCATCATTATCTTAATTTTATTGGTTTTTATCCTTTGAATTTCATTGCAGAATAAATGTTTTGCATGACTCGATGTTTTCGGTTAAGATTAGAATGATAATAAATTAGTAATGGTTCTACCATTTAATGTTCAACTACGGAGGGAAAATAATGTCTACACTAGTAATTAAAGATCTTCATGTATCAATTGAAGACAAAGAAATTTTAAAAGGCGTTAACTTAACGATTAATACAAATGAAGTACACGCAATTATGGGTCCAAACGGAACTGGTAAATCTACTTTAGCTTCTGCCATTATGGGCCACCCAAAATATGAAGTAACACAAGGTACAATTGAAATAGATGGCGAAAACGTTCTTGAAATGGAAGTAGATGAAAGAGCAAAAGCTGGTCTGTTTTTAGCAATGCAATATCCTTCTGAAATCTCAGGTGTAACAAATGCTGACTTTATCCGTTCAGCTATTAATGCACGTCGTGAAGAAGGCGATGAAATTTCATTAATGAAATTCATCCGTGAATTAGATAAAACGATGGACTTCTTAGAAATGGATCAAGATATGGCACAACGTTACTTAAATGAAGGATTCTCAGGTGGGGAAAAGAAACGTAATGAAATTCTTCAATTAATGATGATTAAGCCAAAATTTGCTATTTTAGATGAAATTGACTCAGGTCTTGATATAGATGCTTTAAAAGTTGTTGCTAAAGGGATTAATGAAATGCGCGGAGAAGGATTCGGTTGTCTTGCAATCACTCACTACCAACGCTTATTAAACTACATTACTCCTGACCATGTACACGTTATGATGCAAGGTCGCGTTGTTAAATCAGGTGGTCCTGAATTAGCACAACGTTTAGAAGCTGAAGGTTACGACTGGATTAAAAAAGAACTAGGTATTGAAGATACAGACGCGGTAACAGAAGAAGCATAAGAGAGAGGACGGATTAAAATGACAGTTGAAACAAAATTGGCGTTATCAGCTGATGAAGTACGCTCGTTCTCAAAAAACAACAATGAACCATCATGGTTTACTGATTTACGTGCTACTGCAATCGAAAAAGCGGCTGAGCTACCAATGCCAAAACCAGACAAAACGAATATTACAAATTGGAACTTCTTAGATTTCCCAGTTCATACAGTTGAAAGTGCATCTTTTGCATCGCTAGATGAGCTCTCTGAAGAAGTAAAATCCATTATCGATATAGAAGGTCAAGAAAACCTATATATTCAACGCAATAACACACCAGCATTTATTAAAGTTTCTGAGGAATTAACATCACAAGGTGTAATTTTTACAGATCTTCAAACTGCTGTACGTGAACATAGCGATTTAGTGAAAAAATATTTCATGACTGAAGCTGTAAAAGTAGACGAACATAAATTAACTGCTTATCATGCAGCATTAGTGAACGGTGGAATATTCGTATATGTTCCGAAAAATGTTGTATTAGAAAAACCACTTCAAGTTGTATTTATCAACGATAATGAAGAAGCTTCTCTATACAACCACGTATTAGTTGTTGCTGATAGCAATTCAGCGGTAACTTATGTTGAAACTTATGTATCAACAGTGGGTGAATCTCGTGGGCAAGCAAACATTATTGGAGAAGTAATTGCATTAGATAACGCACAAGTTACATTTGGTGCGGTGGACGTTTTAGCTAAGGGCTTTACGACTTATGTAAATCGTCGTGGATACGTAGCCCGCGATGCAAAATTAGATTGGGCCTTAGGTTTGATGAACGATTCAGATACAATTTCTGAAAGTATTACACACCTAGTTGGTGATGGTTCTACAGCTAATACAAAAACAGTAGTTGTTGGTCGTGGAGAACAAAAACAAAACTTTACAACTGAAATTCGTCATTGGGGTAAAAATTCTGAAGGCTTTATTTTAACTCATGGTGTTATGAAAGAAGCTGCTCAAACAATTTTCAATGGTATTGGGAAAATTGAGCATGGGGCATCTAAGTCAAACGCAGAACAAGAATCACGCGTATTAATGCTATCTGAAAAAGCGCGTGGGGATGCAAACCCAATTTTATTAATCGATGAAGATGATGTAATGGCAGGTCACGCTGCATCAGTTGGCCGTGTAGATCCTATTCAGCTTTATTACTTAATGAGCCGCGGTATTTCAAAAACAGAGGCTGAGCGTTTAATAATTCATGGTTTCTTAGCGCCAGTAGTTTCCAGCCTTCCAATTGAAAGTGTAAAAGAACAATTGACGAAGGTAATTGAAGGGAAAGTTCGCTAATGAATGAAATTAGAAAATATTTTCCGATTTTGAATCAAGAAGTAAACGGGCATCCGCTCGTTTACCTTGATAGCGCTGCTACTTCACAAAAACCAATTCAAGTGTTAGACGTTATAAGAAAGTATTATGATTTTGATAACTCTAACGTACACCGCGGTGTACATACGCTTGGTAATCGTGCTACGGATTCCTACGAAGGAGCACGTGAAAAAATCCGTAAGTTTATAAATGCCAAATCTACTAAAGAAATTATATACACAAGAGGTACAACAACATCCCTTAATACAGTTGCTTCTGCTTATGGTAGACAAAATATTAAAGAAGGCGATGAAATTGTCATCTCTTACATGGAACACCATTCAAACTTAATTCCTTGGCAACAGCTTGCCAAAGAGAACAAGGCAGTTTTAAAATATTTCGAACTAGAAAAAGATGGAACGATTACTCTTGAAACTGTTGAAAAAACTATTACAGATAAAACGAAAATTGTAGCTATTACAATGGCGTCTAATGTTCTAGGTACAATTAATCCGATTAAGGAAATTGCAGAGATTGCACATAAACATGGTGCGATTATCGTTGTGGATGCTGCCCAAGCTGCACCACATATGCCGATTGATGTTCAAGATTTAGATGTTGATTTCTTAGGTTTTTCTGGACATAAGATGTGTGGTCCTACAGGAATTGGCGTATTATATGGTAAACAACAGCTTTTAGAAGAAATGGAGCCAATTGAATTTGGTGGTGAAATGATCGACTTTGTTGATTTATACGAATCAACTTGGAAGGAACTACCTTGGAAATTCGAAGGCGGTACACCAAACATTGCAGGAGCAATTGGATTAGGTGCTGCAATTGATTTTCTAACAGAGATTGGCCTAGATAAAATTGCTGAGCATGAACATAAATTAGTAGAATATGCAATGAATGAAATGGAAAAAATTGATGGCCTAACAATTTATGGTCCACGTGATCCGCAGAAACGTTGTGGATTAATCACATTCAACTTAGAGGGTGTACATCCACACGATGTTGCAACTGTATTAGATATGAATGGTATTGCAGTAAGAGCAGGTCATCATTGCGCGCAACCATTAATGAAATGGTTAACATGTACTGCGACAGCGAGAGCAAGCTTCTATATGTATAACAACACAGAAGATATTGACCGTCTTGTTGAAGGGTTGAAGGGCGCGAAGGAGTATTTTAACGATGTCTTTGAATAATTTAGATCAACTTTATCGCTCAGTTATTATGGATCATTATAAGAAACCTCGTAATAAAGGCTCTCTTGAAGAAAACAGCATTACTATTGATATGAATAACCCAACTTGTGGGGATCGTATTCATCTTACCTTGAAAATTAATAAAGGAATCGTTGAAGATGCAAAGTTTGATGGTGAAGGTTGTTCAATCTCCATGTCATCTGCATCAATGATGACAGATATTATTAAAGGTAAGAAAGTTGAAGAAGCACTTGAATTAGCGGATATTTTTTCTAAAATGATGCTAGGCGAAGATTATGATGATAAATATGACCTAGGGGATGTAGAAGCACTTCAAGGTGTTTCAAAATTCCCTGCACGTATTAAATGTGCAACATTGGCTTGGAAAGCAATGGAAAAAGGTGTAAAAGAAGAATCAAAATAAAAGTTTGAACGGAGGAGAAAAAATGGCAAAAAAAATGCCTGAAATCGGCGATTATAAATACGGTTTCCATGATAAGGACGTATCAGTTTTCCGTTCAAAACGTGGATTAACTGAAGAAATCGTTCGAGAAATTTCAAATATGAAAAATGAACCTGAGTGGATGTTAAACTACCGCTTAAAAGCGTTAGAAATCTTTTACTCTAAACCGATGCCACAATGGGGTGGCGATCTTTCAGCTTTAAACTTCGATGAGATCACTTATTATGTAAAACCATCTGAAGCTACTCAAAAATCTTGGGATGAAGTACCGGAAGAAATCAAAGCAACATTTGATAAATTAGGTATTCCAGAGGCTGAACAAAAATACTTAGCTGGTGTATCTGCTCAATATGAATCTGAAGTAGTATATCATAACATGAAAAAAGATCTTGAAGATTTAGGTATAGTATTCAAAGATACAGATTCTGCATTACGTGAAAACGAAGATATTTTCAAAAAATATTGGGGTACGGTCATTCCATCTTCAGATAACAAATTTGCTGCACTAAACTCAGCTGTTTGGTCTGGTGGATCATTCATTTACGTACCACCTGGTGTTAAATTAGATACACCATTACAAGCATACTTCCGAATTAACTCAGAAAACATGGGTCAATTTGAACGTACATTAATTATTGTTGACGAAGGCTCAAGTGTACACTACGTAGAAGGATGTACAGCGCCTGTATACACTACAAACTCGCTTCACTCTGCAGTAGTTGAAATCATCGTTAAAAAAGATGCATATTGCCGTTATACAACGATCCAAAACTGGGCAAATAACGTATATAACCTAGTTACAAAACGTACTGTTGTTGAAGAAAACGGAACGATGGAATGGGTTGATGGTAATATCGGTTCTAAACTTACAATGAAATATCCAGCATGTATCCTTAAAGGTGAGGGTGCACGTGGTATGACATTATCGATTGCGATTGCTGGTAAAGGTCAACACCAAGATGCTGGTGCAAAAATGATTCACTTAGCACCAAACACATCTTCAACAATCGTATCTAAATCGATTTCTAAACAAGGTGGTAAAGTAACTTACCGTGGTATCGTAAGATTCGGTAAAAAAGCTACTGGAGCACGTTCAAATATCGAATGTGATACTTTAATTCTTGATAACCAATCGACTTCAGATACAATTCCTTATAACGAAATTTTAAATGATAACGTATCTTTAGAGCACGAAGCAAAAGTTTCAAAAGTATCTGAAGAACAATTGTTCTATTTAATGAGCCGTGGTATTTCAGAACAAGAAGCAACTGAAATGATCGTAATGGGCTTCATCGAACCATTTACAAAAGAACTTCCAATGGAATATGCTGTTGAAATGAACAGATTAATCAAGTTCGAAATGGAAGGTTCTATCGGATAATTAACGAAAAACCCTTGTCTATCAAGGGTTTTTCTTATTTTTGTTACGATCCAAGCTCATTATTTGCCGATTTTTATATTGGTAAAGGAGACCCTTGCCATTTGAAATAAAATAGCAGGTTTTTCAAAAAGAAATGGTAAAATTGAAGATAAAGTAAAGTTATTTTTAGGGGAAAGTATATGTTTATTCGTAAACTAAAAATAGATGAAGAGCCTCCAATGGATTTGTTGTTATTAGCTGACCCTTCTAGAGTAATCGTTGAGGAATATTTACAAAGAGGGGAATGCTTTGTAGCGGAAAGTGAAGATCAACTGATTGGGGTCTATGTACTACTGCCGACAAGACCTGAAACGGTGGAATTGGTGAATATCGCAATAATTGAAACCCAGCATGGTAAAGGGTTGGGGAAACAACTAGTAATGAATGCAATTGAAATGGCTAAGTTAAAAGGATTCAGAACCATAGAAGTCGGAACTGGAAATTCAAGCATTGGACAGTTAGCCCTCTACCAAAAATGTGGTTTTAGAATTGTTAGTGTTGATATTGATTTTTTTACTAGGCACTATCCGGAAGAGATTTTCGAAAACGGTATACAATGTAGAGATATGATTCGATTATCTCAAGATTTGTAATCAAGTTTGAGATCAATTTAATCATATATCTTTTAGTGTTGTAAGCAAGCTTTATATCCTTTTAGAAGGATTCTATCTTTTATCATGTTTTATAATCATTATGACTAATAATGCAATAATGATACTAAAGTTTATCTGGAAACCTATAAATTCTCTATACTCAAATAAATAAACCATTATTCCTGTGTAAATGATCATTCCTAAAAGTAAAAAACCGATCCACTTATCATCATTCATTTATATTCCTCCCTTAAATATAGATTCAATAACAGTTTGAAAATTCCTATATAATTTCTTTAAATTTTATAAAATAATAGATTGGAAAAACTTTTAAAAGTGAGTTAGCATTAAACTAGCTCACTTTTTTCTTACATATATATGGAAATATGAAATTCAAATTTTTAACTATGTTATCATAATAAAAAAGGAGTGGGGAGCTTGATTTATATTGGGCTTACTGGCTGGGGTGACCATCCAAATTTATATAGCGAGCTTTCAACAAGTCGAGATAAATTGTTCGATTACAGCGGACATTTCCCTGTTGTGGAAGTGGACACTTCATTTTATGGAATCCCATCTCTAAAGAGTGTTGAAAAATGGTGCAATGATACACCATCCAATTTTAAATTTGTTTTAAAAGCCTATCAAGGGATCACAGGTCACTTAAGAGACGAGCTTCCCTTTGAATCACGTAATGACATGTTCAATGCCTTTAAAGAATGTGCAAAAGGCTTCCAATCACAAGGTAAACTTGCCATGATTTTAGTACAGTTTCCGCCTTGGTTTGATTGTCAAAATAAAAATGTTCAATATATACGTTATGTTAAACAGCAATTAGCGGATTTTCCAATTGCCATCGAATTTCGAAATCAGTCTTGGTATTCAGAAAATAATCGAGATGAAATGCTTAAATTTTTACAAGAAAACGAACTCATTCATACCGTATGTGATGAGCCACAAGCGGGCAGTGGATCCATTCCTTTATTAGGTAAGGCTACATCAAAGGAAAAGGCCTTATTTCGTATACACGGGCGAAATATTCATGGGTGGCGAAATGCTGGGAACAACCAAAATTGGAGAGAAGTTCGCTTTTTATATGATTATAATGAAGAAGAACTTGAAGAAATTGTAACTGTCACACTTGATTTGCAAAAGCAGTCCAGAGATGTTTTTGTACTATTTAATAATAATTCTGGGCATCACGCTGCAAAAAATGCAAAGAGAATAATGGAAATGTTAAATATTGAATATAGCAATTTATCACCTAAGCAGTTAAATATGTTTGAAGGAGACTTTTAAATGGAATATATAATATTACTAATCATCGCCCTCTGTTCTGGAATTATCGGATCTCTTGTTGGTTTAGGTGGAGGGGTTATATTAATTCCGGCAACTTTATTTTTTGGTATTACACTAGGATTTATTTCAGACTTAACACCGCAAACAGTCGTTGGTTTATCGGTCATCATGATGATATTTACTGGACTTTCATCAACTCTATCGTATATGAAGTCAAAAACGGTTGATTATAAAAGTGGGATAATTTTTTTCATCGGTAGTATACCAGGTACAATGTTTGGTGCATGGGTGAATAAGTTTTTAGATCTACCTTCGTTTAATTTATATTTTGGGATATTATTAATTATCCTATCAACAATTTTGTTAATAAGAGATAAATTAAATCCAGTAAATTGGTTTGTCGAGCATGGTACCAAAAGACATTTCGTAGATCTTCAAGGAAATGAACACGTTTATGGGTATCCAATCTGGTTTGCCATAGTACTAACTTTTATTGTTGGTTTTTGTTCAGGTTTGTTTGGTATTGGTGGGGGATCAATGATTGTTCCAGCAATGCTATTATTATTTAGATTTCCACCTCATGTCGCTGTAGCAACTTCTATGTTTTTAGTTTTCTTATCATCTTTAGTCAATTCAGCTAGTCACATTACATTAGGAAATGTTCCTTGGATTTATACTATACCAGTAATTATTGGTGCATATATTGGAGCAAAGATAGGTTCTTCCTTAAACAAGAAAATGAAATCAGATACACTTGTTTTTGCACTTAGAATTATTTTATTACTATTAGGTATACGTTCCATTTACGATGGTTTATTTTAACTATATCGATTGATAATTGAAAGATGGTGACGGACATGATCGAAACAATTCATATATTTCACACGAATGATGTACATAGCCATTTCGAATATTGGCCTCGCATGCAATATTATATTAAAGAGCAAAGAAAGGCCTTTGCAAGATTAGGAGAGCCGAGCTTTTTATTGGATGTTGGTGACCATCTTGATCGTTCAAATATCTATACTGAAGCTACGTTAGGACAGGGCAATATTGAGTTATTAAATAAAGCGGAGTATGATGTTGTAACGATTGGGAATAACGAAGGAATAACCTTGTCTTATGAAGATCTATATCATCTTTATGATAGCGCTGAATTTGAAGTAGTAGTTGCCAATTTGAAGGTTAAAAATGGTAATAATCCACAGTGGATAAAACCATATACCATTTTAACAACGAAATATGGAACAAAAATTGGGGTAATTGGGGCAACAGCAGTATTTACTGTTTTTTATGATGAACTAAATTGGGAGATTATAGAGCCCAGAGAAGTAATAAAAAAAATAGTAAGTGAAATACAGCATGAAGTAGATGTAATCTTTTGTCTATCCCATTTAGGAATAACTGAAGATGAGTTGCTTGCAAATGAGTGTTCTGAAATAGACGTTATTTTTGGTTCACATACCCATCATTTATTTCTAGAAGGTAAAATGATTAATAATGTATTATTAACGGGCTGCGGGAAATTTGGAGCGTATACAGGCCATCTAACAATTCAATTTGATCATCAAAAACGACAAGTAATCAAAAAAGAAGAGGTCGTTGTAGAAAATGCATTGTTACCTGAAATTGAAGAGGAATTAAACTTTGTTGCTTCATTATATAATCAGGGAAAAGAATTGCTTAAACAACCGATTTTTGAAACAACGAAAAGCTACAACAAAGAATGGTTCCATCATTCCCAAATTTCTCGTTTGTTTGCAAAGTGTTTAATGGACTACACAGATGCAGACTGTGCCCTGTTTAATGCAGGGATATTTTTAGATGGGCTGCCAAAGGGAATTGTAACAAAATATGACCTTCATAAAATCCTCCCCCATCCTATCAATGCATGTGTAATAGAAATAAGCGGTAGAGAATTGAAGGAAATATACTTGCAGTCAGCAAATGAAGATTGGCCACTTCTTGAATTAAAAGGACTAGGCTTTAGAGGAACAATCTTTGGCAAGATGCTACTCTATAAACTCGCATTAAATGAAAAAAATCAGCTGTTAGTGGACAATAAGATCGCAGACTTAGATAAAACTTATCGTCTTGCTACATTAGATATGTTTACGTTTGGGTATTTCTTTCCAACTTTCAAACGTGCAAAGAAAAAATATTATTTACCACTTTTTCTACGAGATGTTTTAGCAAATTTTGGAGGGAAATATCTCTAATTGACAATTTATTACTGAATCTTTATCATTTAACTATTCTTAATAGTTAAAATGAAACGGAGCCAAACCAGCATGAGACTAATATCAATCGATGCGCTTCAACCTGGAATGGTAGTAGCCAGAACGATTTGGAACGAGGCGGGCCTACCTCTATTACAAAAAGATGCGAAAATTAGCATACCGATTATTAACCGACTAATACAACTAAACATTAAATATTTGTACATCGAAGACAAGCTCTCTAAAGGTATCGAGGTTTCTGAGTTAATTGCTCCTGAAAAACGTTTGAAAGTTGTTAAAGAGATTAAAGATTCGTTTAAAAAGCTTAGAGGGATTGAAGCTAAAGATGCATCCTATGTTTTAGACAAGCAGTCTAACGAAATAAAAATGCTCATTGATAATTTGCTTGAATCCATAATGAATAGCAATGAAATGCTGACAGTCCTAACAGACTCATATTTGTATGATGAATATTTATATCAACATTCCTTTCAGGTAACATTATATTCCATTGCCATAGCAAAAGAGCTAGGCTATAAATATGATGAATTAAGATTAATTGGCATTGGCGCAATGCTACATGATGTTGGAAAATTACAAGTTCCCACTAATATATTAATGAAGCCTGGAAATTTAACGAATGAAGAATTTCATATCATGAAAGAGCATACACGTTTTGGATTTGATATATTAAGAAACCTTCACTCTATTTCTCTTCTTGTTGCCCATTGCGCATTTCAACATCATGAACGTTTGGATGGAAGTGGGTATCCGAGAGGTCTAGTTGACCATGAAATACATCCATTTGCTAAGATTATAGCTGTTGCAGATGTATTTGACGCTGTTACGTCCAACAGGGTTTATCGTGAAAAAATGTTACCTTCGCAAGGGATTGGAATCATTGAGGCTGGAAGCGGAACAATGTTTGATCAGCGTGTTGTAGAAGCATTTAAACGAAGTGTTGTGCACTTTTCAAATGGTACAATCGTTTTATTATCAGATGGACGAAGAGGAATCGTAGCAAAACAAAATATGAACAACTCTGCACGACCATATATTCGGATTTTTGAGGAAAACAACACGATGCTAAAATCTACTTACATAATTAGTTTAGAAGAGTACCCTGAACTAACCGTTAATAAAATTGAAACAGAATACATTTCGCATGTCGAATAGATAACTCCCCCTATTCATAAATATATAGAATAGGAGGAGATTTTTTGTTTTCTCGTCGAAATAGCGTTATGTTTTCTCGCCGGAATAACAGGAGATTAAATAGGCGAAATTTTGGAAGATCGAACCGACTTGCCTTATTCCTTATATTTTTTGTAGCATGTTTAATATTCTTTATCGTCTATATTAATGAAAGATTATTACCAACTTATTTAGATTACGCAGAAGTACAAACATTTAAGATTGCTTCCCACGTTGTTAGTAGAGCTATTAGTGCAGGTACATCTGATGTGATGGATGTAAATGATGTAATAGAAAATATGCCTGGTGAAAATCAAATGGTTACAGTAAGGTTTAACACTGAAATTATTAATAAAGTAAGAGCAGAAACGGTTTCATTAGTAAAAGAACATTTACAACAAGCTGAACAAGGTAATTTAAACCATCTCCCTGAATTAGACAATGTAGAATATGATGTAGGAAGCATGGAAGCAGGAGATGGGATTGTATTTTTTGTTCCTTTGGGGCAAGCTTTGAACCTCCCGATTATTGGTAATCTCGGACCAAAAATTCCAATCCGGTTTCATATCATTGGGAATGTTAGTAGTGACGTGATTTCCAATGTACAAGAATTTGGTATCAATAGTGCAAAAGTAGAAGTAGGTATAAATGTAAAGGTAAACGTACAAATTATCATTCCTTTTGCATCTTCAACATCAACGGTTGAACAGTATATTCCTGTTGCAATAGGTCTTGTTCAAGGCACTGTACCACATATTTGGTCTGGAGGAGGAGAGGGAGCGCAACCTTCAATCGAAGTTCCAGTACCACTTGAGTAAAAATACTAGTTTATTTATGAACATTTAGATACACTAAAAGGAAGTTAATTGTTACAATAGTTGTAGTGTTTTACATTGACAAAGGTAAGATGAGAGTTAGACAGGGGCGATATCGATGACAGTAAGCGATAAAAAAGAAGAAATTTTACGTAAACCTGAATGGTTAAAAATAAAACTTAATACAAACGAAGAATACAAGGGTTTAAAAAAATTAATGCGAGAAAAAAATCTGCACACCGTTTGTGAGGAAGCTCGCTGTCCAAACATTCATGAATGCTGGGGAGAAAGAAGAACGGCGACAATGATGATCCTAGGAGCAGTTTGCACCCGTGCTTGTAGATTTTGCGCTGTAAAAACAGGCTTACCGAATGAACTAGATTTAGCAGAACCAGAACGTGTCGCAGATTCAGTACAATTAATGGATTTAAAACACGTCGTAATTACAATGGTTGCTCGTGATGATTTAAAAGACGGGGGAGCAGGAGTATTAGCAGAAACTGTTCGCGCTATTCGTAGAAAATCTCCACAAACTTCAGTAGAGGTGTTACCTTCAGATTTGGGTGGGGTAGAAGAAAATTTAAAAATGCTAATGGATGCACGACCTGATATTTTAAATCATAATATCGAAACGGTACGACGTCTTACACCGAGAGTTCGTGCTAGAGCAAAATATGATCGTTCTTTAGAGTTTTTACGTCGAGCAAAGGAAATGCAGCCTGATATTCCTACAAAATCGTCTTTAATGATCGGCCTCGGAGAAACATGGGATGAAATTTTAGAGGTTATGGATGATTTACGTGCAAATAATGTGGACATTATGACAATCGGTCAATATTTACAACCAACGAAAAAGCATTTACCAGTAAAACAATATTACACACCACTTGAGTTTGGTAAATTACGTAAAATTGCAATGGAAAAAGGCTTCAAGCATTGCCAAGCAGGGCCTTTAGTTCGCAGTAGTTATCATGCAGACGAACAAGTAAATGAAGCGACAAAAAATAGACAATTACAAGCTGAAGGGTTAATTGAATAACCAATTTTAAATCTGAATGCAGATGTTGTTTGTAGATGTAATGGATGGAGATTTCTATCGAAAGGATTCATCTACTTGCATCTCTTTGTTTACACTGTTGCAAAATACTATCCAATACCAGAATAAACAAAAAATGATCAAATGGATGTATTTACAAATAGAAGGGAGAATTTCGATGATAATAGCAGAAGGATATGCATATGAAATTATCGAAAATGTCCGAGATGGGTTTCAGGAAGAAGTGTTTCAAGCTCGTTACAGTGATGTTCTAGCAAAATATGATTATATTGTAGGCGATTGGGGTTATGGTCAATTAAGAATGAAAGGATTCTTTGATGACCGAAATCAAAAATCGACCTTTGATACGAAAATCAGTACTTTTGAGGATTATTTATATGAGTATTGCAATTTCGGATGTGCATATTTTGTATTACGTAAAACAGGAAGAGCGCCAAAACAAGAAGCACTACCAGTTGTGGAAGAAAACTCAACAACGAATGAATCATCAGAAACAATTGAGCAGATTTAAAAATTGCAATCTAACAAAAAGTACAATCCAATTGATGGATTGTACTTTTTTTGCGAATAGGCTCACCCATATTCTTACCCTTAAGCTAATAATTCTGTTAAGTATTCCCTTAAATCAATAGCTTCTTCTTCTGTTTTATTGTAAACATGTTCTAAATAACCAGGTTCTTCAACATCATCTGGACCTATAATGGCAAATCGATTGGATTGCATATCTAAAACTAGTACTTTTCCAAAAAAACGACTGGATTGCACAATTGCTAGGTCATAACGTAGCTTCTTCCCTGTAAAACTAACAAATCTTGTTTTAGTATCTTCAATATCATCGTATAAGAAAAAACGCTCCATATGGTTTTACTCCTCCCAATTCTCTAGAATATGTTACTATAAATAAGAAACGACTATCAACTTAATTGATTAATGGGGGCTTTAACATGTATTTTGTCGATCGTAATAAAATAATTAACACATTAAAGCATTTAGATGAGCTGCTAGCTGTGTTTGAATCAAAGCAAGAATGGTTAAATGATGATATTTCAAAACTTGCTCTACAAAGAATTGCACACAATACGGTAGAGGCATTGATGGATGTTGGGAATTTGATTATTGATGGTTTTATTATGAGAGATCCTGGTAGTTATGAAGACATAATTGATATTTTAATCGATGAAAAAGTAGTATCTATTGAGATGGAAACACCATTAAAAAACGTAGTAGATCTTCGCAAAATCGTCGTAAGAGAATATGTAGATGTAGACAATGAGCTAGTAGAAAAAGTATTAAAGGAAAATCTAATGAGCATAAAGCAATTCTCATCAAGTGTTATTAATTATTTAGAAAACGAGTTGGGGCCAGTATCAGCATTTTTACCGGAGAGCGAAAAATGAAAAAATATAAAGCTTATTGCTTCGATTTAGATGGAACGGTTTATAGAGGAAATGAAGGGATAGAAACTGCAGTACGATTTATCCATCGTTTGCAGGAAGAGGGTGTTGAATATTATTTCATTACAAATAATTCTTCAAAAACACCTTCACAATTGCAGAGTGCACTAGCTAAAATAAATATTGAGGCTCCAACCAGTAGAATTTATTCTAGTGCGATAACGACTGCGAAGTATATTTCCCAACATTATAATAATGCTATCGTACATGTAATTGGTTCTGACGGGTTAAAAGAAGCGTTAGTTGAAGAAAATATCGCTTTGACAGATGATTTGAATGCTGATGTTGTCGTGATGGGAATTGATCAAACTGTTGATTATATGAAGCTTGCGAAAGCAACTGTTGCTGTTCAAAATGGTGCAAAATTAATCGGTACAAATAACGATATTAAGTTCCCTAGTGAGTACGGCTTTTTACCTGGAAATGGTTCTTTTGTGGAGCTAGTTGCAAAAGTAGGGAATACAGATCCAATCTATATTGGAAAGCCTTCTCCAGTGATGCTTGAAGTGATTCAAGAGGAGTATGGGTATGACAAAGAAGATATGGTTTTAATAGGGGACAATTACGATACGGATATTTTATGTGGTATTCAATTTGGTTGCGATACAATCCATGTTAATACAGGTGTAACTAGTACAGAGCAGGTGTTAAAAAAGGAAATCCAACCTACATATTGTTTGGAAGACCTAAGCAAGTTATAAGGTGAAAAAAAGATCCACGTACATATAGAATGAACAATACACTATGATTAAAGTTCATTCGTAAAAGTACGTGGATTTTATGTTAGAACAAAGGATTTTCTTCAATATATTGATAAATCTTCCCTGTTAATTCTTCAGGTGTGTCAGCCTCTACAATATCACCATTTACAAGTGCGTAAAATGTGCTGTCACATAATGTACAGTAGCTTAAACAACCGTATTCAAGTACATCTATATTAGGATCTTTTTCTAATATTTCATAAGTTTCTTGTGCGCCCTTTGCTAGATTGCTAATACAAAATTCTACTAATGGGTTCATTGGAGTCACCTCAAATAAAAATCCTACTCTGTTTTTAGGATTTCGTCAATTTATCCGATTTAAATGTAGTTTATCCCTCGGAATGTTTATTATAATAGCGATTATTTCTATTATCTGCCTCTGATTGTCTATTATTCTGTAGCTTTTGTCTATTATCATGAACTCATTTTTCCCTGTGTATCTATTAGCTTTAGATTGTCTATAATCGATTCGGTTTATCTATTAAACCCGCCTTTTCATCTATTATCAATCTTACCACAATCCACATACTATTAACTATTTTAAATAGTAAGAGCAGAGGACTTAAACTTTTTGTGAAAATTTTCACAAAAAGTTTCGAAATGATATTGTGAAAAGCATCACAATGAGCTATACTCGAATGTGTATTATTTGTGAACGATATAAAAATAGAGGGAGAGTTATATGAAAAACTTAGTATTATTAGGCGGAGGTTACGGCAACATGCGTATTTTACAACGCCTTTTGCCAAACAATTTCCCTGAAGACACGATGATAACATTGATTGACAGAACACCGTTTCATAGCTTAAAGACAGAGTTTTATGCATTGGCAGCAGGTACTTCTACTGACAAAGAAGTTCGTGTTACATTTCCAGAGCATCCAAGATTAAATACTGTATACGGTGAAATAACGAAAATTGATACTAAAGAAAAACGGGTTTATTTAGATAAAGATCGAACTGTACAATACGATGATTTAGTAATTGGGCTTGGCTGTGAAGATAAATATCACGATGTACCAGGAGCAGAAGAATATACATATAGTATTCAGACAATCGCTAAGTCACGTTGTACGTTTGAAAAACTATGTGGTTTACCTGCTGGTTCAACTGTTGCGATTGTTGGAGCAGGATTAAGTGGTATTGAATTAGCAAGTGAATTACGTGAAAGTAGAGAAGATTTAAAAATTAAGCTATTCGATCGATCACACCGTATATTACGAGAGTTCCCTGAGAAACTAAGTAATTATGTGAAATCATGGTTTGAAAAAAATAATGTCGAAGTGATTGCTGAGTCAAACATTACAAAAGTCGAACCAAATTTTTTATTTAATCACGAAGATGTTATAGAAGTTGATGCAGTTGTTTGGACCGCGGGAGTTCAGCCTGTAAAAGTTGTAAGAGATATTGAGGATATTGAAAAGGATTCAAAGGAACGCCCGGTAATAAATCAATATTTCCAATTAATAAATGATGATCATGTATATGTGATTGGAGACTGTGCCTCATCAGAACTACCTCCAAGTGCTCAGTTAGCAGAAGAGCAAGCTGAACGTGTAGTGAAAGTACTGAAAGCACGTTTTAAAAATGAACCATTACCTGAAAAAATGCCCGAAATTAAGTTGAAAGGCTATTTAGGTTCATTAGGTAAGAAGCAAGGATTTGCCCATGTTATGGATACGGCTGTAACGGGACGCCTTGCTAGATTAATGAAATCTGGCTATCTTTGGTTTTATAAACGTCAAGTTGAATCATAATAAAAACGGAGTCTAAAATTCAATTTAGACTCCAATTTTTCAGGTATTATGTTTCAAATTTCAGAGGTAAATCCAATATTCTCTAGAGCAGAGAATACAGGCTTTAATTGAATATAGCCTTCACCGATTACTTCATTATTAATTAATACTAGGGGATAAAAGAATTCATCGTTATGTATGCGTTCTGCCCATTGTATTTCTCTAGGGTCAGCCAGAGGTTGCTCGATGTCAATATAACGAATTGTAAAAGGGTGATTAGGAAATTTCCGACTAATTGCTGCCTCTAGCCATTCATAGGTGTCTTTTGATGAAGGTGCGTTGACACAACTTGCACATAATACATCTGCACCAAAAATTTCAATAACAGGTTTATTTTCCATTATAAATCTAACAACCTTTCTGACTTAACTATTGGATTTTTTCGTTTCTTCACATTATAATTATTTTAATGAAAGGAGTCGAGGGAAATGACAGATTTAGAACAAAAAGAACAAGTGCAAGAAGTTTTAGATAAATTACGTCCGTTCTTACTTCGCGATGGGGGCGACTGTGAATTAGTTGATGTTGAAGATGGTATTGTTCGCTTGCGTTTATTAGGTGCTTGCGGAAGCTGCCCAAGTTCAACTATCACTTTAAAAGCTGGTATTGAACGCGCACTTTTAGAAGAAGTACCTGGTATCGTGGAAGTAGAACAAGTATTTTAATTTACAATACAAATTTGGCTACCTAATGTGAAAATATTAGATAGCCTTTTTTTAATTTTTAGGAAGTTCTTCACGTAGTTTCTCACGCTCTTCACGAACTAGCTGCCATTGTTCTTTTGCCATATCAATTAGCTTTGCTTCTCCACCAATGTGCTGTTGTTCAATTACTTTTGAGAAGAATCGAGTAGCATTTTCTATATCATTAATACGACGAGATAGTTCTGCAATCATATACATAACTCGAATACCTGACATTTGAGTACTTGCATAATCTTCATTCGAAAAGGATTCTAAATAATAGTCACGAGAGAGTTTGATAAATCGCATTTCTTGATCACGATTTTCCGTAGAACGATATAGCCAACCTATTCTTAGAGATAAACCAGCAAGTGATACGTTTTTTTCTTTTTTAATCGTTCCACACAAAAGTGCTAGTTTATAGGCTTGAATGGCTTGCGAAACGGACCGCTCCCCACTAAATGTGTGATGTACCCATTTTTTTGTAATTTGCTCGTTAATTTGTTCTTGAACCCCAGGAGCAAAATATTTATTAAAATCTTCTGTGAAAGAAAAACCACAATGTTCACAAACAAATACATTATAAAATAGTGCATTTACATTTGAATCAGCATATATAGGACGAAAATCACTTTCGGTTTGATTTACTTTTATAAATTTTGAACGTACCTTATAAGAAGGGAATGTCTTTTTACAGTTAATACATTCTATTTGTTTTTCATAAAACGGTGACATTTCCATAATACGTACTCCTCCCGTAACATATAATAAGACTATTATAACAGTTATCAATTAAAAGTTGTTAAACCCATTGTCCTATTTTTTTAGAAGCAGTATTGTTGAATCATCATGTGAAAAGTTGATATTATATAAGATAGAAGGAAGGTGACTACAGAGATGACAAGTGAAAAAAATGTGATACATTTAACTGAAGCAGCAGCATTTCGTGTGAAAGAAATGCAAAAGCATAATGAAGAGGAAGGTTCTTTTTTACGTGTCGCAGTTCATGGTGGCGGATGTAGTGGACTTTCATACGGCATGAATTTTGACCAAAACCAAAGTGAAGACGATTATATAGACGAACAATTTGGCTTAAAAATTCTTGTTTCTCGCGAAGATGCACCCATCTTAACAGGAACTAAAATTGATTATAAGCAATCTTTAATGGGTGGCGGATTCACCATCGAAAATCCAAATGCCATCGCTTCATGTGGCTGTGGAACGTCTTTTAGAACGGCTAAAGTTGAGGGTACACCTGAAGTTTGTGAATAAATCTGTTGTATTGAAGTTTGTGGCGGATTGTAAATACAGTAATAATGGTGTACACAATACTAAAATTGTATCATAACATCCCTAAAATCATTAAAAATGGTTGTGAATATCAAGTCTCTTATTAATGGTACACAGTAAAAAGCAATTAGAGAAAATAGTAAAAATCCACGAGAAATCCGTTCTCGTGGATTTTTTGTGGATTCATCTAATATTAATTGTTTTTGAGGAGCAACTGTTATACTTCATTTTTATGTTATAGGATTAGCAGTGTTTATCTTTAGTTGTGGGATCTTCTGTAACTTTTTCAAACTTTAACGATACTCGTTAGGCTTGTTAGAAGGGTTTGGGCATTAATTAAATATAATAAAAATGCAACTGTAAAATGTATAATGAAATAAAGGGAAGATTGCAAGGGGTGATTATAATGAAAAAGGATCGTGGAAAGGTTTGGCTTGGTGTTGCTGGAGTTGTGATTAACTCAGAGGGCAAGTGGCTCGTAGTGAAAAAGAAATATAGTGGATTAAAAGGAGTCTGGTCACTGCCAGCAGGATTTGTGAATGACGGTGAAACAGCAGATGAGGCGGTTGTCCGTGAAGTAAAAGAAGAAACGGGTATTGACTGTGAAGTTTCGGGTTTAGTTGGTTTTAGATCAGGTGTTATTCGAGAGGAAATAAGCGATAATATGGCGATTTTTTATTGTAGACCTAGTAATGATACTCAATCTATTTCTATTCAGGAACGGGAATTGTCAGAGGTAAAGTGGTTAACAGTTGAAGAGCTAGTTGAAGGTGGAGAATCTTCCGTTATGCTTCGTGAAATGGCTAGTCATGAGTTGAAAAACCACCAACTATTTAAAAAAGAAGGCATTAACCCAGGGGAAGTATTCGAATACTCCGCTTATAAATTATTTTTTAATAAATAATTACATAGTTGATTTAAATCTAGTTTTACTGATTTGTATAACTAGCTTTTGTTGTGATGAAAGAAGAACAAATAAATGTCACAAAACGTGCTTCATAACCATTTGAAAGCATTTACTGAATAGGTTACACTAGTTAAGAGAAAACGGAGGTATACATAATATGAGTGGATCAGTTTCCATAGTGCAATTAATCATATCCGTCGTACTATTTTTTGTTATGTTCTTTGGAATAGGATTTTTATTAAACATGCTCCTTCGTATGACATGGTTAATGGCAATTATCTATCCTGTAGTCGTGATCTTTATTATTGATGAAGTTAGTTTTTTAGACTACATATTTAAACCAGGAATAGCTTTTCCAGCTTTATGGGATAAAATCTTATCTTTACAGTTAGTAGATATATTAATTTTGGCTGGTGGTTTTGGGGGAGCTATTGTTGCAGGCTTCGTTATGATGTTTTTACGAAAAAGTGGATATCGAATGTTTTAATCAAAAAAGTGCTTTGGATATTCCCTAAGCACTTTTTGTTATCCTATAAAATTGTAATAAATAATAGCAATAACAATTCCAGTGATCGCACCAGATAAAACTTCGCTTGGTTTATGGCCTAATAATGTTTTTAACGCTTGGTGTTCTTCTGTCTCATTTTTGTCTGGCCAACGAGAAATCTCTCTGAAAAACACATATAAATCATCTCGGATTTGATTTAAAATGGCAGCATGCTGTCCTGCTTGATAACGGACGCCACTAGCATCATACATTACAATACCTGCAAACATAGTCGCTACTGCAAAGGTAGGGGAATTTAAGCCAGTTTCAAACCCAACTGCAGTGGCGAGACTTGAGACAGCAGCAGAATGAGAACTAGGCATACCTCCTGTAGAAGTCATTAATGCCCAATTTATTTTTTTTGTCAGGATAAAATGAATAGGTACTTTAATAAATTGAGCAAACAGAATTGAAAATAAAGCTAATAATAAAGGTGTATTCTGTAGTAAAGCCAAATGAAAAATCCCTACCTTTCTTATTCTATGCTTAAAGTATAGCACAACTATGTTGCTAAAAATAAACGATTGTTATTAAATTTGAAGTAATCTTCAAATAATATTTACAATTACTATAAAATAACTATTAAAGGCGGCTGATAAGAATGAAAATCATAAAGGAATCAAAAAATTTCGAGCAAATGAATGCTGAGTTATTAATTGTTGGAGTAAGGAAAAATTCAAATCAAATAAAGAATTGGGAATCATTCGTATCCTTTTTTGGAGACTCCATTGAAGGGTGGCTAAAATCAGGTGATATACAAACTGATCAAAAAAAACTAACAAAAATCCCACTGTCAAATAAAAATCAGCATGTTAAAAGAGTTTTATTTGTTGGAATAGGAGATCAAAAAAACTTAACAGATCAGGTATTACGTGAAGTGTTTGGGACAGTGGGGAAAGAGTTAGATAAATTAAAAACGAAAAACTTCGCAATTTGGCTCGAGTCATTTACTGCTGCACCCATTGATGAAAAGGATATTGCCTTCTTAGCAGCCGAAGGCATTACGTTAGGATATTATTCAATCCCACATTACAAAACGACGATCAATGAACCAGATTCATACCTTGAATCAGTCGAATTTGTAACAGAAGCTGATATTGAAGAAGTGGCCTCAAGTTTTAAGGTTGGGAAAGTTTATGGAGATTCAGTAAATGAAGCACGAAGTTTAGTAAACATGCCACCTAATCTATTAACAGCAACAGATCTAGCTGATTACGCTATGAAATTGGCGAAGGACTATGATTTCGAATTAGAAATTTTAACAAAAGGCGATTTAGAAGAATTGGGCATGGGTGGTATCCTAGCTGTAAATCAAGGATCTTCCATTGAACCACGTATGATAACATTGAAATACCAAGCGAAAGATACATGGGAGGATGTTATTGGTTTAGTAGGTAAGGGAGTTACCTATGACACTGGTGGATATTCAATTAAATCAAAAACAGGTATGGTTGGTATGAAAGGTGATATGGGTGGTGCAGCCGCTGTGTTAGGAGCTATGAGAATTGTAGGTGAACTAAGGCCAGAACAAAATGTAGTGGCGGTTATAGGTGCGACTGATAATATGATTTCAAGTAATGCGATGAAGCCGGATGATGTCATTACAACATATAGTGGTAAAACAGTTGAAATATTAAATTCTGACGCGGAAGGTCGTCTAGTATTAGCTGATGCTGTAACCTATGCGAAACAACATGGTGCGAATTATTTAATTGATGTCGCTACTTTAACTGGTGGTGTAATCACTGCACTAGGATATGATAAAACCGGTGCTCTTTCAAATAACGAGGCATTATTTGATGCTTTTATAGAGGCAAGTATTGAAACAGGTGAATTTGTTTGGGGTATGCCTCTGACAGAAAATGATAAGAAACGTATTCGTAAATCAGACGTTGCGGATTTAAATAATTCTCCGGGTAGTGATGGGCACATGATTTTTGCAGGTGGATTTGTAGGTGAATTTGTTGAAAATACACCATGGATACATCTTGATATAGCAGGTACCTCAGAATCGAAAACAGGACATGATTTAGGTCCAAAAGGTGGAACTGGTGTAATGGTTAGAACATTAGCAACATTTATTGAACGTTTTGCAGATTTAAAAGAGGAAAGACAGAGTTTTTAAATAGATTCTTTCTACCGTGGGCAACTGCATAACTACATTCTTCTTTTTGACATATGTTACTAAAGAAAAGGAGGAGTAGCAGTATGACGAATTTTTATGGAGGCGGAGGATATGGTTTTGGTTATCCTTTTTTAGGAGGATTATTAGGAGGTTTTCTAGGAAACGTTCTTTATCCAGATAATCGTTACCCGTATTATTATAGACCGCCATATCCTTATAATCCTTACCCACAACATTATTATCCATATAGAAGACGTAGAAGATACTATTAAAAAGAAAAAGCGCGAAGATATTCGCGCTTTTTACTTTGTATTCTAAATGAGAAGGAGAAGGAATTTATAAAACATTATTTTATACCTTGTTCCTTTTTCATACGTTCGAATTCTTCCTTTAGGTCATCACGCACTGTCCCTTTCCAAGGTTTAACTCCTGCTAAATAGGAGGAGCGACTCATAATATGAGCGCCCACCGGACCTGTTATGAATAGAAAAAGAATTCCTAAAAGAATACCAGGGTTGAAATGCCCCTCGTTAAGCCAAAAATGTAGGAAAACCCCTAATAAAATACACATAACTCCTAATGTTGAACTTTTAGATGCTGCGTGAGCTCTTGTATATAAGTCTGGTAAACGGAATAATCCAATGGCTGTAACGGCTATAAATATCAAACCGACTGATATAAAGAATATAACTAGAATATTAGCGAGAATCGTCACGAGTAATGATATCTCCTTTCTCTATGAATTTAGAGAAGGCGATTGTTCCGATAAAGGACAAAATCGCTAATAACAAGATAATCTCTAGGAAAAAACTTGTCTCAACCAAGATAGTAAATAGAGCCACCAAACATATTAATGTAATGCCTAAAGAGTCTAACGCAATGACTCGATCTGAGGGAGTAGGCCCTTTAACTACACGATATAGAAGGGCAACCATTGACAATGCAATAATCACTATTGCGGTCCAAATAAAGTAAATCATGAGCGGCTCACCTCCAATATCGCTTTTTCAAAGGAATTTTTTATTGAATCAATCGTTTCATCAATATCATTACTATCAATAACATGGATAAACAATGATTTTGAATCATCGGAAACATGAACGACTACTGTCCCAGGCGTTAAAGTGATTAAATTCGATAATAGAGTAATTTCCCAATCGCTTTTTAATTGGGTATCATACTTGAAAAATGCTGGCTGCATTTGTAATTTTGGCTTAAGTACAAGTAATAAAACGGAAATATTTGCTAAAATTAATTCCTTAATGAAGAGAATAATTAGCTTAATGACCGCCCATACACGGGTAATATATAGACGTGACTTAAAGAAATTTCTCAACACAATGATTGATATCAAACCAAGAATATAACCAATCACAAATCCAGATGGTGTATAGTTTGATGTTAAAAACATTAAAAGAAATGCTAAAAATACATTTAATAATATTTGAAAGGACATTTTATTCTCCTCCTTTCAACACTGCATCAGTGTAAATAGAAGGATCAGATAATACCTTTGCTGCCTCATCCATAAAAGGTAATATAAATTCTGTTCCAACTCCATATGCGACCGATACGAGTACTAAAAGTATAGTAGGGAAAAATAGTCGATTATATGTTGTTTTATTTATATCACTAGATAGTTGACCTTGCTCGCCCCAAAACGCATATATAAAGATACGGATAACGGATAGTAAGACAACTAAACTGGAGGCTAATATGAAAATACTAGTCCAAATATTACCTGCCTCAAATCCACCTTGTATAATCAATAGTTTCCCGATGAAACCACTTAATGGTGGTACACCAGTTAACCCTAGTGCGGCAATGAAGAAAAACCATCCTAAAGCTGGATAATGCTTCATTAAACCACCCATTTTTCTCAAGTTGGATGTACCTGTTATATAAATGACAATACCAATTAGCATAAACAGTGCAGCTTTTATAATCATATCATGGACTAAATATAACATAGCCCCTTCAAGTGCTGCTTCATTCATTTGTGCGACACCGAAAAGAATGACACCTACAGCAATCACAATGTTATAAATGATAATTTGCTTCACATCGAAGTGAGCAAGCGCACCAATTCCACCAGCAATGACTGTCATCACTGCAAGTATTAATAATAAATCATGTGTGAAGGCAATATCATGTGTAAAGAATAAAGTATATGTACGCATGATTGCGTATATCCCTACTTTAGTCAGTAAGGCACCGAACAATGCTAATACAGGAATCGGTGGAGCTGCATACGCACCTGGTAACCAAAAGTACAATGGGAAAATTGCCGCTTTCATACCGAATACTAATAAGAATAATACGGCAATAACTGTAATGATTCCTGGTTGATTGAATTCAGCTATTTTAACTGAAATATCAGCCATATTTAACGTTCCAATAACGGAATATAAATAGGCTACAGTAATTACAAACAAAGCAGATGAGATGACATTCACAAGAATATATTTTATCGATTCTCTTAGCTGTGCTTTTTCCCCACCTAGAACAATTAATAGATAAGAAGCCATTAATAGCACTTCAAAGAATACGAATAGATTGAAAATATCGCCTGTTGTGAAAGCACCATTGACTCCAGTAACAATAAACATTACACCAGAATAATAGAAGAATTGTTCGCGTTTCTTATTGATTGATTCGAACCCGTACCAAACAATAAAGAAAGCGAGTACTAATGTTGTTAAAACCAGTAGGACTGAAACCATGTCCGACACCATCGAAATTCCAAATGGTGCTGGCCAATCACCGAGTGTTAAGGTTTGTGGACCGTTTTTGTAGACATTTATTAAAAGACCAAATGCACTTAAAATTGCTAACAGTAAACCAAATAAAGTAGTGATTCTTTGATACTTTATACTTTTTTGATTGAACATTAAAATCATACCGAAGAAAAATGGAATGATAATAGGTAATAAAAGAAAGTTAATCAATTTCTTCACTTCCTTTCATTAATGTCATATCATCCGTTTTTAGTTCATGGTAAGAACGATAAGCTAAAACTAGGAAGAAAGCCGTAACACCAAAACTAATAACAATCGCAGTTAAAATAAGCGCTTGTGGAAGTGGATCCACATATTCTGTTACACCATCAGCCAATACTGGAGGATTTTCTCCACCAAATCCACCCATCGTAAGGATGAGTAAATGTGCTCCGTGACTTAATAAACCTGTACCAATAATAATTCGAAGTAGGCTTCTCGATAAAATTAAATAAATCGCTGACATAAACAAGAAGCCACATACAAATGCCATAACTATTTCCATTATTCATCCTCCCCAATCGTTTGAATAATGGTCATCGTAACGCCAACAACAACCAAATAAACACCAAAGTCGAATAAAGCTGCTGTGTGAAGTGAAGTTTTTCCAAACAACGGCAAATAGAAATAATCGAAGAAATGTGTAAAGAACGGCTCATCTAGAAACATCGCAATGGCAGCTGTTCCTAATGCTATGAGTAATCCTATTGCTACCATATAAATGTAGTTAATAGGTAGCAATGATCTAACAGTTTTCAAATCAAATGCAACTAATAACAATACAATTGCACTTGCTGTCACTAATCCTCCAACAAATCCACCGCCTGGTGTGTAATGTCCAGCAAAGAAAATGTGAACAGCAAAGAAGAAGATAATGAAAAAGACAATTTTAGTAGTAAATTGTAGTATGACGTTATTTACTTTCATGATTCTTCTCCTTTCTGCTCATCCGTAGTTTAATCATTCCGTAAATTGCAATTCCAGCGATTGCAAGAACGGCAATTTCAAATAATGTATCGAACCCACGATAGTCTACTAAAATAACGTTTACGATATTTCCTCCACCTGCAAGTGAATAAACGGTTTCCTTATAATATTCAGCAATGGAAGAAACTAATTTTTGTGAGTGTGCTGATAATGCGACAAGTGTAACCATAACCCCAACTGCAACGGAGATAAACACTCTTCCAAATTTAAAACGTGTTCGCTCTTCCGCCTTTTGGAATTTCGGTAAATGATAAAAGGCAAGTAAAAATAAAGCAACGGATATTGTTTCAATAACAAGCTGTGTCAATGCTAAATCAGGTGCATTAAAAATAACAAAGAATAGGGACACAGTATATCCTACAGCACCTAGTGCAATAATTGATGTTATACGGGACCTTGCATAAACGGTTGTAATTGTACCAATAACTAATACGAAAATTAGAATGATTTGATACAAATGAATAGGTGAAGCCCCTTCAAACGAAACAACGAAAGCATTTTTAATGAACAATGTTGCAATTACAATAATCGGTATTGCAGTAAACATATATCCTAAATATTTTCGAATAGAACCTGTCATATATAGACCGGAGAAACGAGTCATCCATGATCCTAATAGTTCATTTACTGTAAAATCGTACAAGCGATTTAATGTAAACTGTTCAGGAAGTGTATTATAGTATTTTTGCCATTTTGATAAAGTTACAAATAATAACAGCCCGACTACAATAATTCCTAATGTCATCCAAAGTTCAGGAGAAAATCCGTGCCATGCTGAGACATGAATATGCACATCTTCTGGACTTGAATATAGAAACGGTTGAATAGCCATTACTGCTGGCTTTACAAAAGTATCCGTCACTAAATTCGGAATAAAGAATATTGTGACAACTAAGCCTGCTAAAATTACTGGAGAAATTAACATTCCAATTGGAGCTTCATGTGGCTTCGTAGGTAACTCATTTTCTTGAAGCTTCCCAGTAAATGTTTTAAAAACAAAATAGAAACTATAAATAAATGTAAATACACTAGCGACCCAAGCAATGATAGGGAAGAGTGGTGCCCATGTTGAGAAGTTAAATAAATCGAATTCTGTAACAGAGAGCATAGCTGTTAAAAACATTTCTTTACTTAAGAAACCATTAAATGGAGGTAAACCAGCCATTGAAAAGCTTCCAATCAAAGCAACAGTAAAGCTTACAGGCATAATACTCATTAAACCACCGAGTTTTCGAATATCCCGAGTGCCTGTTTCGTGGTCAACAATCCCAGCAATCATGAACAAACTACCTTTGAAGGTAGCATGATTAATCAGGTGGAAAATTGCAGCAAAAGAAGCATATTTAAATACAGTATCTGCAGCGTCGTTTACATGGTAAGCGATTGCACCAACACCGAGTAAAGACATTATTAGTCCGAGCTGACTCACTGTAGAGAAGGCTAAAATACCTTTTAAATCCGTTTGTTTTACGGCAAAGAAAGATCCCCAGAATAATGTCAATAAACCGATTCCAGCTACTAGCCAAATCCAAACCTCTGATAAAGCAAACACAGGTGTGAATCTTGCTACTAAGTAAATTCCGGCTTTAACCATTGTTGCTGAGTGTAAATAAGCACTAACTGGAGTAGGTGCTTCCATCGCATCAGGTAACCATATATAGAATGGGAACTGAGCTGACTTTGTAAAGGCACCGAGTAAGATTAATACAAGTGCAATTACAAATGTGTCATTTGTTGCAAAAAGTGGAGCTTGTTCAATAATACTTCGAATCGAGAATGTTCCACCCATTAATGAAAGTAAAACAAAACCTCCGAGCATCATCATTCCGCCTGCAACGGTGATCATCATAGATTTCAATGCACCAAAGCGAGACTTATCACGGTTATACCAATAACCAATCAAAAGAAATGATGAAATGGATGTCAATTCCCAGAATAAATAAAGCGTTATCATATTATCTGATTGAACAACACCAAGCATTGCCGACATGAAGATTAATAAATAAATATAGAAATTATGGAGCTGTTCTTTCTTTCGATTTAAGTAAAAAATCGAATAGAGAACAACTAATGCACCAATTCCAGAAATGAGTAATGAAAATAATAAACTTAATCCATCGATATAAGATACAAATGAGATGCCTAATGACGGAATCCAATCAAACTGTACTACTGCTGTTTCGCCCTTGGAAATCGAAGGTACAAAAGTTGCATAGTAGATGGCTAGGAATAATGGAACTAATAAAACAAACCAACCAGTATGTATATTTCGAATCTTCTTAAATAAAAAAGGCATAAAAATAGCAGCAATTAATGGAATAAAAAGACATACTACTTGAAGCAAAAATAATCCCCCTTTCTAAATTGAAAACAAGGCTCTGCATTATTGATGTTAATTTTATTAAAAACAGCAATAAGTATTTTCAGAGCTTAAAACAAAAAATTTCTCGAATAGTTAATATTATACTGCAATTTAAGATATATTGCATGATTCTACGCATAAATGACTTGATATAGTTCATAAAAATTATGCTATATTAGATTAAGAGAAATTGAATAATAGAGGAATTTTCATGAAAAATCCATATCTATATGGCTATTTGCCGTTATTTACAATTGTTTTATTTAGTATGTCTTTTGGAATATACATGGTCGATCAATCACTCCAATTATTTATATCAATCGGTGTATATTCAGGCATGCAAGAATTTTTATCAGAACTTGAGATAAGAGTGTTTTTATTAATACTTTTTTCACTTTGTTTTTTCATGTTATTTTCAGCATTAAAGTTAATTGGTGAAACAATTCACGAAGTTGGGATGTTGTTCTTTTCTAAGGATAATAATGGCCAAACGATAAGCGTTGCACGTGGTGGTTATGTTATTTTCTTCTTCGGTTCACTGTTATCATTCATAGGAATTCAGTCATTCACTTTGTTAATGATTGTTTTTACAATAACGATTTTTGCTTATTTTATTTATACGATATATAAGATGAGTCAATACATGTCAACTCTTGGAATGATAGGGTTAATCACCTTTGAGATAATGTTTTGGGCAGTGTTTGTCACTTTTATACTTTATATTTCATTAAAACTTTATAATGGCATATTAGCGAGTCTACCTTTTGCAAACTAAAAACTGGACGTTCTAATCAGAGATTAAAACGTCCAGTTTCTTAATTCATAATTACATTAAAAATTTTAAAATGAATTTGATCATCTTCTAAATAGTACATTGATTTTGGTTTATCGAATCCTAGCCAAATTGCAGTTGTATATTCGTCTGTCAATCCAGCTAACCAAAAATCTCTGTAATCGTTCGTAGTACCTGTTTTTGCTCCAATATAGGTTGAATTTGCGTATAATCCTACGCCTGTCCCGCTTTTAACTACTTCGCTTAATAAGTCACGCATATATTGGACAGTATGTGGTGACCAAATAACCTCTTTTTCGTCTGGCCATTTATACAATAAGTTTCCTTCTAAATCTGTAACTTCTCGTATACTATGAATTCGTTGATAGGATCCATCTATGAAACTAGTATAGGCATCAGCCATTTCCAAAGGAGTTACGCCATAAGTTAAGCCTCCTAACGCAGCTGCATAAGAATGATCCTCTTCCACAATTGAATTGAAATGGAACCTGTTTAAATATTGAAATCCTGTATTGACACCAATCGTATTTAATAATCGTACTGCAGATGTATTGTAGCTATGTTTAAATGCTGTAGTAATACTTACATTCCCATAAATTGCCCCACCATAATTTTGAGGACAAAAATTACTTATACAATAAGCGCCCCCACTAACAGTTGAACTTGGTGAATAGCTTGTCGTTTCGAAAAGTGGGGCATACACCATTAAT
Organism: Lysinibacillus sp. PLM2; assembly: GCA_023168345.1. Taxonomy (NCBI): domain Bacteria; kingdom Bacillati; phylum Bacillota; class Bacilli; order Caryophanales; family Bacillaceae; genus Lysinibacillus; species Lysinibacillus sp. PLM2. The sequence continues at coordinate 2,878,092 of AP025689.1, read as the reverse complement.
GGTTTGAAGGATGAACCAGGTTGTCTTGCCCCTTGAAAAGCTCGATTAAAATCAAACTTTTTATAATCTTTCCCAGCGTATATACTAACAATTTCTCTAGATTTATTGTCTACGACGACGGAACTAGCTTGTAAGTTTTCTAGTCGAAGTAAATTATTAATTTTCTTTTCATCCACAGATTGCTTTTCGTCATCTAGTGCCGTGTAAATATTGATGCCTGAATATAAGACACTTTCAAAAAGCTCTTCTATTTCCTTTTGAATCGCAATACGATCTTCCTCTGTTTTTGCATCTTTAAGTTGGATATCCAATCCTTCATCACTAGCAATCAGCCATTTTAATTCTTCTAGTACATAAGTGCTGTAAGCAGGGTATTGTTGGAGCTTTGGTTTAATTTTTAATGTGATTTTTTCGTTTTTATATTGCTTTGCTTCTTCATATGTAATAATGTCGTTTTCAGCTAACATGTCAATGAGTCTTTCTTGACGTGTTTTCGTATTGTTAAAATGAGTAATTGGATCATATATGGATGGATTGTTGGGAATCGCAGCAATAAAAGCCATTTGAGCAACGGAAAGCTGTTCTAACGGTTTTTGAAAATAGTAAGTAGCTGCCGATGCTATTCCATATACTTTATTACCAAAGTACATTTCATTTAAATACATTTCAAATATCGTTTCTTTGTCATAAAGCTGTTCTAATTTATAAGCATAAAATACTTCCATTAATTTACGTTCATAAGTTTTATCCTGGGATAAATATCGAAGGCGGACAAGCTGTTGTGTAATTGTGCTTCCACCTTGTTCAATTGATTCGCTAGTTGAATTTGCAGCCAATGCACGTGCAATAGCACTCACATCAAAACCAATATGCTGATAAAACTCTGTATCTTCACTTAAAATATAAATCTGTTTAATAACTTCTGGAATTTCCTCAAATTGAATCGGTGTTCGCCATTCAATATATTCTTCATTAAAAACTACGCCATTCCTGTTGTACATTTTTAAAGGCTGCTGAAATTTTATGTCAGGGAGCTCTATTTCTTCTTTTAAATGTTTGTCATAAGATGATGCAATAGAGTATTCATTCCAGATGTTGTTTCCTAATAAAAAAACAATAACCATGCTACAAATAATGATTACATATCCAAATGTTTGTTTCATTTATGTTATCCTCCAAGCAAAGAAACCGCTGATTACTTATGCTTTTGTGTAAAATCTACAGTTTTTCTTGATGACTTTTTAATATGTCTTCCATGTATTGTTTCGGTAATTTCCGAATAATGAAAACGATTATCGCAGCTATTAAGAATAAGATACCCGTTGAATAAAAGACCATCGAAATAGTGGCTAAACCACTGATAAATCCTCCAAAGAGGGGTCCTATTATATTACCTAAGAAACGGAAGCTTTGATTATAGCCCATAATTTCTCCCTGTATTTGAAGAGGTGCTTCACGACGAATGAGAGCTGTTGTAATTGGAATAAGCCCTCCTGAAAATATACCAAATAAAAATCTTAGAACAATCAACTGCCATAGTGAAGTAACGAGCGCCTGTGGAATAATTATAATGAAGCTAACAAAAAGTAGCACCATCAACACTTTCTCGTAGCCTAAATGATCTGCTAAGCGTCCAAAGATCCGAGAAAATAATAAACTACCAACCCCAGCCGCACTAAAAGTTATTCCTGCAAGTAGTGCAATTTGCTGTGAACTAGTTAAATGAGATACATAGAGTGAAAGCAGTGGCTGAATACTGAAATTTCCAACTTGGATTAAAGAAGTAACAAGCATTATATTTAAGATTAATCGATGATGAAAAATTGTCCAGAGTATATTTTTTCGTGAAAACAATAAATTGTTTTTCTTTTGAACAACCTTTGGCTCATGGACTGATATGATAATCAAGATTGCAGCAATCGAAATAGTAATGGAGGTTAACAGGAACGTGTAATTAAAGCCAACCTGATCTGCCAAAATCCCTCCGATAATTGGCCCAAATAAAGTGCCTCCCACACTACCCATTTGAAGAGTTCCGAGTGTCTTTCCAGCGACATTCTTCGGCGTATGTTTACTAATAAATGCCATAGAGGTGGGTATAAATCCAGTTACAATACCCATTAATAAACGTAAAATAAAAAATTGTTCAACATTTTGGACATGCCCCATTAGAAAAATACTTGTTGCAATACCAAAACCATTAATAATCATGATAGGCTTATAGCCATATTTATCAGCGACCCTACCCCAAATAGGAGACATAATAAAAGCTGTTACAAAAGTAGCACCAAATATCAAACCTGCCCATGTCTGTACATAACTTTCGGTGAAGTCTCCAAAAGTATAGATATATAATGACAAGAAGGGCATAATCATTGTCATAGAACCTGAAACAATAAAGTTTGAAATGAGGATAATGACAAAATTATGTTTTTGAGTTGACATAGATGTTCACTTTCTTTCTAATCCTTATAAGATTAAATGTACGAATAATGTACGAAATGTTTAATTATCATTACCATTTTACTTATATATTATAAAAATTATAAACAAACATTAGTATATCCTAAGTCATTGCCTGAAGAAAGGAGGCTAGGGGATAATAGCGGAAAAATAATTGAGAATATGTTAAACTGGTACGAGGCAATATGAACACAATAATGACATTGATGTTATATAAAAGGAGAGACACATAATGTATCCACAATTAACAAAAGAAGTAAACCAAGGTGAAGTAGTAGTAGAAATGAATACGACATTAGGTTCGATAAAACTAAAGCTATTTCCTGAACAAGCACCAAAAACAGTTGAAAACTTTTTAGGACATGCTAAATCTGGTTACTATAACGGAATTATTTTCCATCGTGTAATTACTGACTTTATGATTCAAGGTGGAGATCCAACTGGTACAGGTATGGGTGGAGAATCAATTTGGGGACATTCTTTTGAAGACGAGTTCAGTCAAGATTTGTTTAATTTGCGCGGCGCATTGTCAATGGCGAACGCTGGACCAAATACTAATGGTTCACAATTCTTCATCGTTCAAATGGAAAATGTTCCAAGCAATATGATTCAACAAATGGAACAAGCAGGGTACCCGAAAGAAATTATTGAAGAGTATGCTCGCGTTGGTGGTACTCCTTGGTTAGATTATAAACATACTGTATTCGGTCATGTACTTGAAGGTATGGACGTTGTTGACAAAATTGCGAACGTTGAGAAAGATATGCGCGATAAACCACTAGAAGATGTTAAAATAGAGTCGATTACAATACTCGACTAAAAATAAAGGAAGCGAATAAAATGAATCTTATCGCATTATATTCTGGATTTCTATACTTTCCAGAGGATAAAAGTTTATACATTCCTGCAGTCATTGAAATGATCTTGCTACTTCTTTTGTGTATTGCTGTATTCATGTGGTTCAAAAAGATTTCTAATAAACAAGCGATGAAGGCAAAAGAAATTGAAGAGCGTATTTTAGGTGACAGAAAACAAAATGCTGAAGATCATATGAAGGAATAAATAATAGTGCTCATTGTAAGTTTGTATTTACAATGAGCACCTTTTTTATTTTGTTGCTACTTTTTTCGTCATAAGTAGCATGAACAATAAATAGATAATGGGTAATCCAGTTGTGAAAGAAACAATCCCATTCCAACTCCAAAGCTCCCAAATCGGACCGATTAACGTACTACCAGAAGCAACACCTATATAATAAGAAACTAAATATAAGCTTGAAGCACTTCCTTTTAAATGTGTAGCCTTTTGACTAACTGATGAAGCAGTTAATGAATGGGCTGTAAAGAAACCAAAGCATAATATACACATTCCAATTAATACGAGGATAAGAGAAGATGTGATTGTTAATAAAACACCAAAAATAAGAAATAAAATCGCAACCGTCCGTACGTTTTCCAATGTGAACCGGTTAGATAGCCAACTTGCAATTGGTGCACCAAGAATACCAAATCCATAAACAAAATAAATTAAAGAAATCTCATCTAAGGATAATCCAAATGGCGGCGATGTTAAATGGAAGGGGAGGTATGTCCAAATCCCCGTATAAGTAATTTGTAAAACAATTCCCAGCCCGAACATAAGTAGTAAAGTTGGATTCGTTAGATGATAGCTAAAACCTTTTAAATCTTCTCTAAAACTTCGATTGCCTGGAATAAAATTCTTTGATTTTGGTAAAGCAAAGAGTACAAAAAGAAACACTATAGCACCAAATATAATTAGAACATAAAATGCATATTGCCAATTAATCTCTGAAAAATAACCCGATACAACTCTACCAATCATACCGCCAAGTGGATTACTAGAAATATATATAGCTGTAGCCATATTACTTGATTTCGGATCAATTTCTTCTCCAATGTAGGCCAATGCAGCAGCTGGAACCCCAGCAAGCGTAAATCCTTGTATAAATCTTAATATCGTAATAACTAAGAATGAATCTGTAAATGGTATAAATATGATTGGTATGATTGAAAGTAAAATGGACAGTTTTATAAATAAAACACGTCCATTTCGATCGGATAAAAACCCTATTATGATTAATCCAATAATTAAAGATAGTGTTGTTAATGACATTGTTGTACTAGCGGATGAAACGGATATATTGAATTCATCCGTTAGTACTGGGAGGAGAGGCTGAAACGAGTAAAAAACAGCGAATGTAAACATCGATGCAAGAGACAGGCTCAGCACAATCACCCAAAATTGACTATCTTTTATAGAATACCCCTTTGTGAACATTCCTTATCCCACCTTCTTATGGTCCAACTACCCCTGGATTAGTTATGGACGGTAACCATAATGACAGTTGTGGGAATAGAACAACAATAACTAAATAAGCAATCATTAATATAATAAACGGTATTACCCCTTTAACCGCTACTGATAGTTTTTCTTTTGCAATACCACTTACAACGAATAAATTCAATCCTACTGGTGGTGTAATCATACCTAATTCTAAGTTGATTACCATGATAATTGCAAAGTGATATAGGTTAATACCAAAGTGATCTAGTATAGGTAATAGAATCGGTAACGTAATTAATATAATTGAAACGGCTTCTAAGAACATTCCTAGAACGAAGAATAATATGTTTACGATTAACATAAAGATCCAAACATTCATTTCACTCTCAGCAATCCAAGCACCTACAGCTTGAGGGATTTGATTGTTTGTTAAGTATAATCCGAATAAAGACGCAGCCCCGATAATTAAGAATATCATTGCAGTTACGTTGATAGACTCAACAATAACTGGACGGAAATCTTTAATTTTAAACTCACGGTAAACAAATATAGAAACAATTAAACCATATACTACGGCAATAACAGCAGATTCTGTTGGAGTAACCGCACCTGAATAAATAGAACCTAAAATCAGTATTGGTAAGAAAGCACCCCAAATTGCTTTTAGTGAAGCTCGACCGCGTTCACCCCATGAGGCTTTTTCGGTTCCAGCAAATCCATTTTTCTTCGCATAAAATACTGCAGCAATAACTAAAACTGCTAATAGCCCTAAACCAGGGAATAAACCAGCCATAAATAATGCGCCGATTGATTCCTCAGATGTAATACCATAAATAATTAATGGAACACTCGGAGGAATTAAAATACCTAAAGTACCACCGGCAGCAACTAATCCAAGTGCATATTTTTTATCATAGCCCCCTGCAACTAAGGCAGGAATCATAATTGAACCAATGGCAGCTGCAGTAGCTGGAGATGAACCAGAAATAGCTGCAAAAACACCACTTGCTAATATCGTTACAACAGCAAGTCCACCAGGAAGGTGTCCAACCCAAGATTTTAATGCTTCAATTAAATATTTAGAAATACCACCACGTGCCATGATAACCCCAGCAAGAACGAATCCAGGAATCGCCATCATAGGGAATGAATCAAGTGCAGTGAATATTCTTTGTGGCATCATGTTCATGTTGAAATTAGATTGCATTAATACAAAAATAGTAGATAATGCTAAACTGATAGCAACTGGAACACGTAAAAATAGTAATACAAAGAAACTAATTAAGAGGGTTAGCATATTCTTCATCCTTTCTACGCAGAATGTTCACTAATCTTTCGATAAAGCGAAGTAAGAATAGCACACCTGAAAGAGGTAAGATTAGATAAACAATCCACATAGGAATACCAACATCCAGTGAAACCATTCCAGAAGAATATCTACTTTCTACTAGTACCAGTCCGTAGTATGTATAAATTAGACAGAATAGAATACTTAAACCAGTAGCAACTATATTTAAAATAAACTTCCAAGTGTTATTCAATTTATCGTATAAAATATCTACTTGAATATGTTGATTATGTTTCAGTGCTAGACCAAAGCCTAGAAATACGCCCCAAATGATTGAATAACGAGCAATTTCTTCTATCCATGCTTGAGGATCATTCATAACATAACGCATCACTACGCCATAAAAAATTAACAATACACCAAATGAAAAGAACACACCGGCTAATATTTCTTCTAGGAATGTCCATGCTTTCATTAATAGTTTCATATTTTCACTCCTTTAAGGGTTATTAAAAAAGAAGAAGGGAGTGCCAACAAGTGGCACTCAAATTCATTCATTATTATTTCAGTGCATTAATACCATCGATTAATTCTTGAGTAATAACTTCAGAGAATTCATCATAAACAGGTTGCATTGCTTCTTTTAATACATCACGTTCTTCTTGAGACATTTCATAAACTTCAACTGTACCTAATGATTTGATTTTCTCTAATGATTTAGCATTTTCTTCTGCAGCTAACTCTTGAGCATAAGTAGTAGCCTCATTAAGAGCTTCATCAACTAAAGTTCTTAAATCTTCAGGAATTGATTCCCAGAAAGATTTGTTAACAAAGATTGCATAGTCAAGACGGCCATGTTCTGATACAGTATAGTATTTTTGAACTTCGTAGAATTTCATTGTATCGAAGTTGTTATGTGGATTTTCTGTACCATCAACTGTACCTTGTTGTAGAGCTGCATAAGTTTCACCAAATGAAATTGTTGCTGAACCAGCGTTTAAAGCTTGGAATTGTGCCTCTAGTACTTTACCAGCTTGTGCACGGAATTTTTGACCAGCGAAATCTTCAGGTTTTACTAATTGGTTCTTATTAGAAGAGAAGTTTTTAAAGCCGTTTGGCCAGAAAGCTTTACCCATAATATCGTTTGCAGCTAAAGCGTCTGCATTAAATAAACTTTGTGCTACTTCAGAGTCGAAGAATGCTTGAACATGCTCTTCATCTTCAAATAGGAAAGGCATGTCTACATATTGCCAACGTGGGTCAAGTTTAACCATTTTTGTTACAGATGGAGCGATCATATGTACGTTCCCTGACATTAAAGCGTCAAGTTCGTCAGCGTCTCCGTATAATTGTGAAGAAGGATATACTTCTACTTTTACTTTTCCTTCAGTTTTTTCATCAACTAATTGCGCGAAATAATCAGCTGCTTTACCTTTTACACTATCGATTGCAGTAACGTGTGAAAATTTAATAATTAATGGATTTTCAGCAGTGTACTCTTCGCTAGAAGTAGCTTCGTTACCACCGCCTCCTCCACAGGCTGCCAATACTAGCGCAAATGCACTAATAATCGTAAGTAATAACCATTTTTTCATTTGTCTTGTCCCCCTTAAAGATTGAAATATATTGTTAAAAGAGAGAATCTCTCTTTATAACCGAATTTTATGAATCTGATTGGAATTTAGGGAGTGCTTTTATAAATTCTTCACTGTATTTGCTTTCATAGTAGTCATATACAGGCTGAAATTGTTCTTCCCATTCCTCAACATCCTCATCACTTAAGTAGTGAATTTCAATACAATCGCAATTTTCAATATCTTTTAATGTCTGATTGTTAAGTTGCTCCGTTAGATCCCATTCCCAATGTTGAACTTCTATGAACGTTTCAGTTATTAGTTGTTGAACATCTGCGTCTAAACTATTCCAAAAATCTAAGTTAAATAGAACAAAATAACCTAAATATCCATGATTACTAATAGTTAAATAATCTTGTAAAGAATATAAGTTTTTACTAGTGATGTTCGTTAATGTGTTTTCTTGCCCGTCAACTGAACCAATCTGAAGTTCATGGTAAACAGCGTTAAAATCATATTCTCTTGGATGGGCACCGATTATAGAAAATTGCTGTGCTAAAATATCACTTGGCATAATTCGCATCCTAAGATTTGTTAAGTCATTTAATTCATCGATAGGATGGAGGCGATTACTTAACTGTTTAAAACCGCTATCCCATAAACCAATCGCGTATAGATTGTGCTCCTTTAGCTTTTCCTTTAATCTTCTACCCGCTGCGCTTTCTGCATATTCATGTACTTCTTCTAAAGAATGAAAGGCATAGGGGAGGTCAAAAACGGATATTTCAGGAACATAATCTGTTAATTTTGATATTGCGGGTGCAATTAATTGAATATCCCCACGAGAAAGCGCATTCATTTCCTCGCCATCTTTATATAGAGTTCCGTTTGAAAACACCTGAACTTCGATATAACCTTTACTTCGCTCTTTTAAAAGGTCGGCAAATTTTCTTGCAGCCATTCCTTTTGGTGTATCTTCACCAACTACGTGTGAGAAGTGAATGACGAGACGTTCTTCTTGGCTTAACTGCTCATAATCGTATGGATAATCCTTTGATTGCGATGAAGCAAGAATGATAAAGGGAATTATCATAATTATACAAAATGTGGAAATCCCAAATACTCGCTTCATACTAATCCGCTCCTCACAATTTACTAGAAATGCGATTAAATCTATCATAATAAAAAAACCAAAATGAACAATATTATGACCTTAATGAACATTTTGTTCTTTGTGGTATATAACAATAAAATCGATATCGCGCTGTTATAAAACAAAAATAAAAAGCTTATAAACCTTGATTTATAAGCTTTTTTGACATTATTTAAATGAGTAATATTTTGTTGGACGTCCAACTGTACCATATTTTAAATCAATATGAACTTTTCCTTTATTCGCTAAAAAGTCTAAATATTTTCGAACAGTTACTCGAGCCATTCCGACATTTTGTGCTAGCTGTTCAGAAGTAATGGGTCCGTTCGTTTCAATCAATCCATCAACAATTTGTTTCATCGTTATATCATTTAATCCTTTTGGTAATGAAAGAATGGATTCTTGAGTATGCCCAAACCAATCATCTAAATCCTCTTGCTTTACATTTGAGGATGTACTTATTTTTTTTACTGTCGTATAGAAATTTTGTAATGCCTTTTGAAATCTTTCAAAACGAAAAGGTTTGATTAAATAATCAAATGCCCCCATACGTATTACATCTTGAACAGTTTTTGTATCACGTGCTGCTGTAATCATGATGATATCACAAGGGATACGATCATTTCTTAATCTTTGTAACAAATCTATTCCTGGTTTGTCGGGTAAATACATATCTAAAAGAACGAGATTTGGTTTTTTCTTCGTAATTTGTTTATATGCATCCTCACAAGTTTGCGCCTCCCCGATTAATGTAAAACCAGTCATTTTATCTAAAAAATTTTTGTTTACCTCTAATACCATTGGATCATCTTCTACGATAAATACTGAAATATTTGTCATTCCATCACCCCAGCTTTTACTATAATCGTCGTGCCGATATTTACTTCAGACGTTATATGAATTGTCCCTTTGTTGGATTCAATAATTTGTTTTACTAATGCTAAACCAATTCCATGGCCATCCCTAGTTTTAGTTGAAAAACCATACTCAAATATCTTTTCTGGATTTCCCTCAATACCTATGCCACTATCTTGGACTTCGATATATAGGAAATGTTTATCCCCCTGAATTAATATATTAACGTCTCGTATTTCTTTTGAAAGACAAGCTTCCATTGCATTATCGACAAGGTTTCCGATAATCGTAACTAAATCTCCACTTGAAAAACCGGTCATAAAATCTAATAAAAATGAATCCTCATCTAAAGTTAAATGGACTCCGAGTTCCTTTGCTCTTGAATGTTTGCCAAGAAGAAGACCTTGTATAGAATAATCGAGAATTTTATCACGTAACTTTTGAATAACATCCTCTTCATCTGTAATTTCATCGATAATTAAACTAAGTGCATCTTCGTTTCGTTTAAGTTGTATTAGACCAGCTATACTATGCAAACGATTTAAGAATTCATGGTGCTGTGCTCTTAATGTATCTACGAGCGCTTTAATACCAGTTAATTCTTCAGCCATAGTGTGGGCTTCTTTTCTATCAGTAATCATGATCAAATGCCCCGCATTTTTATCCTGTATTCGAATCGGATAGGTACGTACTAGGTACATTTGGTCGAATAGTAGAAGAGGTCTATAGCTTTCTAGTCGCTCAATTTTTTCTTCAGCTAACCATGTATTATGAAATAGCTCTTGAAGTGTCCCTTTTTTTCTAAAGTAATGAGTGTACTGTCTAGCTAACTGATTAATAAAGGTTATATTTCCTTCAGCGTCAGTTGCCAAAATACCAACATCCATTGCTTGCATAATGGCTGAACGCTCTTGTACAATTCGAGCTATTTGGTAAGGCTCTAAGTTTAATGTTTGTTTCTTTATATGATTTGCAATAAACACTGCACCAATTAAACCAACTAATAATCCCCAGAATAAAGAAATAAGAATGTCTGATTGATATTGACCAAGTAAATTATACCATTTTGGTGAAATGATTCCGACGTTTATAACTCCGACCTGCTTTGTTGCATTACTATTCATAATCGGAACAAAGGCTCGTATGGAGTAACCTTGAACTCCAATTGCCTTTGAAATGTATTCGTGCTGTGAGAGAGCTTCACTACTTTCAGCTTCTTCAAATATAGTTCCAATTTTACTTTCCGACGGATGAGAATAGCGAACACCATCCATATCAAAAATAACAATATAATCTACATCTGTTGCTAATCGAATTCTTTCGGCTATAGGTTGTATGACCTCAAATCCTTCATTGGTTCCTACAGTGTCTTGAACATCTGTCATTTGTGCTACTGTTCTAGCGATAGCGATTGCCCGTGCACCGAATTCTTTTTCAAATGCTCCTGAGATATTATGTATCATCATTGCGCCACTCGTTACAATCGAAAAAAAGACAATAACGAATGAGAATAAAAACATTTTAAACTTTAAAGATTTTTTAGCCATATTGTGATGTTGTAGCAATGACTACAAATACTACACCCCATTTATTTAAGATTCATTAAGTAAGCAATCCGAGATAAAAATTTTAATAATCATAATTATAAATAAATAAAGATATGATTAAAAGGGAATATTCAAAATGTGATTTCAACATAATAGTAAGAGCGTGGCTGCTTAATAACCACGCTCTTTTTTACTTTATTAAGATAATGATATTTTGAACCTTTCAACGCCATCTTTTACAATTTCAAATGGACACGCTACATTTATTCGTAAAAAACCTCTACCTGCTTCTTCATATTTTGATCCTGGTTCAAGGGCAAGTTTACCTTTTTCAAGTAACCGATGCATCATTTCCGATTCAGATAAACCAGTTTCTCGATAATCAATCCACATTAAGTAAGTAGCATTCGGTTTTGTAACGGTAATTCCATCTATTTTATTTAACTCTTCAACAACATAATCCATATTTTTAGAGACATATTGTGTTAAAGCTTCTAACCATTCTTCACCTTTGTCATAGGCTGCTTGAACTGCAGCAGCTGCTAGAAGATTGAGTTCTCCAAGACCGTGTGCTTGAAGATTTTGTGTTAATTTATTTCGTAAATCGCCATTTGGTGCTACCATCATTGCGGCGTGAATTCCAGCGATATTAAATGTTTTTGTTGGTGCAATACATGTAACAATCTTCGCTTTATCAGCATCTTTTACCGTTAAAGAAGGGATATGTGTATAACCATCAAACACAATATCAGCATGGATTTCATCAGAAATTAGAAGTACATCGTATTTAATACAAAGTTGAACTAATGTCTCGATATCTTCTTTCGACCAAACTACTCCACCTGGATTATGCGGATTACATAGAACATATATTTTGACGTCATTTTTAAAGGCTTCCTCTAAAGCAACAAAATCATATTCATAGCCATTATCTTTTGTGATTAAATCACATGTGACAACTTCGCGTTTTTGTGCTCTAGGTATACTAAAGAATGCAGGGTAAACAGGTGTTGAAATACAAATTTTATCGCCGGGATTAGAGAATGTTTCAATAATTGTAGCTATCGCAGGAACTACCCCTTGATGGAATAATATAGAATTCGCATCAATCTCCCAATTGTGTTTTCTTTTAAACCAATTTTGTATAGATTGTTTACAAGAGTCGCTAACATATGAGTATCCGAAAATAGGATGATTTAAACGTTCTTTAATTGCATCAGTAATGACTTGAGGGATGGCGAAATCCATATCTGCAACCCACATTGGTAAAATATCATCAACATCAGTTAGATTGTATTGTGCTTTATAACGTTCTTTAAATAAATCCCATTTTAAAGAGTTCGTGTTTTTTCGATTGTACAGTTCATCGAAGTTAATAGTCATAGTATTCACTCATTTCATATTTTTTAAATCTATGATAACATACGAATTAATAAAGAGAATAATAAGGTGAATCTAGTGGATAATATTATTATGATGAATCAAAAAGCAATCCAGCTTTTACAACAATGGGATCCGTTTAATATCGGTGAAGATAAATATGATACTGAAACTGCTGATGTTGTAGCTGCATTACAGGGGATAGATGATCCGAGTAATCTAGCCAAGGTCATCCAGTCTGTTTATGAACATTCATTTGAGCAATGGATCCCATTTGAACAATGTGTTTCCATTTCCTATAAATTAATCGCTATTAAATTTGAAGCGAAATGTATTTTGTAAAATTAAAAGAAAATATTAAAAGTTAAAGGTGAATTAACATGTATTTTTGGTTATGTTAATTCACCTTTATTATTTTTTATTATTTCAAATATCTTTTAGACCATCCGCTAAATTTGAAGCAGGAACTTCTAATACATTAGAAAGCTTTAAAATGGTTTGCATTGAAGGAACTAGTTCACCGTTTTCATACATTGATAATTTTTCAATCCCAATTTGAGTTTTTTTCGATAGCTCATCGAGAGACCAATTTCGCTCTTTTCTTAAGATTTGTAATTGTTCATGGAATAGCTGTTTCAAAAAATCACGTCCTTTCGTTCATTATTGGTAATATTCATTATAGAAAATTTTATTCAACAATAGTTAGAATATTTTGTCTAAATAATGAAAAATTGCAACCAAATTTTATATGAGCAACAAACTCAGGAAAAGTAAGAATATTTTTTAAAGTATGAGGATTCTTTGTTAACGAAGCTTTTAGTATGCTATAATTTAACATGACATTTACGTAAGTTAGAAAGTAGGAAATTTGTATGACCAAAAAATACGAAGTAGGTGAAGTAGTAACGGGAAAGGTAACTGGTATTCAACCATATGGAGCGTTTGTAGCTTTAGATGAAAATACCCAAGGTTTAGTCCACATTTCAGAAATCACGTACGGTTTTGTAAAAGAAATTGAAGAGTATTTAAAAATTGGTGACGTCATTCAAGTGAAAATTTTAGAAATTGATGAAGCTTCCGAAAAAATAAGTTTATCAACCCGAGCACTACAAGAAGCACCTCCTCAAAAAAAGAAGGATTCTTATCCGAGAAAAACTTTACAAGATCGTGTGAATGAAAATGACGAAAATGGCTTTAAATCCTTGAAAGATAAGTTACAAGATTGGATTGAACAGTCGGGCCAATAAAAAAGACAAGTTTCCTTTAAATAGGGAACTTGTTTTTTTATTTAAACAATTTTTATGGAAAGAGATGACTCTTTAATAAGTAGGATGGAAATAATCCGTTCACATTGTCGATGATCATATTTGTTTATCCGGATTTGTCAAGGTATAGAATCTTGATATGTAGCGAAATAATAATATAGAACTTTTAGTTATCCTTAACAATTAAATTAATAGGGCTTCTTATATGAACGATAAACATTCACTAGAAGAGTACAACGTAATTGTTACTAGAATTTAAGGAGGAAACAATCCCATGGTAGTTCCATATAAATCTGAACCACTAACAGATTTTTCGATCGAAGAAAATCGCCAAGCGTATTTAAATGCTTTAAAAAAGGTTGAAAGTGAACTTGGTGGAGAGTACCCGTTAATCATTGGTGGAGAAAGAATTACAACTGAGCAAAAAATTACTTCATATAATCCGTCAAACAAAACTCAAGTAGTTGGTAATGTTTCTAAAGCAAATCAGGAGTTAGCGGAAAAAGCTATGCAAATTGCTGACTCTACATTTAATATATGGAAAAAGGTAGATCCAAGAATGCGCGCGGAAGTTTTGTTTAAGGCCGCAGCAATTACACGCCGCCGAAAATTTGAACTTTGTGCATGGCTCACGAAAGAAGCGGGGAAGCCTTGGTCTCAGGCTGATGGGGATATTGCAGAAGGTATCGATTTCTTAGAGTATTATGGTCGACAAATGTTAGAGCTTGCAAAAGGGAAACCATTAGCAGAAAATCCAGGTCAAATTAATAAGTATACTTACATTCCGTTAGGTGTTGGTGTTGTTATATCGCCTTGGAATTTCCCCTTCGCTATTATGCTAGGGACTACTGTGGCGGCTGTTGTAACAGGTAATACAGTTCTATTAAAGCCAGCATCAACAACTCCTGTCATTGCATATAAATTTATGGAGATTATGGAGGAAGCGGGATTGCCTCCTGGAGTTATTAACTACGTTCCAGGCTCGGGTGCTGAAGTTGGAGATTATTTAGTTGACCACCCACGAACAAGGTTTATTAGTTTCACTGGTTCTCGAGATGTTGGTTTGCGTATTAATCAACGTGCATCTGTATTAAATGAAGGCCAAATTTGGATAAAACGTGTTATTGCTGAAATGGGTGGTAAAGATACGATTGTAGTAGATGATGCGCAAACAGCAGATTTAGAATTGGCTGCTCAATCAATCGTATCGAGCGCATTTGGTTTTAGTGGTCAAAAATGTTCTGCATGCTCTCGTGCAGTCATTGTTGGTGATGATGCGTACAATAAAGTAGTGGAACGAGTTGTAGAATTAACAAATGAACTAGTTGTAGGTGACCCAACTAATGAAGAAACATTCATGGGTCCAGTAAACGATGCTGGTGCTTTTGAAAAAATCACCAATTATATTGAAATTGGTAAAAGTGAGGGTCGTTTAGTTGCTGGTGGTACTGCCGATGATTCAACTGGCTACTTCATTAATCCAACGGTATTTGCTGATGTAGACCCAATGGCACGCATTATGCAAGAGGAAATTTTTGGTCCTGTTTTAGGTTTAACAAAAGCAAAAGATTTTAATGAAGCGATTGAAATTGCTAATAACACTGTTTATGGCTTAACAGGTGCAGTAATATCAAATAAGAGAGAACATCTAGAATTTGCTCGTCAAGAATTCCACGTAGGTAATTTATATTTTAATCGAGGATGTACTGCTGCAACTGTGGGATATCAACCATTTGGTGGGTTTAATATGTCCGGTACTGATTCCAAAGCAGGTGGCCCAGACTATTTAACTTTGCATATGCAAGCGAAAACAGTTTCAGAAAATCTCTAATATATTTGATTAAATAATATAAAAAGAACTGCAGGCGTTTTTATAACGTCTGCTTTTATTTGTAATGGAGGGAAAATGTTGTCAAAAAACTATTATAAAAAACATTAAATTAATAAATGGATATTGGAAATAATTATAAAAGATATAATATAAACATAGTTAACTTTTTATTAGCCAATTTATAAATAAAGTGTGTTACAATGTTTGCGAATCATATCAATTAAAAAACAAAGAGGCGAGAATATATGGCTGAAAATTTAAACCTTCTTACATCAACCCAGGAAGTAATTAAAGATGCATTGAATAAGCTTGGCTATGACGAAGCAATGTATGACTTATTAAAAGAACCATTGCGTATGCTACATGTGCGAATCCCTGTGAAAATGGATGACGGTACAACTAAAGTATTTACTGCTTACCGTGCACAACATAATGATGCTGTTGGTCCAACAAAAGGTGGCGTTCGTTTCCATCCAATGGTTAATGAAGATGAAGTGAAAGCCCTTTCGATGTGGATGACATTGAAATGTGGCATTGTTGATCTTCCTTATGGTGGGGGTAAAGGTGGAATTATTTGTGATCCCCGCCAAATGTCTATGGGAGAATTAGAACGATTAAGTCGTGGTTATGTTCGAGCAATCAGTCAGATTGTAGGTCCAACAAAAGATATCCCTGCTCCAGACGTATTTACAAACGCTCAAATTATGGCATGGATGATGGATGAATATAGTCGAATGGATGAATTTAATTCACCAGGATTTATTACTGGGAAACCTCTTGTATTAGGAGGTTCTCAAGGGCGTGACCGTGCAACGGCGCAAGGTGTAACGATTGTAATCCAAGAAGCTGCAAAAAAACGTGATATTGATATACAAGGAGCAAGAGTAGTTATTCAAGGTTTTGGTAATGCGGGAAGCTTCTTGGCTAAATTTATGAGTGATTTAGGTGCAAAAGTTATTGGGATTTCAGATGCATATGGTGCATTACATGATCCTGATGGTTTAGATATCGATTATTTATTAGATCGTCGTGACAGTTTTGGCACGGTTACAACTTTGTTTGAAAATACAATTACAAACCAAGAATTACTTGAATTAGATTGTGATATTTTAGTACCAGCTGCAATTGAAAACCAAATCACAGCTGAAAATGCACATGATATTAAGGCGAAAATTGTAGTTGAAGCTGCTAATGGTCCAACAACTGCAGAAGCAACAAAAATTTTAGCTGAACGTGGCATTTTGTTAGTTCCAGACGTATTAGCTTCTGCTGGTGGTGTAACTGTTTCTTACTTCGAGTGGGTACAAAATAATCAAGGTTATTATTGGACGGAAGAAGAAGTTCAAGAAAAACTGTACCAAAAAATGGTTTCTGCCTTTGAAAATGTTTATACTACAGCTACAACACGTAATATTAATATGAGATTAGCAGCATATATGGTTGGTGTTCGTAGAACTGCTGAGGCTTCTCGCTTCCGTGGTTGGGTTTAATTTTAGTACAATAAAGCTATGTAAAGAAAGTTCTACTTTCATTACATAGCTTTCTTTATGGGTGTAAAAATAAAATCATCCTATCATGAATGCTCTTAATAACTTGAGCAAATGAAACTAAAAAATTAAAGGGGAGTTTTCAATTGAATAATTTTTCATTTTACAATCCAGTTCGTTTGCATTTTGGAAAAGGACAAATAAACCAATTAGAAGTAGAATTACCTCAGTACGGAGACAAAATTTTAGTCGTGTATGGTGGGGGCAGTATAAAAAGAAATGGATTATATGATGAAGTAATGAAGGTTTTAGAAAAGCTTAATATGAAGGTGTTTGAGTTAAGTGGAGTAGAACCAAATCCCCGAGTTGAAACTGTTCGAAAAGGTGTGGAAATTTGTAAAGCAGAAGATGTTGATTTTGTATTAGCTGTTGGAGGAGGCTCTGTTATTGATTGTTCCAAATTAATAGTAGCAGGCGCTAAAGTTGATGAGGATCCGTGGAATATTGTTCTTAAAAAGACTCAAGTAACAGATGCGTTACCACTTGGAACAATTCTAACAATTGCAGCTACTGGCTCTGAAATGAATTCAGGTTCTGTTATTTCAAATGAAGAAACACTTGAAAAATACGGGTGGGGAAGTCCACATGTATTCCCTAAGTTTTCTATTTTAGATCCAACTTATACATTTACATTACCAAGAAATCAAACGGTTTACGGTATTGTTGATATGATGTCACATGTGTTTGAGCAGTATTTTCATAATGCGACGAATACACCAATTACTGATGAAATGTGTGAAGGAGTCTTACGCACAGTAATAGAGACAGCGCCAAAGCTAGTTAATGATTTAGAAAATTATGAACTTCGTGAAACGATTCTTTTAGCTGGGACAATAGCGTTAAATGGATTCTTAGCATTGGGGTCAAGAGGTGATTGGGCGACACATAATATAGAGCATGCAGTATCAGCTGTTTACGATATCCCTCATGGGGGAGGGCTTGCAATTATCTTCCCAAATTGGATGAAACATAATATACATGTGAATCCAGAACGTTTTGCCAGATTAGCTATAAAAGCATTCGGTGTAAGTGCTGAAGGGAAAACAGCAGAAGAGATTGCATTAGAAGGTATTGAACGATTAAGAGAGTTTTGGGTTTCCATCGGGGCTCCAAGCAGACTTGCTGATTATGAAATTGATGATTCACAAATGGACACGCTAGTTGAAAAAGCGATGGTCAATGGACCGTTTGGCAACTTTAGCTTATTACAAGCAAATGATGTAAGAAAAATTTTAGAAATGTCATTATAAATTGAAAAATCCTTGTGCAATGAATTTTGCTCAAGGATTTCTTTTAATTATTTTCTATCACTATCCGTATTGTCTTTAGTTAAATGATGCTTCCATTCTGTAATACCATCGTCCTGATCAAATGAAAGTGTCACCTTAGTAACGCCTTTTTGATTTAAGATTAACTCAATTAGATGATCTCGAACTCCGTCTAAATATTTTAATGATTGATTTGGGTTTGTTTCAGCAACAGCCTCTACATGAAGAAACTCTCCTTCTTTTACTACCTCTAAACGCTGGATATCTTTAACGTGAGGGTCTTCCATAATTAAATTTCCAATATGAATAAGCATTTCTTCATCTGTTTCACCTATAGCACCACGAGCATTATCGAGAAATACACGACCTACAACATAGAACATCATGACACCAATAATCATTGACGCAATACCTTCAATAGCGTAATAACCGGTGAAGTGTGCAATAATGATTGCTAAAAATGCTAAGACGTTACCTCCTGTTGCGACAGCATCTTCCATCCAAACAAGCTTTGTGGCAGGTTTAGCGCGATTAAGAAACGCAATCGATTTTGGGATGGCACTTAATCCTGCTTTTTCTTGACCTGCTTCATGTAATACTTCTTTAGCGGCTTTATGCAATACAGACGCTTCTAGTACAAAACCTAGAAACAATACACCTAGAGCAATAAGAATCCCTTCAGACTCCGTAGCGGGATGAATAAAGTGATGCCATCCTTCTTTAACGGTTTCATAAGATAATATGGCTACTATTAATACTGCACCTAAACATACTAGGTTTACTACACGTCCAAAACCATTAGGAAAACGTTTTGTAGGAGCTTTTTTAGAAAGAGCGGAGCCGACAAAAACGAAAAATTGATTTGCAGAATCACCGAGAGAATGCATCATTTCAGCAAACATTGCAACATTACCTGTAAAGAAATAAGCTGCACCTTTGATTATCCCTAAAAATAGATTGACTAATGAGGCAACCAAGGAAGGCTTATTTCCTCCTTTTAATAATTTAAAAATATCACCCATATAAGTTCCTCCGTTTAAGATAAAATTTCAATTTCGATATTTTTTATATATGGTAGAGAGTGAAGCAAATTATAAATAGCTAATGTATCAAGCTTTAATAATGTTGATAAACGAATATCTACTTCATAAAGTAACCCATTTTCTAATTGAACATCCCTAATACGTATATTATCTATAAACATTTGATTTTCTTTCATGAAAACGTGTAAATTCTTTATATTATTTTTACCAGTTAATCGTACTTTTAAATTTATTTCTCTCATGCGTATTCGTTTTGGTCCAATTTTCCATAATAATGGAGCTATTATTTCGATACCAATCACTACTATTACTACCGTAACAAATGCCTGGATATAAAATCCGGCTCCAACGGCAATCCCTATTCCAGCCGCACCCCATATCATTGCGGCAGTAGTCAAACCAGTTATACTATCATTACCTTTTCTTAAAATAACTCCTGCACCTAAAAAACCAATGCCACTGACAATTTGAGCTGCTAATCGAAGTGGATCGAGTGTAATATTAATATCGTCACGAGAAGGGACACTATATGCAGTATCTATAGAAATAATGGTTAATAAACAACTAAAGGTTGAAATGACTAAACTTGTTTTTAATCCTACTGGCTTTTTCTTTAATTCACGTTCAATCCCAATAATTAAACTTAAAAATGCTGCTACTGACAACTTTATAAGTTCATCAAGGGAAAAAGAGTCAAAAATATAAAATGTCATTCCTATCCCCCTTTTTAATATTGCGAACTTCTACATTAAATGCCAAAATATGTACAATGACAGTTAATATATAAATATAGGAAAAACATTTTATGATGGGAGAACTTTATTTATGAATAAACCACCGATTCATCCATACATACCAATCTTAATAGGAGTTATTTCAATATCGCTATCAGCTATATTAGTAAAATTGGCAACTGCAGACGCTGGTGTTATTGCTTTTTATAGAATGTTATTTTCTGTTTTAATAATGAGCCCCATCTTTTTCATAAAGCATACTCATGAAATAAAGCTAATCACAAAACGAGACTGGATTTTTTCAACGATTGCAGGGGTCTTTTTAGCTTCTCACTTCATTTTATGGTTCGAATCACTTAATTACACTTCTGTAGCAAGTTCGACTGTGTTAGTTACATTACAACCGCTATTTGCATTTGTAGGTACATATTTTTTCTTTAAAGAACCTTTAACGATAAAAACAGTAATCTCAGGTTTAATCGCAATTTTAGGGAGCTTTTTAATTAGCTGGGGTGATTTTCAAGTTAGTGGGACAGCTCTTTATGGGGATATGTTGGCTTTAATTGCCTGTGCACTTATTACGGGTTACCTATTGTTTGGACAAGATGTACGTAAAAGAATTTCATTAATTACTTATACGATGGTTGTATATTCAATTAGTACAATTTGTTTATTTATTTATGTTATTGTAAAAGGAGAATCCTTTGGTCCTTATTCATCTATGGATTGGTTGTGGTTTTTACTACTTGCAATAATTCCAAATTTGTTTGGTCATACATTATTTAATTGGGCTATAAAATGGGTAAGCACAAACGTTATTTCAGTAGCGGTATTATTTGAACCGATTGGCGCCGCTATTTTAGCTTATCTGGTCTTTAACGAAAGTTTGATTCCTTCTCAAATTATTGGTGGAATCGTTGTAATTGTTGGTATTACACTGTTTGTGGTAGATATTAAAATCATAAAAAAGTTTTTTGTGAAAAATCCTTGATATTTAAATATCAATATAGTATATTATTACTTGTCCTTTGAAACAGATAAAGCATTAAAAAGTATTTAAAAATAATGTTTGACTCGGTTTTGAAAGTATGATATTATATAAAAGTTGCTGTTAGTCGATGGCGACAAATGAACCTTGAAAACTGAACAACAAAACGTTAATGAATTAAACGTTTCTACATTAACCCTCGTTAATGAGAAACAAAATTTTGGACATCAAACATTGATGCCAGCAAAAATTTGAGCTATATCAAATTTTCTTTTATGGAGAGTTTGATCCTGGCTCAGGACGAACGCTGGCGGCGTGCCTAATACATGCAAGTCGAGCGGACGGATGGGAGCTTGCTCCCTGAAGTTAGCGGCGGACGGGTGAGTAACACGTGGGCAACCTGCCCTATAGTTGGGGATAACTCCGGGAAACCGGGGCTAATACCGAATGATACATTTCATCTCCTGTTGAAATGTTGAAAGATGGTTCTGCTATCGCTATAGGATGGGCCCGCGGCGCATTAGCTAGTTGGTGAGGTAACGGCTCACCAAGGCGACGATGCGTAGCCGACCTGAGAGGGTGATCGGCCACACTGGGACTGAGACACGGCCCAGACTCCTACGGGAGGCAGCAGTAGGGAATCTTCCACAATGGGCGAAAGCCTGATGGAGCAACGCCGCGTGAGTGAAGAAGGTTTTCGGATCGTAAAACTCTGTTGTAAGGGAAGAACAAGTACAGTAGTAACTGGCTGTACCTTGACGGTACCTTATTAGAAAGCCACGGCTAACTACGTGCCAGCAGCCGCGGTAATACGTAGGTGGCAAGCGTTGTCCGGAATTATTGGGCGTAAAGCGCGCGCAGGCGGTCCTTTAAGTCTGATGTGAAAGCCCTCGGCTCAACCGAGGAGGGTCATTGGAAACTGGAGGACTTGAGTGCAGAAGAGGAAAGTGGAATTCCAAGTGTAGCGGTGAAATGCGTAGAGATTTGGAGGAACACCAGTGGCGAAGGCGACTTTCTGGTCTGTAACTGACGCTGAGGCGCGAAAGCGTGGGGAGCAAACAGGATTAGATACCCTGGTAGTCCACGCCGTAAACGATGAGTGCTAAGTGTTAGGGGGTTTCCGCCCCTTAGTGCTGCAGCTAACGCATTAAGCACTCCGCCTGGGGAGTACGGTCGCAAGACTGAAACTCAAAGGAATTGACGGGGGCCCGCACAAGCGGTGGAGCATGTGGTTTAATTCGAAGCAACGCGAAGAACCTTACCAGGTCTTGACATCCCACTGACCGCTATGGAGACATAGCTTTCCCTTCGGGGACAGTGGTGACAGGTGGTGCATGGTTGTCGTCAGCTCGTGTCGTGAGATGTTGGGTTAAGTCCCGCAACGAGCGCAACCCTTGTCCTTAGTTGCCATCATTTAGTTGGGCACTCTAAGGAGACTGCCGATGACAAATCGGAGGAAGGTGGGGATGACGTCAAATCATCATGCCCCTTATGACCTGGGCTACACACGTGCTACAATGGACGGTACAAACGGTTGCGAAGTCGCGAGATGGAGCTAATCTGATAAAACCGTTCTCAGTTCGGATTGTAGGCTGCAACTCGCCTACATGAAGCTGGAATCGCTAGTAATCGCGGATCAGCATGCCGCGGTGAATACGTTCCCGGGCCTTGTACACACCGCCCGTCACACCACGAGAGTTTGTAACACCCGAAGTCGGTGAGGTAACCTTTTGGGGCCAGCCGCCGAAGGTGGGACAGATGATTGGGGTGAAGTCGTAACAAGGTAGCCGTATCGGAAGGTGCGGCTGGATCACCTCCTTTCTAAGGATATATAACGGAAATAAGCTCTAAGAGCTTATACATTAACGTTTTGTGTTCAGTTTTGAAGGTTCATCGAAAAGCGAAGAACGTTTGTTCAACTCGCTAGAACACTTCAACAAAACTTGCTCCTGCGCGATGCAAACTCGAGGATGTAACTCATTACTCGTCGCAAAGCTGCATGAAGCATACTCACTGATGATTAATCACGATGTGATTGAAGTCAGTAGCTTTGTTCTTTGAAAACTGGATAAAACGACATTGATATAATAAGCAATTAGTTCAAGAATTTTATTGTAAGTCTAAATCTTCTCTTTAAGAGAAGTAATAACTTTTAGGTTAAGTTATTAAGGGCGCACGGTGAATGCCTTGGCACTAGGAGTCGATGAAGGACGGCACTAACACCGATATGCCTCGGGGAGCTGTAAGTAAGCTTTGATCCGGGGATTTCCGAATGGGGAACCCACTATGCGTAATGGCATAGTATCTTCACGTGAATTCATAGCGTGTTGAAGACAGACCCAGGGAACTGAAACATCTAAGTACCTGGAGGAAGAGAAAGAAAATTCGATTCCCTGAGTAGCGGCGAGCGAAACGGGAAGAGCCCAAACCAAGAGGCTTGCCTCTTGGGGTTGTAGGACACTCTACATGGAGTTACAAAAGAATGAATTAGACGAAGCGATCTGGAAAGGTCCGCTATAAAAGGTAAAAGCCCTGTAGTCAAAAGTTCATTCACTCTTGAGTGTATCCTGAGTACGGCGGAACACGTGAAATTCCGTCGGAATCCGGGAGGACCATCTCCCAAGGCTAAATACTACCTAGTGACCGATAGTGAACCAGTACCGTGAGGGAAAGGTGAAAAGCACCCCGGGAGGGGAGTGAAATAGAACCTGAAACCGTGTGCCTACAAGTAGTTAGAGCCCGTTAATGGGTGATAGCGTGCCTTTTGTAGAATGAACCGGCGAGTTACGATTACGTGCAAGGTTAAGCCGAGAAGGCGGAGCCGCAGCGAAAGCGAGTCTGAATAGGGCGAATGAGTACGTGGTCGTAGACCCGAAACCAGGTGATCTACCCATGTCCAGGGTGAAGGTGAGGTAACACTTACTGGAGGCCCGAACCCACGCACGTTGAAAAGTGCGGGGATGAGGTGTGGGTAGCGGAGAAATTCCAATCGAACTTGGAGATAGCTGGTTCTCTCCGAAATAGCTTTAGGGCTAGCCTCGTGAATTAGAATACTGGAGGTAGAGCACTGTTTGGACTAGGGGGGCATCTCGCTTTACCGAATTCAGACAAACTCCGAATGCCAGATATTTATACACGGGAGTCAGACTGCGAGTGATAAGATCCGTAGTCAAAAGGGAAACAGCCCAGACCACCAGCTAAGGTCCCAAAGTAATCGTTAAGTGGAAAAGGATGTGGCGTTGCTTAGACAACCAGGATGTTGGCTTAGAAGCAGCCATCATTTAAAGAGTGCGTAATAGCTCACTGGTCGAGTGACGCTGCGCCGAAAATGTATCGGGGCTAAACGATTCACCGAAGCTGTGGATTGACATCTACGATGTCAGTGGTAGGAGAGCGTTCTAAGTGCGTTGAAGTCAGACCGGAAGGACTGGTGGAGCGCTTAGAAGTGAGAATGCCGGTATGAGTAGCGAAAGATGGGTGAGAATCCCATCCACCGTATGACTAAGGTTTCCTGAGGAAGGCTCGTCCGCTCAGGGTTAGTCGGGACCTAAGTCGAGGCCGATAGGCGTAGACGATGGACAACAGGTTGATATTCCTGTACCACCTCCCCGCCGTTTGAGTAATGGGGGGACGCAGTAGGATAGGGAAAGCGTGCCGTTGGTTGTGCACGCCCAAGCAGTAAGGCGTGGAAGTAGGAAAATCCGCTTCCTAATACGTTGAGCTGTGATGGGGAGCGATTCATCGCGAAGTTCCTGATTTCACACTGCCAAGAAAAGCCTCTAGCGAGGCGGGAGGTGCCCGTACCGCAAACCGACACAGGTAGTCGAGGAGAGAATCCTAAGGTGTGCGAGAGAACTCTCGTTAAGGAACTCGGCAAAATGACCCCGTAACTTCGGGAGAAGGGGTGCTCTCGAGAGAGAGCCGCAGTGAATAGGCCCAGGCGACTGTTTAGCAAAAACACAGGTCTCTGCAAAACCGTAAGGTGAAGTATAGGGGCTGACGCCTGCCCGGTGCTGGAAGGTTAAGAGGAGGGGTTAGCGCAAGCGAAGCTCTGAATTGAAGCCCCAGTAAACGGCGGCCGTAACTATAACGGTCCTAAGGTAGCGAAATTCCTTGTCGGGTAAGTTCCGACCCGCACGAAAGGCGTAACGATCTGGGCACTGTCTCAACGAGAGACTCGGTGAAATTATAGTACCTGTGAAGATGCAGGTTACCCGCGACAGGACGGAAAGACCCCGTGGAGCTTTACTGTAGCTTGATATTGAATTTTGGTACAACTTGTACAGGATAGGTAGGAGCCAGAGAAGTCGGAGCGCCAGCTTCGATGGAGGCGTCGGTGGGATACTACCCTGGTTGTACTGAAATTCTAACCCGTACCCCTTATCGGGGTAGGAGACAGTGTCAGGTGGACAGTTTGACTGGGGCGGTCGCCTCCTAAAAGGTAACGGAGGCGCCCAAAGGTTCCCTCAGAATGGTTGGAAATCATTCGTAGAGTGTAAAGGCACAAGGGAGCTTGACTGCGAGACCTACAAGTCGAGCAGGGTCGAAAGACGGGCTTAGTGATCCGGTGGTTCCGCATGGAAGGGCCATCGCTCAACGGATAAAAGCTACCCCGGGGATAACAGGCTTATCTCCCCCAAGAGTCCACATCGACGGGGAGGTTTGGCACCTCGATGTCGGCTCATCGCATCCTGGGGCTGTAGTCGGTCCCAAGGGTTGGGCTGTTCGCCCATTAAAGCGGTACGCGAGCTGGGTTCAGAACGTCGTGAGACAGTTCGGTCCCTATCCGTCGTGGGCGTAGGAAATTTGAGAGGAGCTGTCCTTAGTACGAGAGGACCGGGATGGACACACCGCTGGTGTACCAGTTGTCTTGCCAAAGGCATCGCTGGGTAGCTATGTGTGGACGGGATAAGTGCTGAAAGCATCTAAGCATGAAGCCCCCTCAAGATGAGATTTCCCATTCATTTGAAGTAAGATCCCTCAAAGACGATGAGGTAGATAGGTTCGAGGTGGAAGTGTGGTGACACATGGAGCTGACGAATACTAATCGATCGAGGACTTAACCAAAACAAACTTGAACAAATTCAATGTCTTTATCCAGTTTTGAGAGAATGAATTACATAAATATTATTCTCATACATAATAGGAGGATTAGCTCAGCTGGGAGAGCACCTGCCTTACAAGCAGGGGGTCGGCGGTTCGAGCCCGTCATCCTCCACCATATGAAAAAGCCGGTGTAGCTCAATTGGTAGAGCAACTGACTTGTAAT
The DNA here is from genome assembly GCA_023168345.1 of Lysinibacillus sp. PLM2. Taxonomy (NCBI): domain Bacteria; kingdom Bacillati; phylum Bacillota; class Bacilli; order Caryophanales; family Bacillaceae; genus Lysinibacillus; species Lysinibacillus sp. PLM2. The sequence goes on along the minus strand of AP025689.1, from coordinate 2,851,583 downwards.
CAGTAGGTTGAGGGTTCAAGTCCTTTCGCCGGCACCATTTTCATGAGCCATTAGCTCAGTGGTAGAGCATCTGACTTTTAATCAGAGGGTCGAAGGTTCAAGTCCTTCATGGCTCATCTTTAATATAACTTACGCGGGTGTGGCGGAATTGGCAGACGCACTAGACTTAGGATCTAGCGCCGTAAGGCGTGGGGGTTCGACTCCCTTCACCCGCACCATATTCCAAAATACTAGCGATAAAAGCACATGCGGAAGTAGTTCAGTGGTAGAACACCACCTTGCCAAGGTGGGGGTCGCGGGTTCGAACCCCGTCTTCCGCTCCAAATGTGCCGGGGTGGCGGAACTGGCAGACGCACAGGACTTAAAATCCTGCGGTAGGTGACTACCGTACCGGTTCGATTCCGGTCCTCGGCACCATTTATAAACGAAGCAATTATTAGCGCCTGTAGCTCAATTGGATAGAGCGTCTGACTACGGATCAGAAGGTTGTGGGTTCGACTCCTGCCAGGCGCGCCAAAGATACGGGAAGTAGCTCAGCTTGGTAGAGCACTTGGTTTGGGACCAAGGGGTCGCAGGTTCGAATCCTGTCTTCCCGACCATAAAAGTGGACCAAGTAATAAAAAGCAATGGGGCCTTAGCTCAGCTGGGAGAGCGCCTGCCTTGCACGCAGGAGGTCAGCGGTTCGATCCCGCTAGGCTCCACCAACCATAAATAAAGATCCTGGCGGCGTAGCTCAGCTGGCTAGAGCGTACGGTTCATACCCGTAAGGTCGGGGGTTCGATCCCCTCTGCCGCCATCTTTAAAGGACCTTTAGCTCAGTTGGTTAGAGCAGACGGCTCATAACCGTCCGGTCGCAGGTTCGAGTCCTGCAAGGTCCACCATTAATAATAGTAAAACGGAGGCATACCCAAGTCTGGCTGAAGGGATCGGTCTTGAAAACCGACAGGCGGGTTAAACCGCGCGTGGGTTCAAATCCTACTGCCTCCGCCATTTTCTAAAATATCAATCACATTATCGCGGGGTGGAGCAGTTCGGTAGCTCGTCGGGCTCATAACCCGAAGGTCACAGGTTCAAATCCTGTCCCCGCAACCAAATGGTCCCGTGGTGTAGCGGTTAACATGCCTGCCTGTCACGCAGGAGATCGCCGGTTCGATCCCGGTCGGGACCGCCATTTAAATAAAATTTGGGTCTGTAGCTCAGTTGGTAGAGCATTTGACTGAAGCTCAAAGTGTCGGCGGTTCGATTCCGTCCGGACCCACCATTTGCGGGTGTAGTTTAATGGTAAAACCTCAGCCTTCCAAGCTGATGTCGTCGGTTCGATTCCGATCACCCGCTCCATTAGTTTTATGGGCCTATAGCTCAGCTGGTTAGAGCGCACGCCTGATAAGCGTGAGGTCGATGGTTCAAGTCCATTTAGGCCCACCATACTATTCCGAAGTAGCTCAGTGGTAGAGCAACCGGCTGTTAACCGGTTGGTCGTAGGTTCGAGTCCTACCTTCGGAGCCATATTGGGGAAGTACTCAAGAGGCTGAAGAGGCGCCCCTGCTAAGGGTGTAGGTCGGGTAACCGGCGCGAGGGTTCAAATCCCTCCTTCTCCGCCATTAAATTGGCCCGTTGGTCAAGTGGTTAAGACACCGCCCTTTCACGGCGGTAACACGGGTTCGAATCCCGTACGGGTCATATCCAAGAATTTTAAAATAAAAATTTAAAATTCTTTTAAAAAACACTTGAAAAACATATCAATTATGATATGATAATTCTTGTCCTAATTTAATAAGTCTAGTGATAATGGCAAAGAGGTCACACCCGTTCCCATACCGAACACGGAAGTTAAGCTCTTTAGCGCCGATGGTAGTTGGGGGATTCCCCCTGTGAGAGTAGGACGTTGCTAGACGAAAGAAATGAGGAGGATTAGCTCAGCTGGGAGAGCACCTGCCTTACAAGCAGGGGGTCGGCGGTTCGAGCCCGTCATCCTCCACCATATGAAAAAGCCGGTGTAGCTCAATTGGTAGAGCAACTGACTTGTAATCAGTAGGTTGAGGGTTCAAGTCCTTTCGCCGGCACCATTTTCATGAGCCATTAGCTCAGTGGTAGAGCATCTGACTTTTAATCAGAGGGTCGAAGGTTCAAGTCCTTCATGGCTCATCTTTAATATAACTTACGCGGGTGTGGCGGAATTGGCAGACGCACTAGACTTAGGATCTAGCGCCGTAAGGCGTGGGGGTTCGACTCCCTTCACCCGCACCATATTCCAAAATACTAGCGATAAAAGCACATGCGGAAGTAGTTCAGTGGTAGAACACCACCTTGCCAAGGTGGGGGTCGCGGGTTCGAACCCCGTCTTCCGCTCCAAATGTGCCGGGGTGGCGGAACTGGCAGACGCACAGGACTTAAAATCCTGCGGTAGGTGACTACCGTACCGGTTCGATTCCGGTCCTCGGCACCATTTATAAACGAAGCAATTATTAGCGCCTGTAGCTCAATTGGATAGAGCGTCTGACTACGGATCAGAAGGTTGTGGGTTCGACTCCTGCCAGGCGCGCCAAAGATACGGGAAGTAGCTCAGCTTGGTAGAGCACTTGGTTTGGGACCAAGGGGTCGCAGGTTCGAATCCTGTCTTCCCGACCATAAAAGTGGACCAAGTAATAAAAAGTAATGGGGCCTTAGCTCAGCTGGGAGAGCGCCTGCCTTGCACGCAGGAGGTCAGCGGTTCGATCCCGCTAGGCTCCACCAACCATAAATAAAGATCCTGGCGGCGTAGCTCAGCTGGCTAGAGCGTACGGTTCATACCCGTAAGGTCGGGGGTTCGATCCCCTCTGCCGCCATCTTTAAAGGACCTTTAGCTCAGTTGGTTAGAGCAGACGGCTCATAACCGTCCGGTCGCAGGTTCGAGTCCTGCAAGGTCCACCATTAATAATAGTAAAACGGAGGCATACCCAAGTCTGGCTGAAGGGATCGGTCTTGAAAACCGACAGGCGGGTTAAACCGCGCGTGGGTTCAAATCCTACTGCCTCCGCCATTTTCTAAAATATCAATCACATTATCGCGGGGTGGAGCAGTTCGGTAGCTCGTCGGGCTCATAACCCGAAGGTCACAGGTTCAAATCCTGTCCCCGCAACCAAATGGTCCCGTGGTGTAGCGGTTAACATGCCTGCCTGTCACGCAGGAGATCGCCGGTTCGATCCCGGTCGGGACCGCCATTTAAATAAAATTTGGGTCTGTAGCTCAGTTGGTAGAGCATTTGACTGAAGCTCAAAGTGTCGGCGGTTCGATTCCGTCCGGACCCACCATTTGCGGGTGTAGTTTAATGGTAAAACCTCAGCCTTCCAAGCTGATGTCGTCGGTTCGATTCCGATCACCCGCTCCATTAGTTTTATGGGCCTATAGCTCAGCTGGTTAGAGCGCACGCCTGATAAGCGTGAGGTCGATGGTTCAAGTCCATTTAGGCCCACCATACTATTCCGAAGTAGCTCAGTGGTAGAGCAACCGGCTGTTAACCGGTTGGTCGTAGGTTCGAGTCCTACCTTCGGAGCCATATTGGGGAAGTACTCAAGAGGCTGAAGAGGCGCCCCTGCTAAGGGTGTAGGTCGGGTAACCGGCGCGAGGGTTCAAATCCCTCCTTCTCCGCCATTAAATTGGCCCGTTGGTCAAGTGGTTAAGACACCGCCCTTTCACGGCGGTAACACGGGTTCGAATCCCGTACGGGTCATCAAAAAAACACTATCAAGATTATAAAATCTTGATAGTGTTTTTTTATGCTCTTATAAATATAATCTAAGAGCTAATGGAAAAATTTAATTATGAATTCTATGAAGTAATTGAATATCGAGCAAGAGCTATTTAATAATCCTAACTTTTGGTATTAAACAGATTTGTTGTAGCTAGTAAAAAACAACCAAATAAAAACAAAGATTAGTGAGTAGTAATCCATATTGTATAAGAAAAAAAAGTGTTATGATAGAATAGATACTGCTAATTTAAATAAAGCGTTTTATAGGATATACAAAGCTAAACTTAAAATGATTGACTCTGTTACGACTTGTATTTTATAGCTGTTGGTTTACTTACTTAATAAAGTTGTAACCTTGGTGAAAACTATAAAGGGTAACGTGTATTCCCTATATGTTGAAACATAATTAACCTATAGGTAAATAGAGACAATATTTTAAGAATCAGCAAGTTTGACGGAGGGAAATTTCATGGATCAAAAGTGGTTACAAGCCACTGAGTTTGAAGTGGGCTCTATTAATTCAAAGTTACACTTCTATATTGAGACAATAGAAGTTAATAGATTATCGGCATTAGCCTTTTTTGCAGCAGGAGAAAGTCAACATAAAGGGAAAAGATTTTTTTGGCAAAATCGTGAGAAAACGTTTACTTTAGTTGGCCTAGGTCATGCATATACAATAGAAAATAATGCACATGTTAATCGTTATAATCATGTTGAAAAAATATGGAAGCACCTTACTGAAAATATTGTAAAAGAGGATCAAGAACCACAGCCAATACTATTCGGAGGTTTTTCATTCGATCCATTAAATGAAAAGAGTGGCGAATGGGACGGTTTTCCAAATAGCTTTTTTGCTGTTGCGACTTTCCAGCTTGTTATTCAGAATGAGAAGGCATATGTAAGCATTCATTTAATAACTGATGATGAGGATAGCACGTCTCAATTTGATAACTTAAGAAAAGAGAGAGACCATTTAATCCATGCTGCACAGGTGAAAGAAGTAAAAACCTATGATAAACCATTAGTTACAGGTTATGAGGAACGTAATAAAGTTGAATATCTAAACTCTATCCAAAAGGTAGCAAATTTAATTCAAAAGAAAGAAGCAGAAAAAGTTGTTATCGCTCGAGCTCTTTCCTTACAGTTTAAAGATAAAGTAACTTCTCCACAGGTCCTTTCTCAAATTATCAATGAACAGCCTGAGAGTTATTTGTTTGGTTTAGAAAGGGAGGGATTGCTCTTTTTCGGAGCATCTCCCGAGAGACTTGTAAAGGTTAACAATGGACTAGCTTATTCATCGTGTATTGCAGGTTCGATAAAAAGAGGGAAAACGGCTGAAGAGGATTATGCACTTGGTCAAAGTTTATTAAATGATGCGAAAAATCTAGGGGAGCATCAATATGTTGTAGAAATGATAAAGGATACATTCGCAAAAAATTGTGTTCACTATAGTGTGCCAAAGAATCCTAGATTATTAAAAATTCGAGATATACAACATTTATATACACCTGTTGAAGGGAAGTTAAATGATAATGCGAATATTTTACAGCTAGTAAAAGATTTACATCCAACACCGGCTCTAGGAGGAGTCCCTAGACAACAAGCATTATCAATCATAAGACAGGTAGAACCTATGAATAGAGGGTTATATGCGGCACCACTTGGATGGATAGATGCAGAGGGTAATGGAGAGTTTGCTGTTGCTATTCGTTCAGGAGCGCTTATTGAAAATAATGCTATTCTTTATGCAGGTGGAGGGATTGTTGCAGAATCAGAGCCAATCTCTGAATACGAGGAGACATTAGTGAAATTCCGTTCGATGCTGCGCGTTTTAGGAGGACAATTAAATGAGTAATCGTGATATTCTATCGAATTATGTTTACCAAGTCGTGGCAGCGCTTATTCAAAATGGTGTTGAAGATGTGGTAATTAGTCCAGGATCGCGTTCAACACCACTTGCATATGCATTTGCTTCCACGAAGTCGATTCAGATATATAGACAAGTGGATGAACGTTCCGCAGCATTTTTTGCGTTAGGAATCGCAAAGGCAAAGGGAAAGCCTGTTGCATTATTATGTACATCAGGTACTGCTGCAGCGAACTATTTTCCGGCTATTGTAGAGGCGAAAAATGCACGTGTTCCATTAATCGTAATTACAGCAGATCGTCCACATGAATTACGTGAAGTTGGCGCTCCACAGACGATTAATCAAATTCGTCTCTATGGGGAACAGGTAAAATGGTCAATTGAGTTTCCGTTACCAGATGGAGAATTACAAACACGATCATTTATCGAAAGACATATTGCACGTGCCATTAATATTTCAAAAACAGCACCATTTGGACCTGTGCATATGAACGTGCCTTTTCGAGAACCACTTTTAATAAATTTTCAAGAAACTTTGCCAAAACCTACTTTTCAACGCAGTATAATTGGTGAAATTTCAGCTTCAGATGAAGCGAAAACACTTTTAGCGAAAATTATGAGTGAAACTAAAAGAGGGTTTATCGTAGTTGGCGAGCTATCACTGGGAACTGATTTACAGGTAATGTGGGACTTTATTCGAAAAGTTAAGTGGCCAGTGTTGGTAGAAAGTCTATCAAATTTAAGAACAAATATCCCTAGTGATTGCAGGGAATATATCATTTCTTCCTATGATGCGCTTTTAAAAAGTGAGTCTTTTAAAGAGAAGGTTATTGCTGAAACAGTCATTCGATTTGGTGCACAGCCCGTATCAAAGTTTCTTACAATCTTCTTAACAAAATGGGTACCAGCTAACTATGTTGTAGTAGATGAAGATCCAATGTTCCGAGATTCTGCATCGGTATCCAGTCATTTCCTACATGCTTCTATCGGTAATTGGTTAAGGGAATTAGACATTCAGAGTGCACTCGACCCTGATTATTTGGATACGTGGCGGATAAGTGAGGAAGTGGCTGTAAAATATGTTCAAAGCTATATTGATCATGAAGAAGATGAAGGTGCAATGGTTCGCACAATAATTGAACAGTTACCAGATGAAAGTGATTTGTTTGTTAGCAGCAGCATGCCGATACGTGATATTGATACGTTTTTAATACCAACAGAAAAAGACATACAAATAATTGCTAATCGAGGTGCGAATGGAATAGATGGCGTTGTGTCCACTGCTTTAGGTTATAGTAGTGGACGTGCGGATCGAAATTCATATTTGCTTATTGGCGATTTAGCATTTTTACATGATATAAATGGCTTAATAGCGACACGATATCAACCTTGCGAAATGACAATTATTGTATTTAATAACGATGGTGGAGGTATATTCTCATATTTATCTCAAGCAACAGTTAAAGAGTATTATGAGGATTTGTTCGGAACTCCTACAGCCCTTCAATTTGAACACATAGCTAAAATGTATGATATGGAATATATAAAAGTAAATAAATTATCTGAAATGAAAAGTAGTTTAAATCGACAAAGTGGAAATCCATTAAAATTAATTGAAGTGTTTACGAATCGACAAGAAAACGTCATTGCCCATCGTAAGCTTTGGTCTGATATTAATAAGGAGATAGAGGCATTATGATGCTTTCGGTTCGTGATGTAAACGTTAACCTAGATGTTTGGAATGAAACTTTCGAAGATACACTCATACTGTTGCATGGTTTTACAGGAAGTGTTACTACTTGGGAACAAGTAGTTGCTCAGTTACCAACCAATATAAGAATAATAGCAATTGATTTACTTGGACATGGTAAAACCGATGCACCTACCAACCCTTCAAGATACTCGATGGAAGAGCAGGTAAAGGATTTAGAAGAGGTTTTTACAGCTTTAAATCTTGAGGTTTTTTCATTGCTTGGATATTCAATGGGAGGAAGAGTTGCTCTCTCTTACGCTGAAGCTTATCCACATCGTATTAAACAGTTAATTTTAGAAAGTGCCTCACCAGGCTTAGAAACAGAAGAGGAAAGGCTATTAAGAAGAAAATCGGATGAGCACTTGGCAGATAAGATTGAAAAAGATGGTATAACTGCTTTTGTGAATCAATGGGAGAATATTCCGCTGTTCCATTCTCAAAAAAAATTACCATCAAAAGTTCAAAAGGTAATTAGAAACGAGCGTCTATCCCAAAAAGAAATAGGGCTTGCCAATAGTCTCCGTAGTATGGGGACAGGTGCACAGAAGTCACTGTGGAGCAAATTACACCAATTTAAAATGCCTGTTTATTTATTAACAGGTGAGCTTGATGTGAAATTTTGTAATATTGCAAAGCAAATGAAGAAGCAAATAGCTTTTGGAGAGCATATCATAATAAAAAATGTTGGACATGCGATTCATGTGGAAAATCCGACACAATTTGCTACAATAGTAAAGGACATTCTAACTAAATACTAAGGGGGTCAAATAATGGCAAGAGAGTGGACAAGCTTACATACTTATGAAGATATTAAGTATGAGTTTTATAACGGAATTGCAAAAATTACAATTAACCGACCAGAAGTGCGTAATGCATTCCGTCCAAAAACAGTTAATGAAATGATTGACGCATTTTCACGTGCACGTGATGACTCAAGAGTAGGCGTAATCATTTTAACTGGTGAAGGCGATTTAGCTTTCTGTTCAGGTGGAGATCAAAAAGTACGCGGTCATGGTGGATATGTTGGGGATGATGAAATTCCTCGCTTAAACGTATTAGATCTACAACGTTTAATTCGTGTTATTCCAAAACCAGTAGTAGCAATGGTAGCAGGTTATGCAATTGGTGGAGGGCATGTATTACATGTTGTATGTGACTTAACGATCGCAGCAGAAAATGCACGTTTCGGACAAACGGGACCACGTGTTGGATCTTTTGATGCTGGTTACGGCTCAGGCTATTTAGCACGTATTGTTGGTCATAAAAAGGCTCGTGAAATTTGGTTCTTATGTCGTCAATATGATGCACAGCAAGCACTTGATATGGGTCTAGTAAACACAGTTGTTCCATTAGAGCAACTAGAGGACGAAACAGTTAAATGGTGTGAGGAAATGCTTGAATTATCACCTACTGCACTTCGTTTCTTAAAAGCATCTATGAACGCTGATACTGATGGTCTTGCAGGACTACAACAACTAGCTGGTGACGCAACTCTTCTTTACTACACAACAGAAGAAGCAAAAGAAGGTCGCGATGCGTTTAAAGAAAAACGTAACCCAGACTTTGGTCAATTCCCAAGATTCCCATAATAAAATTTATAGTAAGAAATTCCTTAAAAAGTAAGAGAAAATTTATTCTCTTACTTTTTTTATGAGATATTTTTGACATCTATAATACTATTCTGATTCTATTAATTGCTTATTAAATAAAGGTTTTAGTATAATATAAACAATAAATTATAGTAAATTTTTATAAGAAACTATAAACATTAACCATTTGTGAGAGGATGAATTAAAGTGAATGAAGTTAACGATCTAAAGCCATTAAATGAACAACAAATTAATAAGTTTGATTATTATTCACTTTATTCATTTAATTCAGATGCGATTTTTACGATTAATGCTGAAGGTTATATTATTGACGTAAATAGTGCTGCAGAACAATTATGTGGCTATCCTAAAAAAGTGTTAGAGGGTCTTTTTTTTACTACTATAATTGATATGAATGATCAAGAAGTTGCATATGAAAAGCTTCAACAATCAGTGACAAGCAATTTTGAAGATTTCCGTTTAACAGTAATTCATAAAAACAAATGCAAAATTAACTGTTTAGCCCAATTCATCCCAGTAGATAAAGAGAATATTGAAGAAGGTATGTTTTTACTGTTTAAGGATATGAGCGCCTTCGATGAATTAAAAGAAAAAATCGCTGAATCACAAATAGATTTCCAAATAATCGCTGAAAATGTTCAAGACGTTATTGTACTTATGGATGATAAAAAAAATTATCTTTTTGTATCCCCATCATGCACTAAAATGTTTGGATATAATTCAGATGAAATTGTAACGAACGGTCGCCCATTTTTAAATATACACCAAGATTATCTCGATATACTTGAAGAGAATCTTGACAAAGCAATGGAGAGTGGTGAACCATTTAAAGTAACAATTAAAGCTTTTCATAAAGAAAAAGGCTGGATTTGGATAGATGTAGATGGCACTCCTGTTTTTGATAATGCGCATAATTTTCGGCACATGCTCATTGTTGCACGAGATATAACCATTCAAAAGGCATATGAAGATCAATTGAAGCAATTTGCATATTATGATTCTTTAACGGGTTTGCCAAATCGACGCTTTTTTAAAGAAAAGATAAATGAAAAAATTCATGAGTTAAATACTAAAGAACAAAATTTTGCAATTGTTTTATTAGATATTGATGATTTTAAGAAAGTAAATGATCATTGGGGTCATGAAGTTGGTGATCAAGCAATAATAGAGTTTGCCAATCGAATTAAGTCTGCCATAAATGATAATGAAATTGCCGCTCGACTTGGTGGAGATGAATTCATTGTTTTATTAGATAATGCTAAAAATGAAGAGGATGTTTTAAATTTTGTGATGAAAGTAAAAATGCAAATGAACCAACCTTTTTCATATGAAAATATAGAGTTCCCAATGACCACAAGTATCGGAGCTTCCATTTGTCAAACTAAAAATATGAATGATTCATATTTTATAAAAAGTGCTGATATTGCGTTGTACAATGTGAAAGAAAAGGGAAAAAATAAAATTCACATTAATTATTCATAAAAATAGTAAGAGCACCTTACTATTTTTTATTTTGTACGAAAAGATGATATAGAAGTAAAATAGATGTAGTAACGTTAGGAGGAATAACTATGTATCCTAATTGGATATTACAACGTGCATATTTAACACCAAATCGAATAGGACTAACATTTGAAGGTAAGTCGTGGTCCTTTGAGCAATTAAAACAAATCTCGATTAAACGTGCTTATCAGCTCACATCTCTTGGAATTGAAGAGGGAAGCCGTGTAGCTATTATGGGTCAAAATCATCCTAGATTAATTTTTATGATATTAGCATGTATGCATTTAAAATGTGAGATGGTTTTATTAAATAGAAAGTTAACTAAAGAGGAACTAGACTATCAAATTAAAGATGCAAAAGCTTCTGTAGTAATTGTCGATGAGGAGGATGAACATTTACTTCCTCAAATGGTTAATAAGCTTTCGTTTTTAGCAGTGGAACAAAGTCATGAAACGCCCATCGAAATATCTGAACAATGGACATTAGATCAGACGACGACTATCATGTATACATCTGGGACAACAGGACATCCAAAAGGGGTAAGACAGACTGTTGGCAACCATAAAGAGAGTGCAGTATCGTCCGCTTTAAATATTGGTTTATCAGAGGAAGATGTGTGGCTCTGTGCAGTACCGATATTTCATATTAGTGGTTTTTCAATTTTAGTCCGCTCTTTATTGTATGGAAATGAAGTAAAATTATATAGAAAATTTGATACAGAAGGAACCATTTCAGATATTTCTTCAGGAAGAATCACTCACATATCTGTTGTTGCAGTTATGCTAGAAAGAATATTACATGGACTTGAAGAAAGAGGGTTAGAGGCTTCTCCAAAATTTAAATTAGCATTAGCTGGGGGAGGACCTATCCCAAAAAGTTATTTATTAAGAGCACAAAAAGTAAATCTTTCTGTATCTCAAACTTATGGCATGACAGAAACATCGTCACAAACTGCAACTTTATCAAACAAGGACGCTTTTCGAAAGCTAGGTTCTTCAGGAAAACCGTTATTCTTCAATCAAATAAAGATTGCTGATACGAATGAACCATTTGTTGAAGGAGAAATCTTAATAAAAGGTCCACATGTTACACCGGGTTATATTGGCCAATTTGAACATAAAAACTCAACGGTGGATGGCTGGTTACATACTGGAGATATCGGTTATATAGATGATGAAGGATATTTGTTTGTTGTAGATAGAAGAACTGATTTAATTATATCTGGTGGAGAAAATATATATCCTGCAGAAGTTGAAGGAGTCTTAATGGCTCATCCTTCAGTTAAGGAAGCAGGAGTATGTGGGATAGAAGATAAAACATGGGGGCAGGTACCGATTGCCTTTATCGTACTAAATGAATCGGTTAGAAAAGAAGAATTATTAGATTATTGTAGAGAGCATTTAGCAAAATATAAAGTTCCTAAGGAAGTCTACTTTGTAGAACAATTACCTCGAAACGGATCCAATAAATTAATGAGAAGAAAACTGAAAGAATTAATGCATTAAAAAAATCCCCGATAATCGCGTTATCGGGGATTTTGTTTTAAGAAGCATTCAGCGCGGTTCTTAATGTTTCAATATTTCTTTTCATTAATGTAAAGTATGTTTCGTTTTGAGCAATATCTTCTTCTGTTAAAACACTTAAATTGTGCAATGTAAGAGCTTCTGCCCCAATTTCATTTTGAATGACTGAAGTAAGATTTGATGAAATATTTTGTTCAAATAATATATATTTCACATCTAAATCTTCTGCTAAATCTACAATTTCGATTAATTCTTTTTGTGAAGGTTCGCTTTGTGAATTTAAACCAGCAATAGGTACTTGGATTAAACCATATTCACCTGCAATGTATCCGAAAGATGAATGTGATACAAAGAAAGTTTTAGATGAAGCTTCTGCTACTAATTGCTCCAAGTCTTTATTTAAAGATTGAAGATCAGCAACTAAAGTTTCGTAGTTTTCATTAAATAATTGCTCTTGTTCAGGCATTGCATTTACTAATTCATCTTTAATAGATAATGCTAAATCTTGACTAAGACTAGGAGATAACCAAACATGAGGATCGAATTCACCATGGTCATGCTCTTCATGTTCGTGCTCGTGTTCATGCTCACTAATCGCCTCTTCAAAAGTATGGCCAGTAGATAGATTTAACTTATCCTCAGGAATATTGTCACCTACAGCAACAAACTTTACCTGTTCATTTGCCAATGAAGATTTTGCATTTTCAACAAAACCTTCTAAACCAAGGCCAATGTAAAGAAATAAATCGCTATCTGCTAGTTTAATCATATCGGTCTGAGTAGGTTCAAAAGTATGCTCATTTGAACCAGGCGGGTAAATTGATGAAACGTTGACATAGTCTCCGCCGATACGTTCAGCAAAGTAACTTAAAGGATAGACAGTCGTATAAATATCAATTTTATTTGAATCAACATTGGTTTCGTCGGATTGTGAGCTTGAACATGCCGTTACTAATACCGCTATAAAAGCTGCAACAAGGAAAGTAAGAATTTTTTTCATATAAGTATACACTCCATTAAATAGTAATAATTACGATTTATAAATTCAACATTGTTAATAATAACTTATCCTTGCTAAAAACACAATAAAAAATAGCCTTCGAAATTATTTTTTTTTCGAAGACCATTTTTCAGGAACTGGATCAAAACCACCTGGATGGAATGGATGACATTTTAATATTCGTTTAATTGTAAGGAATAAACCTTTTATAGCCCCATGTTTTTGAAATGCTTCAAGACCATATTGTGAGCATGTTGGATGAAAACGACAACTTGGTGGAGTCATTGGTGAAATATATTTACGATAAAACTTGATTAGCCAAATAAAAGGGTACTTCATAATTCGTCCTTCTTTAAATTTAATTTGAATTATTTTATCAAAAAATTAGATCTTTGATTAAACATACCATTTTTTTTTAAGTAATTAAAGTATATAAACATTAGAATAATCGACAGAAAAATCTTCTGTAAAAACTTGAAATTTGTTTATGGTATGAAAAATGATCTCAAGAATTCGAATTAAAATGTATCATTGTTATATTTCAATAAATAAAGGCAATATTAAGAAATGGTAGTGACTTAATAGGGGAAATGTCTCTTTTATGACAAACTATTTCCTGGAAAATAATTTTACCAATATAAATAACGTTAAAGAGGTGAAGTAAATGGCATCAAACAAATTAAATACTCAGTTAAATGAACTTGTTGCAACATGGTCAGTGCTTTATACAAAACTTCATAATTATCATTGGTATGTAACAGGTAATCAATTTTTTACTTTACATGCAAAATTTGAAGAGCTCTATAATGAAGTGACATTGAATTTAGATGAAGTAGCTGAACGTATATTAACAAAGGGTGGTAAACCAGTAGCAACATTAAAGGAACATCTTGAACTTTCTCATGTTCAAGAAGCAACAGGCTCTGAAACGCCAGAAGAAATGGTTCAAATAACAATAAATGATTTTAAGACTATTATGAAGCTTATAAAGGTAGCAATGCGACAAGCAGCTGAAGATGGTGATGATCGAACAGAAGATATGTTAAATGCAACATTCCAAAGTTTAGAAAAACATACATGGATGTTAAATGCCTTTTTAGGTAAATAAATTGTCGGTTTTAAACAGTATATAAATGATAATTGGAGAAGCTAATGATTTAGTTATGAGCCATTAGCTTTTTTAGTATAGTAATGACTTCGTCACTCCATACTTATCAAAAAGGAGTGATTGTTATCGAAACAACAGTATATGTCTCAGTTGCAAACAATTCATATAGTTACGTTCCTTTAGGCACCCCATGTGAATTTGAACTAAAAATGAATTCAGAAAAGGCAAGAATTTTTGAAAAATTATTTCTTCAAATCGACTCTTTAGAATTTCATAATGCAGTAAGAGCACACTTGCCTTATTTACCATATCATTTAGATGAGTCAAATCATGAAATCGATAGTAGAATTGCTAAAATTTATGCACTGATCCATGAATTTGGCGATGATAATACAAAAGAGTTTGTAGAGAAATTGCCATATTTCAATTAGATGACATGATCCCTTTACTCCCTTATTATGAAGATAGGAGTTGAGTAAAGGGATGTTTACATTTATTGATGAAAATGGATTTTTTGTAGATTTATCTTTCAAAAAAGGACAAATTAATGTTTCTCCAAAGCACGTTTTAGTAATGGTAAATAATAACGGTAAATGGTTATGTACGATTCACAAAAGACGGGGAGTAGAATTTCCAGGTGGTAAAGTAGAGCCTGGAGAAACTTTAGAAGATGCGGCAGTACGAGAAGTTTATGAAGAAACAAATGTACATATTACTGATATTAAATGGTTTGCAGATTATTTAGTACATAGTATTGAACCATTTTGTAAAGCAGTTTATACAGGTAGAGTTGAGACAATTGATCCCTTTATCGGAGATCATGAAACAATGGGCATGCTATGGCTTACGTCTGAAGAACTATTAAATTATCCTAACTTAAGCTTTTATATGCGTGATGATGGATTAAAAAAGATGTTACAGGAAGTGAAACATCATGAAAGACAATGGTAGTATTGAATCAATTAGATTATATCCTTCACCAAACCAGAACGTTCAAATGAATGAAATAATCTATTGGTCAAAGGGTTTAAAAGTAAAAGGTCTACTTGCAAAGCCATTATTCACTGACAGTGTAGAGCCTTTATTGTATTTGCGAGGAGGTCTACAATCTGTTGGAGCTGTGAGACCGGCAAGAATCGCCCAATTTGCTCAACAAGGGTTTATTGTCTTTGCACCGTATTATAGAGGGAATCGTGGCGGACAAGGACGAGATGAATTCGCTGGAGAAGATCGTTTTGATGCAGTTTATGGAGTAGATGTATTGAAACAATTCACCAACTCAGACAAAGTTCATGTTTATGGATTTTCCCGTGGTGGATTAATGGCATTATGGACCGCGATATTAAGAGATGATATTAAATCTGTTGTCACATGGTCAGGGGTATCGAATGTTTCATATATGTACATTGAAAGAGAAGATATGAGAAGAACTTTAAAGAGAATTATCGGTGGAAGCCCAACGAAAGTAAAAGAATTATATGAAGAGCGAACACCGCTCTATCATGTAAATCAAATTGAAGCCCCAGTTCTTATTATACATGGAATGAATGATAGAAATGTTAGTATAAACCAAGCATATTTCTTAGAAAATGCATTGAAAAGTGAAAATAAACTATATGAAACATGGTATTACCCTGAGTTAACACATCACTATCCACCACTTCAAAATCGTAAAACAGTTCGTGTTATTTGTGAATGGATGAAGACAAAATAAAGAGGTCGGCGAAAAATAGCCGACCTCATTTTTATGATATATCTAAAAAGAAATTATGTCAGTGTTTATACTAATGGTGCACCTTTTTTAGCGATTTCATTCGATACATCACCGAATTTTTTAAAGTTTTCTTTAAATAAACCAGCTAAGTATGCTGCTTTTTGATCATATGCTTCTTTATCTGCCCAAGCGTCTCTTGGATTTAATACTTCTGAAGGTACACCTTCAATAGCAGTTGGTATGTGTAAACCAAACACTGAATCTTGAATAGTTTCCACATTATTTAATTTACCATCGATAGCAGCACGAACCATTGTACGAGTATATGAAAGTTTCATACGGTTACCTACACCATACTCTCCACCAGTCCAACCTGTGTTTACTAGGAATACTTGCGCACCGTGAGTGTCAATTTTTTCACCTAACATCTCAGCATAACGTGTTGCTGGAAGTGGTAGGAATGGTGAACCGAAGCATGTTGAGAATACTGGCTCTGGTTCAGTAACACCGCGTTCTGTACCTGCAAGCTTTGAAGTAAAACCACTTAAAAAGTGATACATTGCTTGCTCTTTTGTTAATTTACTGATTGGAGGCAGCACTCCAAAAGCATCTGCAGTTAAGAAAATGATTGTTTTTGGATGACCTGCAACAGATGGAGTTACAATGTTATCGATAAAGTGAATAGGGTATGCAGCACGAGTATTTTCAGTTAATGAACCATCGTCATAATCTGGAATGCGCGTGTCTTTATCGATTACCACATTTTCCAAAACTGAACCGAAACGAATAGCGTTATATATTTCTGGTTCTTTTTCAGCAGAAAGATTAATAGTTTTCGCGTAGCAACCGCCTTCAATATTAAACACACCATTATCAGACCAACCGTGTTCATCATCACCGATTAGCTTACGATTCGCATCAGCTGATAAAGTTGTCTTACCAGTACCAGAAAGACCGAAGAATAATGCAACATCTCCAGCTTCTCCAACGTTTGCTGAACAGTGCATTGAAAGAATATCATTTTCAGGTAATAGATAGTTCATAATACCGAAAATAGATTTCTTCATTTCACCAGCATATTCAGTACCACCGATTAATATTACTTTCTTTTCAAAAGATACAATAATAAATGCTTCTGAATTTGTTCCATCTACTGCTGGGTCCGCCTTGAAATTAGGTGCAGCAATAATTGTAAATTCAGCATTGTGAGTTTTTAATTCCTCTTCTGTCGGGCGGATGAACAATTGATGGCAGAAAAGATTGTGCCAAGCAAGTTCGTTAACCACTTGGATTGATAATTGTGAATCTTTATCGGCACCAGCAAAGCCTTTAAAAACAAAAAGCTCATCTTGCTCTTTTAAATAATTAATAACTTTTACATAAAGGTTATCAAACACTTCAGCAGAAATCGCACGGTTGACATTGCCCCAATCAATTTTGTCCTTTGTGCTTTCTTCTTCTACTATAAATTTATCTTTAGGAGAGCGACCAGTATATTTACCTGTCTCAGCGCATAATGCACCATGAACAGTTAGGCTTGCTTCTCCGCGAGCTGTAGCTTTTTCCACAAGTTGTGGTACTGAAAGTTGAACTTTAACATTCTCACTTTTTAATAATTCCTTCAGTTCATTTGCAATTTCTACTGAATTCATCGATTAAATACCATCCTTTTTTTGTAATGTTCCCGTCGGTCTGGGAGGTTAGTTAATTCAAAAATAGTATAACACATTGTTCCTATTTATCTATACTAATCGCAAAAAATTTTGTTACAATTTCAACAATTTGCTCGTTCGACAAAAATTAATTGACAAAAATCCTTTCTTTTCGTAACATTTACAAATGAACGGATACTCTTATCCCGAGCTGGTGGAGGGTCAAGGCCCTGTGAAGCCCGGCAACCTGCATTTTTATTGTAAATGATAAATGCGATGGTGCCAACCTGATGCAAGGACATGACAAGTTCCTTGAACGATAAGAGTGAAAGGTAATGAAGTAGTAATTCCTTTCCTCATGTAAGTACGTGAGTAAGGAATTTTTTTTTGTATAAAATATTAGCAACAGTGATAATAATTAGTTACTTCCTATTTTATATTCCTTTCGATAGAACCTCGTGTTATAAGCAAAAAACCGCTTGAAGTTCGTAACTAGAAAACGAGCTTAACATGGGTAATGAGTACCGTATCAATTACGAGAATTATCTCGCTTCTTACTTAGGAGGATATATATGACAAATCGTCGACTGTTTACATCAGAAAGCGTAACAGAAGGGCATCCAGATAAAATTTGCGATCAAATTTCAGATGCCATTTTAGATGCAATTATATCAGAAGATCCAAACGCACGTGTAGCTTGTGAAACGACAGTAACAACTGGATTAGTATTAGTTGCAGGTGAAATCACAACATCTACATACGTTGATATTCAAAGTGTCGTTAGAAATACTGTTGCTGAAATCGGTTATACTCGTGGTAAATATGGCTTTGATGCAGAAAACTTAGCTGTATTAACTGCAATAGGTGAACAATCACCTGACATTGCTCAAGGTGTTAACCAAGCCCTAGAAGCAAGAGAAGGTTCTATGACAGATGAAGATATCGAGGCTATTGGTGCTGGGGACCAAGGTTTAATGTTCGGATATGCATGTAATGAAACACCTGAACTTATGCCTTTACCTATAAGTCTTGCGCATAAGTTAGCACGTCGTTTAGCAGAAGTTCGTAAAACAAATGAACTTTCTTATTTACGACCAGATGGTAAAACACAAGTAACAGTAGAATATGATGAAAACAATCAACCCGTTCGAATCGATACAATCGTAATTTCAACACAGCACGATGAAGAGGTATCTTTAGAACAGATTAAATCTGATTTAAAAGAAAAAGTTATTGCTGAAGTAGTACCTTCTGAATTTATCGATGCGGATACGAAATATTTCATTAATCCAACAGGGCGCTTTGTAATTGGTGGTCCTAAAGGTGATGCAGGATTAACGGGAAGAAAAATTATCGTTGATACTTATGGAGGCTATGCACGTCATGGTGGAGGGGCATTCTCTGGTAAAGATCCTACAAAAGTAGACCGTTCTGCTGCTTATGCTGCTCGCTATGTTGCCAAAAATATTGTGGCATCGGGCTTAGCTGATCGCGCGGAAGTTCAATTAGCATATGCTATTGGTGTAGCTAGACCAGTATCAATTGCTGTAGATACATTTGGTACAGGTAAAGTAGCCGAAAGTAAACTTGTTGAATGGGTAAGTGAGCTATTCGATTTACGCCCAGCAGGGATTATTAAAATGCTTGATTTACGTCGACCAATATATAAACAAACAGCTGCCTATGGACATTTTGGTCGAAATGACTTAAATGTACCATGGGAAAATACCGATATTGCAGAGAAGTTAAGAGAAAAAGCAAATCTATACTTATAATATTATTCAACATGAACGAGGCTGATTGAATCAGTCTCGTTTTAATATTCCTCAAATGAAACTCCCATTGTTAATATTTTTTCATCAATCTGCATTTTCATTTCTTTGGTGATGGCTGCTGTTGGGACAAATTCAAACTTTGACCCATCATAAAATTCAAAAATATACTTTTCTTCGAATTGGTTAGTAGGTAATTCATGGATTACTCTAGAAACATTAGACCATTCATATTTTTCTGTAGTTCCAAAAAACGGATTATATTCGATAGAGTTATCATCAATATGTATATAATACTGTACACTGGAGCCTATAAGATAAAAAATAAAAAAAAGAGCGATCATACTGGTAAGGAGTTTACTAATAATTTTCTTTAAAAATTTAATAATGATGATGGCTAGGAAAGCTATACCAAAAGATAAAGTATAGATAATAATGTTTTTTCCATATGTAATGAGAACCATTCGATCAGGATCATTTAAAAACAGGCTAGAAACAATGATAGGGGTAAGTAAAATGACAATAGGTGCCATGACAATAGTCAATCCGATTAATAAGTAATGGCGCATCTTTAAAACTCCTTTCATACTTCATATATATGTTGTAAAAACTATGAAAATGAAAGTGTAGCTATAAACAAAAAAGAAACTGTAAAAACAGCTTCTATTAAAAATAGTTCGACATTTGACTATTTAGTTTGTTGTAATGATTTGTAATACTGTCCTTTTTCCACGTATTCACGAATAATCCTATCCATATCCTTACGATCTTCTAATGTTATTTCACGAACTACTTTTGCTGGTCTTCCCATAGCTAAAGTATTAGGTGGAATTTTTTTGCCTGGTGGTACTAAACTTCCTGCTCCTATAAATGCGCCTTCCCCTATTTCTGCACCATCAAGAATAATTGAACCCATTCCAATAAGTGCACCTTTTCTAATAATACAACTATGTAAGGTCACTTGATGCCCAACAGTTACCTCATCTTCAATAATTAGTGGGTTATTAGGACTTTGATGCAGACAGCTCAAATCCTGTATACTACATCTCTTACCAATGATTGTAGGCGCAACATCTCCACGAATCACCGTATTAAACCATACCGTTGTACCCTCACCAATTGTTACATCACCAGTGACGACTGCATGATCTGCAATAAACACTGTATTGTGTATATTCGGACTTTTTTCTTTAAAAGGATAAATCATCGAAAATCTCCTCATTTCCAAGTAAAATTATATTATCATCGTATCAGATACAATTTGGAATGAAAATATAAATGGTATTAATGCCCATATCACATATAGATATGTTGGTAGGAGGAATAAAAATGTGGAAATGGGAAACAGAAGAACATGCAAAGGCTGTAGTAGTTATTATACATAGTGCATTTGAGCATCATCGATGGTACGCTTGGCTAATCGAAAAGTTGAGGGTAGAAGGATATCATGTTGTGATGGGTGATTTACCAGGGCACGGAGAAGAAGGGAAGTATTCTAGAATTCATGATGAGACAGTAAATGAATATAGTATATATATTCATAATTTAATGGAGAGTGCATTGTCATATGAATTACCAGTCTACATTATTGGTCATGGATTAGGAGGGACATTGGCTGTTCATTATTTAAAGAAAAACAAAGTTGCTTGTGCAGGTGTGATTCTTAGCTCCCCTTGGTTTGCCTTACAAAAGCATGGAAGTTTAATAAAAAGTGCATTAGCCAATCTTGGCTCCCTTACATCTAATATGAAATTAACTTTGGATATCAATAAAAAAGCATTAACGAATAGTCTTCAGGGATATCAAGAAATGGATGATAATTTAGTTTACAAAACAAATGTGACCGTTAGTTGGTACAAGGAAATCCAATTAATAATGAAAAATTTGTTTGTGCCTTCAACAAGTCAATTAGCGATTCCGATTCTTCTTATGACCGCAAAGCAGGATAAAATTACAGATGTTGAGCAGGCGAGAAAATGGTTGTTACTCCAATCTTCAACGGAATTTCAATTCAAAGAATGGCCGCTAAGCTACCACAATCTATTTCATGATTTAGAACGTGAACAAGTCTTTATGTATACTAGAGATTTTATAAATAATACAACACGTGGACTCGGGTATATTATTGATTGATATTACTGATTGTTAGTAACGATGTTAATCTTTTTATAAAACAATTCATTCATGCAACAGAATATTCTGACAATCTATATTCAGAAAATATATTGAATAATATAAATTTATATAATATATTGAATATTACAACGGAATTAGAAGAATAAGGGGTGTTCGAATGATTGAGAATATTGTTGATTGGCTAAATGGCATATTATGGGGACCCGTAATGATTTACGGAATACTAGGGGTAGGTTTATTATTTACCTTTCTAACAAAATTTGTTCAAATTAGAAGAATAAAAGATATGTTTTCTCTAATGTTTAAGGGAGAAAAATCTGAAGCAGGTGTTAGTTCATTCCAGGCATTAACAATGGCGCTATCTGGTCGTGTTGGTACTGGTAATATTGTTGGTACTGCATCTGCCATAGCCTTTGGTGGACCTGGAGCTATATTTTGGATGTGGGTCACTGCTTTTGTCGGTGCTTCTACTGCATACATAGAGTCAACTTTAGCTCAAATATATAAAGTGAAAAAAAATGGAGTATATCGAGGCGGACCGGCGTATTATATTGAAAAAGGTACAGGGCAGCGTTGGTTTGGGGTAATTTTTGCACTATCAGCAATATTAGCTGTTGCAGTTTTAATGCCCGGAGTTCAATCAGAGGCAATCTCTAGTGCGATAAAAAATGCCTTTCATATCGAACCATGGATTACTGGACTATTTGTTGTACTAATTCTAGGGTTTATTATTATCGGTGGTGTTAAGCGTATTGCCAATGCTGCTCAAGTAATTGTTCCATTTATGGCAATTGCATATGTATTATTAGCGTTCGTCGTAATCATCATGAATATATCTGAAGTACCTGCAGTATTTTCGCTTATCATTAATAGTGCATTTACACTGGATGCAACATTTGGTGGAATGATTGGTGCTGCTATTGCATGGGGTGTAAAACGTGCGATTTATTCAAATGAAGCTGGTCAAGGGACAGGACCTCATGCTGCAGCCGCTGCAGAAGTATCTCACCCAGCTAAACAAGGTTTAGTACAAACTGCTTCAGTTTATATTGATACATTAATTGTTTGTACTGCTACAGCGTTAATGATTTTATTTATGGGAACATATAACGTCAATGTTGATAATGAAAATGGTGAATCAATAGTTCAAAATGTAGAAGGTCATACATTTAGTGATTTTACTCAGCTTGCTGTAAATGAAGCTTTCCCTGCATTTAATAATTTTGGTTCTGGATTTGTAGCGATAGCATTATTCTTCTTTGCATTTACAACGATTATGGCTTATTACTATATCGCAGAAACGAATGTCGCCTATTTATTCTCCGGTAAAACGGAAGGAATTATTACACGTATTTTACAAGTAGTACTTATTGTTTCTACCTTCTTCGGTGCAGTTCGTACTTCTGAGCTTGCTTGGAAATTTGGTGACTTAGGACTTGGTTTAATGGTTTGGGTAAATGTCATTGCCATATTAATATTAATGAAGCCAGCGCTTATGGCCTTGAAGGATTACGAAGCACAAAAAAGAGAAGGAAAAGACCCTGTATTTGACCCGAAGAAACTCGGCATAAAGAATGCAGAATTCTGGGAAACATATAACGAAGAAAATTCTAAAAAGTAAAAAGAAAGCATTGCGATCGTATCGCAATGCTTTTTTCTTATTTAGAAGAACGACTTTAAGAATCGAACAGATATAGATGTACCTTCCTGAAACTCTCTGAAGTTCAATTTGTAAATTCTTTTACTTTCTCTAAAGCGATAATAAATGGTGGATCGTTTTTCTGATTAATGAATTCATATCGAAGGACATGAACATGTTTTTGTGGTAAATCACTTACATATTCAATCACTGCATTACGTTCCTCTTTTCCACCTTCATGTCCGTGATAAACAACAAGTACAATCATGCCACCTATTTTTAATAACGATAGTAAACTATCAATCGCTTGGATGGTTGTTTCACCCTTTGTAATAATGTCATGATTCGCTCCAGGTAAATATCCTAAGTTAAAAACTGCTCCAGCTATTTTATCTTTTACGTAATTTCCAACATGTTGATGTCCATCTAAAATAACAGTTGAGCGGTCACTTAAACGATGCTCCTTCAAACGAGCTGTCGTTGCTTCAATCGCTTCCTGTTGTATGTCAAAGGAGTAGACATGACCTGTTTTTCCAACTAATTCAGCTAAAAATAATGTATCATGCCCATTGCCTGCTGTTGCATCAACTGCAATGTCTCCCTCTTCGATAACTTCAGAAAGTAAGAATTGTGCGTATTGTAGTACTCTTTGTAGCTTCATTATTTCTTCACTTCTACTTGATAATGTTTTCCTTGCCAGCTTCCACGTCGTTCAAGCTCAGCATCTATTCCATTTAGCACTTCCCATTTATTCACGCTCCACATTGGTCCAATCATTAAATCAATCGGACCGTCACCTGTAATACGGTGAACAATCATTTCAGGTGGTATGATTTCTAATTGATCTGCAACAAGTTGAATGTACTGATCCTTTTCCAGAAATTCAAGCATACCTTTTTCATATTGCTTTACAAGTGGTGTACCTTTTAATAGATGCAGTAAGTGAATTTTGATCCCTTGAACATCAAGTTTTGCTACTTCACGGGCTGTTTCCATCATCATGTCGTAATCTTCCAATGGTAGTCCATTTATAATGTGTGTACAAACACGAATACCGTGCTTTCGGAGCTTTTCAACACCTTCTACATAAGTTGCATAATCATGTGCGCGGTTGATTAAATTTGCTGTTTTTTCGTGAACCGTTTGAAGACCAAGCTCAACCCATAAATAAGTTCGTTCATTCAATTCAGCCAAGTATTCCACCACATCATCTGGTAGACAATCAGGTCTTGTCGCAATACTTAATCCCATTACACCTTCACAAGCTAGCGCTGCCTCGAATTTTTCCTTTAAAACGGGAAGTGGAGCATGGGTATTTGTATATGCTTGGAAATAGGCCATCGTTTTACCATCTTTCCACTTTTCTTGCATTTTTGATTTAATCTTTTC
This sequence comes from Lysinibacillus sp. PLM2, assembly GCA_023168345.1. Classification (NCBI taxonomy): domain Bacteria; kingdom Bacillati; phylum Bacillota; class Bacilli; order Caryophanales; family Bacillaceae; genus Lysinibacillus; species Lysinibacillus sp. PLM2. Next base: position 2,827,187 of record AP025689.1, on the reverse strand, counting down.
GAATTGTACGGGGATTGGATCAACACGATCGCCAGCGAAATCTCCACTACCTGCAGCACTACAGAAAGTACAGCCCCCAAATGCAACAGTACCATCTCTATTTGGACAATCAAATCCAGCATCAAGCGCTACCTTATATACTTTATGTCCAAATGTATCTCGTAAATATCGATTCCATGTATAATAACGCTTTCCATCAGATGGAAAGGGAAAATTTTGTTCTGACATTTCATTCACTCCTCTAGCTCTCTATTCTACCACGTGATCTCCCTTGGTGCTAGGTACTGCTCCTGTTATGGCTAGCACACAAACTATTCTAAAAAGTAATTGAACTTATATATTTTTTTAAATTTCTCTTGTCCTTTTGGATAAAGAAGAATACTATTATTTTTTGGCGTAATATGATTATTGAGTACGAGATGTGATAACGGAGGAAAAAACATGCCTAAAAGTATTTGGCTTTTAGTTATTGGTATGCTCGTAAATAATATTGGTAGCTCACTAATTTGGCCTATTAATACAATTTACATGCATGATCATTTAGGGCAGTCTTTAACAATTGCTGGTTTTATTTTATTGATTAATTCAGGTGCAGGGGTATTAGGAAGTTTAATAGGGGGATATTTATTTGATCGAATCGGTGGTTATAAATCCATAATATTAGGGATTGGAATTACTACTTTAGCTTTAACAGGTTTAACTTTCTGGCATGGTTGGCCACATTATGTCATCTTTTTAACGATTATGGGATTTGGTAGTGGAATTGTCTTTCCATCCATGTTTGCGATGGTTGGGGTGCTTTGGCCAGAAGGGGGCAGAAGAGGCTTTAATACAATGTATATTGCTCAAAATGTTGGTGTTGCAATTGGTCCGGCATTAGCAGGCCCGATAGCACAGTTTAGTTTTACCTATATCTTTATGTCCAATTTAGCATTGTACATCATCTTTTTTATGATTGCATTTTTCGGATATCGAAATTTAGAGGTTCATACTTCATCAAGAAAAAAAGAAGAGAAAGATAATTTAGTAACAGATCATGAAAATGAAAAAAGAAAAGATAAAGCAACATTATATTCATTGCTCATTGTATCCTCTGTCTTTTTATTAGCAACAATTGCCTATTCACAATGGGCATCAACAATGTCTTCTCATATGCAAGGATTGGGAATTAGTTTACAAGAATATGGTTTATTATGGACGATTAATGGCCTATTAATTATAACGATTCAACCATTGGTTAGCCCTATCTTAAATCGTTATGAACATAAAATTAAAATGCAATTAGTTGTTGGTGTTATTGTAATGATGCTTTCATTTGTTGTCATTCAATTTGCAGAAAGTTTCACGATATTTGCAGTAGCTATGGTCATTATCACATTAGGTGAAATATTAGTTTGGCCAGCGATTCCAGCGATTGCAAGTCGACTGTCACCAAAAGGTCTAGAGGGAATGTATCAGGGGATTGTTACAAGCGCAGGTTCTATTGGTCGTATGATTGGTCCGTTTTTTGGGGGGATTATGGTCGATCAATTTAATATGGAAATATTACTATGGGTACTTTGTTTAATCTTTATTTTAGCTATTATTCCATGTTTACTTTACGATCGCCCTTTAAAATAGTACCAAGCATTTTTAATAATTCAGCTAATTTTATACAATTTTTAAAGCGTTGCACAAACATCGGTTTGTGCAACGCTTTTGTTTTTTTATAAGAAAAAAGGTTTCCAAATGTAATCAAGAACTTAAAACGGTAATTTTTCCATTTTACAACCTGGGTAGTGACATAAGAATGAAAGTGCTTTCATACACTGGCTTTAAAAAGGGGGGATTTAAAAATTGAAACATACGAAACGATTATTAACGCCTTAAGGAAATTAGATTTTACTGAATATGAATCTAGAATTTATCTAGCACTTTTAAAACAAAGTCCATTAAATGGGAATATGATTGCTAATTTATCGGGGGTACCTGGTGCGAAGGTTTATAGCTGCTTAAAGAAAATGGTTGAAAAGGAGTTTATATCGATTGTTTATGGAGAAGGGAAGAGTAATACAAGAGTCATGTACACACCTGTCCCTTACCGGAAAATAATTGATAGATATTCTACGGACTTTTTAGAGAATTTAACGTTACTAAAAACAGAATTAAAAAATGTTCAAAATCATCCAATCAATAATTTAGTCGTGAAGGAACTTTATCAAATTACGGATTATGAAATCGCAATCGATACAATAAAAAAATTTATTCAAAAGAGTAAAACCTCCATTTATTTATGTGGTTGGAATGAAATTGTTTCAATCTTATACGAAGACTTAAAAGATGCATATGAACGAAATGTAAAGATCGTATCGTTAATGTTTGATGAGCCATCAAGTTTGTTTGAGTGGAAAAATACGATTCATTTTGAACTGGACATTGTGCGGGAAAGACATAAAAGAGAATTTAATATCGTAGTTGATGAGGAGAAAGTAGGGAATTGCCAATTTGACCAAACAAACACTTATGCAGTGTTTACAAGTAATCTAGCTGTCGTCCATACTACATTAAATTACATAAGACACGACATTTATATAAATAGACTAATAGATGACTTAAATGAAGAAACAACTAAAAAGTATGGAAAAGATTTGAAGAAATTATTAGATATATGAAAAGAGGGGGAATTTAAAATGAGAATTATAGATTTATCCGTTACGTTGAAAAATCCAAATCCAGAGGAGTTAAAAGATCCGATAAATAAAGTGTTAACTGCTGAAATTGAATATCAAGACCATTTGAAGTCCGTTCCACAAATAACGAAAGTTCTAGGCTGTGAAGAAAAGGATTTACCAAACGGTTATGGATGGGCGTCGGAATCTGTCTCTTTAACAACTCATTCAGGTACACATCTTGATGCACCTTATCATTATTACCCAACAACTGATGGTAAGCCTGCTCGTACAATTGATGAACTACCATTAGAGTGGTTTTTTGGTGATGGTTTTGTATTTGATTTTACGTATATGAAGCCAGGTCAAACGGTGAGCATCGAGGATATCGACAATTATTTAGAGAAAGTAAATTATGAGTTAAAAGAAGGTGATATTGTTTTTCTTCGATTTGATGCAGATAAAAAGTTAGGAACTGCTGAATATTATTCAGAATTTCCAGGGATGAGTGCAGAAGCAACCCATTATTTAATCGATAAAGGGATTAAGATTATTGGGACAGATGCGATGGGATTTGATATTCCCTTTGCAATGATTGCTGAAAAATTTAAAGAAACGAAAGATCCTAGTGTCATTTGGGAAGCACACCGAGTTGGCATGTATAAAGAGTATTGTCAAATTGAAAAAATGGCAAATCTTGATAAGTTACCACCATTCGGTTTTAAAGTTGTATGTATTCCGATTTCTATTTTTAAAGCGAGTGCAGGTTGGGTTCGTCCAGTAGCGATTATAGAAGATTAGGGGGAAAAGTATTGAAATTATGTTCGTTTTCAGTGAAGAATAGTTATCCATTTTTTGAAAGACTAGGGGCATTAGTAGATGATCAAATTGTAGACTTAGCAGCAAGTTATAGAAGCTATTTACGACAATACACAGATGTAGATCAAAATAGAGTGTTTGATATCGCTAATATCTTACTACCAAGTGACATGACAAAATTTTTAGAAGGCGGCACATATTCAATGGAAGCTGCAAAAAAAGCTGTTGAGTTTTCAAAAGAAGCTTTACCAACTAACGATTATGAAAAGATTATTTACAGTAAAGACGAAATAAAAATACATGCCCCAATTAAAAATCCTCCTACAATACGTGATTTTTTATCCTTTGAAGAACATTTTCGTAATTCATTAAATGCATCGATTTCAGTGGATGATTCAAAAAACGGGACGGTATCATTAGGTGGGACTGTTCCGAAGGTTTGGTATGAAAGACCAATCTATTATAAAACGGTAGCATCAACAATAATTGGTACAGAAGAAGAATGTGTATGGCCAGCATATTCAAAGGTTAGGGATTACGAATTAGAGTTTGCTTGTGTCATTGGAAAAAGAGCTGAAAATGTAACAGCTAGTGAGGCATCGAATTATATTGCAGGATTTTTAATTTATAACGATTTTACTGCGCGAGATACTCAGCTAAGTGAAATGGAAGGTCGTTTAGGTCCTGCGAAGGGAAAAGATTTCTGTACTGCAATGGGACCATACTTAGTAACAGTTGATGAAATTGAAAACGTTTACAATCTTTCAATGACTGCCCGGGTAAATGGAGAAGTTTGGAGTCAAGGAAGTACATCTACAATGTATCGTACTTTTGAAGACATTATCGAATATGTTTCACAATCAGAGCCATTAGTTCCCGGAGATATTTTAGGCTCAGGAACAGTAGGTAGAGGGTGTGGATTAGAGTTAGGGAAGTTTTTAAATGATGGAGACATTATTGAATTAGAGGTTGAAGGTCTTGGGGTTTTAAGAAATCAAATCCGTGTAAATGAAAGGGGATAGGTGTTTGAAAAAATGGTTTATGGCTTTATTGACAGCTTTGTCTATTATTGTTTTGGCTGCTTGTGGGAATAGTCAAACATCAACTAATAATTCTTCTGAAACGAATGAAGGAACGACAAGTGAAGCGAGTACAAATGGTTCAGAACAGACATTTGTACTTAAATCAACGATTCAATCACCTAAAACAGCCTCATTATCAAAAGGCTTTGATGCATTTTTAGACTCTGTAGAGGAAAAGTCGAATGGACGCATTATATTTGAACGATATTATGGAGATGCGTTAGTAAAACCAGCAGATGTAGCTGATGCTGTTAGTGCCGGAATTACGGATGTGGCAGCAGTTGTTCCTAGTTATACACCTGCTGCAAACCCACTAGGTACAATCGAATCATTACCTGCCCTATGGAAAGATCAATGGACTGGAACACGTGCGTTAATGGATTTATACGAAGAGTTCCCAGAATTACGATCGGAATTTGAAGATAGAAATATTTCCATTCTGGGCGGTTGGGCACTGCCATCTTATCACATCATTTCAAAAACAGATGTAGGTAGTTTTGACGATTTAAACAATTTAAAAGTAATTGCTTCTGGCTCACAGGCACTATTAGCAGAAGCATTTGGCGCTGTATCAGTCGGTGTCACAATGCCTGAAAGCTTTGAGGCAATGGAGCGTGGTGCGGTTGATGGAGGATTATTAGGTTATACTTCTTCATCAACATATGGAATCCATGAAATCGCAGGTAGTGTTTGGGAATTACCGATTGGAAGTCAGGGTGGTCTTTTTGGAATGAACACAGATAAATATAACCAACTTCCTGATGACTTAAAGCAAGTGTTTAAAGAAGCAGCCATTGAAAATGCAGTGGATTTCCATCGTATTTATCAGACGGAAGGGGAAGCAGAAGCGAAACAAAAATATTTAGATGCTGGTGTGAAAATTAATGAGGTTTCTGATGAAGATTTAGCGGAATTACAAAGAATTGCAGAAGAAAATGTGTGGGAAAAATGGGTAGAAGAACGTTCTGATAAACCAGCTCAAGAAATACTAGATCGATTTAGAGAACTGATTGAACAATATGATCAAGAATTCCAAGCTAATGGAGGTCAAAGTTGAGGAGGTAAAAATAAATGAATACATTTCTCAAATTCCAGAAGCAGCTTGAACTTTGGTTAATGTATTTGGGTGGCACTTTATTAATCGCGCTAATGATAGTGATTAGTATGGAATCGTTATTACGAAAGTTTGTGAATTTTAGTATCCCGGGTATTTTTGAAATAGCTGGTCAATTAATGGTTGGGGTTACTTTATTGGGAATCTCCTTGGTGCAAGCAGATAAAGAGCATATTAGTGTTGATATATTCAATGATCGTTTACCGAAAATAGTAATAAAAATAACTGACATAATTATTTACTTATTAGGAATAGGTTTAACTTCTATTTTTGCATATCAAGGCTTTTGGAAATTCATTGAATCCTTTCAAACAGGTGAAACAGCAATGGGGCTAATTTCTATTCCATTTTGGCCAGGTCGTTTAATTGTATTTCTAGCAATGACAGTACTTTGTTTAAGATTTTTAGTAGATCTAATAACTTTAATTTTCGATAAAAGCAAGAATATAGAAACAGAGAGTTCTAATTAAGTTCCTCGAAATCGAGGGGGGAAATTTTTGAGCACGTTAACAATTGGTTTTATTGGAATTGCCATAGTCGTTGCGTTACTAATGTTACGAGTGCCTGTTGCAATCGCAATGGGGGCAGTGGGATTTATTGGTTACTGGTTAATTAGTGGTATTGAGCCTACTTTAAAGTTAATGGGTATGGTCCCGTTTTCAACCGTTGCAAACTATACTTTTACAGTTATTCCGCTATTTATATTGATGGGCTATTTTGTATACTATGGGCAGTTGGCAACAGACATGTTTTCTTCGATAAATAAATGGTTTGACAGAGTGCATGGAGGTATATGTTACGCAACGATTATAGGTGGGGCTGCTTTTGGGGCGGCGAATGGATCAGGCCCTGCCTCTACCGCAACATTGGCTAAAATTACTATACCTGAGATGGAACGGCTAGGTGTAAATAGAAGGCTAGCCTATGGTATCGTAGCTTCGGCTGGACCGTTAGCTCAAATGATTCCACCTAGCATGCTAATGATTATTTATGCCATATTAGCGGAGCAGTCTGTAGGTAAGCTATTAATCGCTGGAATTGTTCCTGGAGTTATTATAGCGTTCGGATATATTGTCACGGTTTTCATCCTATTAAAAAGAAACCCTAGATGGGCTGTGAAAAGTGAGAGGTATACATTAAAGGAAAAGGTAAATTCCTTAAAAGGAATTTGGGGTATTGCGCTTCTTATTGGAGCTATAATGGTTGGTTTGTATTTAGGCTATTTTACACCAACTGAAGCAGGAGCAATTGGTGCTCTATTAGCTTTAATCATTACAATATTCTCTAAAAAGCTAACTTTTGATGGATTTAAAAGGTCAGTTTTAGAGTCAATAAAAACTACTGCAACTGTCTTTTTAATTGTTGTATCTTCATTCTTATTTGGATATTTTTTAGGAATTTCACAAATACCAAATGCGGTATCTACATTTTTAACTGGCCTTGATGTACCACCAATGATAATTATGTTCGGGATTTGTCTTTTGTATATTTTCCTAGGAATGTTTATTGATATGTTATCTGCTATGTTCCTAACAATTCCCATTATTTTACCGGCTGTAATCGATTTAGGATTTGATCCGGTTTGGTTTGGTGTCATCGTTGTATTTTTAGCTGAAATTTCACTTGTAACACCACCTTTTGGATTAAGTATTTTTATGATACAAGGTGCTGTAAAAGGAAGTAAATACTCTGAAATATTAAAAGGTTCAATTCCATTTATCATAGCTGATTTTGTGATACTACTAATTTTCCTATTTTTCCCAGATATAATACTTTTCTTGCCTAGTTTGATGTAGAAAGAATCAGGGTCTTCCACGAAAAGAAAAAAATATAATCCATTTTTTTAATGTGAATTATAATTGCTTACCCAAAATAGATATTACTAATTAACCTTATAAATCTATTGGTTTTAAAATAACGGAATTGTATACTATAATTAAATGAGCAAGTACTTTCTAATCTAACTTTTAATACTTGTACTTTTTGAATATTTACATTAAAATGAATTCATTATAATATGTGCGACTGTGAGAAGGAATAGTAGGTTTCAAAGCTTTATAGAGAGCTAGCGGGTGGTGCAAGTTAGTAAGTGTAGAAATTGAACTCGCCTTTGAGTCTGTTTTAGCGAAGGACGTAGCTAAAACCGTTAACCGCGTTAAGGAATTGAGTTGAGTGCGCGTCACTAATTTGGGTGGTACCGCGGGAGTAAAAGTATCTCTCGTCCCTTTCTGTCTAGGAAGGTGACGAGTTTTTTTATTTTTTGAAATATTTTGTTAATTTATCCGTTAATAGGATAATCTACTACATAGTAGCAATTCTCCAGTACTTACATGTAACATCCAAAATATAGCTGTTGTAAATTTTAAGGAGGAAATTTAATGAGTTTTAATCATCAACAAATTGAAAAAAAGTGGCAAACAATTTGGGCAGAACAAAAAACATTTAAAACATTAGATGACCCATCAAAGCCTAAATTTTATGCTTTAGATATGTTCCCATATCCTTCAGGTGCAGGGTTACACGTTGGTCACCCAGAAGGCTATACAGCAACAGACATTCTATCACGCTATAAACGAATGCAAGGGTTCGATGTATTACATCCAATGGGATGGGATGCTTTCGGACTACCTGCGGAGCAATATGCATTAGATACAGGAAATGACCCAGCAGAATTTACTGCTAAAAATATCGAAACATTTAAACGTCAAATCCAAGAGCTTGGCTTTTCTTATGACTGGGATCGTGAAATCAATACAACAGATCCAGGCTATTATAAATGGACTCAATGGATTTTCACGAAGCTTGTGGAAATGGATTTAGCCTATGTAGATGAAATTCCTGTGAACTGGTGCCCAGCATTAGGAACGGTTCTTGCTAATGAGGAAGTAATTGATGGTAAATCCGAGCGCGGTGGTCACCCGGTTGAGCGTCGTCCAATGCGCCAATGGGTATTGCGCATTACAAAATACGCAGATCGTTTACTAGACGATTTAGAGGATGTTGAATGGCCAGAATCTATTAAAGATATGCAAAGAAACTGGATCGGTCGTTCTGAAGGTGCTCAAGTAAAATTTTCTGTTAGTGGAACTAATAAAGAATTTGAAGTATTTACAACACGTCCAGATACATTATTTGGTGCAACTTACTGTGTACTAGCTCCAGAGCATAAATTAGTAGATGAAATTACATCTGCCGAACAACGCGCGGCAGTAGAAGCTTATTTAGAAAAAGTAAAAATGAAATCTGACCTTGAACGTACAGATTTAGCGAAAGAAAAAACGGGTGTCTTCACCGGTGCATATGCAGTGAATCCAATTAACGGAAAACAAATTCCGATTTGGATTGCAGACTATGTGTTAGCTTCATATGGTACAGGGGCAATCATGGCAGTTCCTGCACATGACGAACGTGACTACGAGTTCGCAAAAGAATTTGGTTTAGAAATCATTCCAGTTCTTGAAGGTGGAGACATTGAAAAAGAAGCCTTCACTGGTGATGGCGCACATATTAACTCTGATTTCTTAAATGGACTAAACAAAGCAGACGGAATCCAAAAAGCAATTGCTTGGCTTGAAGAAAATGGTGTTGGAGAGAAAAAAATCTCTTATCGTTTACGCGACTGGTTGTTTTCTCGTCAACGTTATTGGGGTGAACCAATTCCAGTTATCCACTGGGAAGATGGCACAATGACAACGGTTCCTGAAAGTGAATTACCATTAGAATTACCAAAAACAACAAACATCCGCCCTTCTGGAACTGGTGAATCACCATTAGCAAATATTGACGAGTGGGTAAATGTAGTTGATCCGATTACAGGTAAAAAAGGACGTCGTGAAACAAACACGATGCCACAATGGGCTGGATCTAGCTGGTATTTCTTACGTTATATCGATCCACACAACACAGAAAAATTAGCTGCCCCTGAACTGCTTAAACGCTGGTTGCCTGTTGATATTTATATTGGTGGTGCAGAACACGCTGTTCTTCACTTGTTATATGCTCGCTTCTGGCATAAAGTACTTTATGATTTAGGCGTAGTTCCGACAAAAGAGCCATTCCAAAAATTATTTAACCAAGGGATGATTCTTGGTGAAGGTAATGAAAAAATGTCTAAATCAAAAGGGAATGTTGTAAACCCTGATGATATTGTAAGAAGTCACGGTGCAGATACACTTCGCTTATATGAAATGTTCATGGGTCCTCTTGATGCTTCTGTTGCTTGGTCAACAAATGGTCTTGACGGAGCACGCCGTTTCTTAGATCGTATTTGGCGTTTATTTACAACAGATGAAGGAACACTATCTGAAAAAATTCAAAATGTTTCAGATTCAACACTTGAAAAAATCTATCATCAAACAGTGAAAAAAGTGACAGATGATTATGAACACCTTCGTTTCAATACGGCTATTTCACAAATGATGGTATTCATCAATGATTGTTATAAAGCGGAAGTAATTCCAACTGAATATGCTGAAGGATTTGTGAAATTGTTAGCACCGATTGCCCCACATCTTGGTGAGGAGCTATGGGAGTTATTAGGTCACGCTGATTCCATCACTTATGAAAAATGGCCAACTTTCGATGAGTCAAAACTTGTGGATGATGAAATCGAAGTTGTCGTACAAGTAAATGGTAAAGTGCGCTCAAAAGTGAAAATAGCAAAAGATGCTTCAAAAGAGCAATTAGAACAAGTAGCTTTAGAAGACGAAAAAGTAAAAGAATTTACTGATGGCAAACAAATCGTTAAAGTGATTGCGGTACCAGGTAAGCTTGTTAATATCGTTGTAAAATAATTAAAAAAAAGGACTATAAAACGTTTAAAAAAACGTTTTATAGTCCTTTTTTATATGTTTTGTCCAGCGCTCATACCGGCAATTCGACCTGTAACTAGAGCAGAGGTTATATTATAACCGCCAGTATAGCCGTGGATATCTAATATTTCTCCACAAAAATATAATCCTTTTTTGACTTTGGAAGCCATTGTTTTCGGTTCGATTTCTTTAATGGAAATACCGCCCCCTGTAACAAAAGCTTTTTCTAAAGGCAATGTTCCATGTACTTCCATTGTAAAACTAACTAATTCATGGGCAATGCTTCGTAATTTATCTTGAGAAATATCATTAAATGTAAGAGATGAATCGATCTGAGCTCGTTCAAGTAAAAATAATAGCCATCTTTCAGGTGCTAAGTTTTTCCAAACGTTTTTTACTGCTTTTTTTGGCTCTTCTTTTAAAAGTTTAATTAAATATTGATAGCAGGTTTCTTCATTATAATCTGTTAGCGTTTGGATTTTTACTTGGACAGGGTAACCGCTATTTTTCTTTAATTCCTTCACGATAAACTGACTGCACCTTAATATTGCAGGACCGCTTAACCCGAAATGAGTAAACAGCATGTCCATTTGATGTGTAATAATCGGTTTACCTTTTTTATTTAAAACGGATACAGCTACATCACGTAAAGCGAGACCTTGTAGCAGTCGAGATTGGATAAACGGTTCTTTAGAGGTAACGGGTACCTCTGTCGGATATAATTCGGTGACCGTGTGTCCAGCTCGAATTGCCCAAGGGTAACCATCTCCAGTGGAACCGGTTTGAGGAACTGCTTTACCACCAACTGCGACAACGACTGCATTAGCGCGGATTTCCTCATCATTGTGCAATCTTACACCTAATATTTTTTCATCATCCATCAATAATTTCGTAACAGCCGTGTTTAATCTTATCTCAACATGTAATTTTTTTAATTCTTTTATTAATGCCTCAACCACATCTTGAGCACGATCAGAAACAGGAAACATACGACCGTGATCCTCTTCTTTTAAAGGAACACCAAGTCCTTCAAAGAACTCGATAATGTCCTCATTATTGAAAACTGTAAAAGGGCTATATAAAAATCGACCATTTCCGGGAATATGCTTTACAATTTCTTCAACAGATAATCGATTTGTCACATTACAGCGTCCGCCACCCGATATCGCTAGCTTTTTACCGAGCTTATTTCCTTTTTCCAATAATAATACTCTACGGTTTTGTTCACCAGCAGCAATGGCCGCCATTAAACCAGAGGGACCCCCACCAATAATAATTACGTCATACATAAAAAGAACACTCTTTCTTATTTTTATTTGTAAGTAAACTCTTATATTTGGATTGTTTATGAAAAGCTCCTAGTATGGATTTTTCCCTTAGACCAAGGGAAAGTCAAGCAGTTCTTCTATATCAAAAAAATTTAAACGAATCAGCATAAGAAGAGTCTATAATTTGATTATTTCCAAATTATAAAATGTTAAAAGATTGGAGATAGTATAAATATGAAGTATTAAAAACTATTATAATATCAAAAATAATCATCGACAGATATTATGATTCATTGAATCTTTACTAGAAAAGATTTATAATCATTTATCGTAACTACTGTATCATACAAATTAATATTCATGGTATGATGTTTATGTATTGCATTTTTAGGCACGAGGTGAAAAATATGTGCGGATTTATTGGCTATATTAACGGAACAAATGAATTAGATCATTATAAAACAATTGAAACTATGATGGATACAATTATTCATAGAGGACCAGATAGTGGTGGTATACATACAGATGAGAAAGTAACTTTAGGCTTCAGACGTTTAAGTATTATTGATTTATCTGATGTTGCCAATCAGCCTCTTTACAGTGAGGATGGAAATATAGTCCTTGTGTTTAATGGGGAGATTTATAATTTCCAAGAATTACGTGAAGATTTAATATCAAAAGGTCATCAATTTAAAACAAAATCAGATAGTGAAGTATTAATTTATGGATATATTGAATATGGTGAAGAGTTTGTAAAACAACTCCGCGGAATGTTTGCATTTTGCATATGGGATAAGAAAAAAGACCAAATGTTAATAGCTAGAGATGGTTTTGGTATTAAACCACTTTACTATACCAACAATACGACAGATAATACGTTTATTTTTGGTTCAGAAATTAAATCATTTTTACCGCACCCTTCATTTATTAAAGAACTAAATAAAGATGCACTACGTCCTTATTTAACATTCCAATATTCATCAATGAATGAAACATTCTTTAAAGGTGTTTATAAATTACCACCAGCACACTACATGATCATTAAAGATGGAACTATCACAATGAAGCAATATTGGGATAAAAAATTCCATGCAAAAGAAAATACAATTGAGCATTATGTAAAAGAAATTCGTGAAACAATGAAAGAATCTGTTAAAGCTCATCAAATTAGTGATGTAAAAGTAGGAGCGTTTTTATCTGGAGGAGTAGACTCAAGTTATGTTACAGCTCTTATGAAACCGAATAAAACATTCTCAGTAGGATTTAAAGACTACGAAGCAATGTTTAATGAAACGACACATTCAAAAGAATTGTGTGATATTTTAGGTATTCAAAATGAAAGTAAATATATTTCGGCTGAAGAATGCTTTGAGGCGCTCCCAACGATCCAATATCATATGGATGAGCCGCAATCAAATCCTTCAAGTGTACCTCTTTATTTTCTTTGTGAATTAGCAAGTAAAGATGTAACGGTTGTATTATCTGGTGAGGGTGCTGACGAGATCTTTGGCGGCTATGCTTGGTATCAAAATTCTAAGAAAATGGAAACTTATGAAAAAGTGCCATTCGGGTTACGAAAAGCTATTCGCAAGGTTGCAGAAAAAATGCCGAAAAATAAGGTGACTCACTTCTTAGTTAAAGGTGGAGAAACTGTTGAGGAACGATTTATCGGTGAAGCAGTCGTGTGGGATGAAGAGGATGCTTATAACGTGTTAAAACCTGAATATCGTAATGGTCCAACAGTGCACTCGATTACAAAAGGGATTTACGATGAAGTTCAAGGTCAAGACGATGTATCAAAAATGCAATACTTAGATTTAAACCTTTGGATGCCTGGTGATATTTTATTAAAGGCAGATCGCATGAGTATGGCACATTCCTTGGAATTACGTGTACCGTTTTTAGATAAAGAAGTAATGGAATTAGCGAAAAATATTCCATCAAAATATCGAGTGAACGATATCGATACAAAATATGCGTTAAGATTAGCAGCAAACGAAGAATTACCTGAAGAGTGGGCTAAACGTAAAAAGTTAGGATTTCCTGTACCTATTCGTCACTGGTTACGTGAAGAGAAGTACTATAATCTAGTAAAAGAAATGTTCCAAGCAGACTTTACAAGTGAATTTTTCGATGTGAATCAATTAGTAGGGTATTTAGATGAGCATTATACAGGTGAAGCAAACCGTGCAAGATATATCTGGACTGTATATGTATTTTTAGTATGGTATAAACGTTTCTTCGTGGATGAAGTAAATGTAGCATAGTAAAAAAATAACAGACTAAAAAAGGCCTATCTCAAAAGTTGAAATATTTACTTTTGAGATAGTGCTTCTTTTTTAATGAAGGATTGTTACTAATTAACTATAATGATGAAATAGAGATTAATTACATAAAGCGTTTAAATATACTTATTTTTTGAAAGCTATTAACCTTGATGTGCAGTATTTTTGCTGAAGATTTTATCAATTAATGTTTATTAGTAAGGAAAGCCATAAAATAATCGACTGATTGTTTTATAACCTATTATAGATTGGATGGATTGCATGTCCTCTTTAATGAAAGGAACAGCGATATTAACCATTGGAATGTTTTTATCGAAAGTTCTTGGGTTAGTTTACATATTTCCATTTTACGCAATCATCGGTGAAGATAATATTGCGTTATATCAGTATGCATATATTCCGTACTCAATAATGCTGAGTGTTGCTATATCTGGTTTACCACTCGCTGTTTCAAAATTTGTTTCCAAATATAATACAATGGGTGATTATGAATCAGGTTATAAGTTAATGAAATCTGGACTAGTCGTAATGACGATTACAGGTTTTGCTTCTTTTCTAATATTAAATTTACTTGCTACACCTATTGCAGAAATTGTCATTAGCAGTGAAGATCAAGCATTTTCTGTTGAACAAGTAGCATTCGTTATTCGATGGGTTAGTTATGCTTTGATTGTTGTTCCGTTTATGAGCTTATGTCGTGGATTTTTCCAAGGATATAATAAAATGCAACCAACTGCTGTTTCCCAATTAGTAGAACAAATCGTGCGTATTGTTTTCTTACTTTTAGGATCATATTTAATAGTCGTTGTTTTCCAAGGAGATCCTGAAGCAGCGATTTCACTTTCAGTATTTGCTGCCTTTATCGGTGGTGTAGGTGGATTATTAATACTAGGGCTTTATTGGAAAAAATATAGATCAGAATTTAGCTTATTGCGAGATCAAAGTCTAAATCCAACTTCAAAGTTGCAAATGACTGAAATTTATAAAGAAGTATTAACTTATTCATTGCCAATCATATTTGTTGGGATGGCCAATCCGTTATTCCAACTAGTCGATTTGTTAACCTTTAATAGTGCGATGAACTCAATAGGTATGTCCCAAGTTTCGGATATCTATTTCATGATGATAAATTTCACAACTCATAAAGTAGTTATTATTCCCGTAATGCTAGCGACAAGCTTGTCATTGGCTTTGATTCCGACGATAACGAAGTATTTTACGCAAGGGGATTATGGTCAGTTACGAAATGCGATGGATAAATCCTATCAAATTTTATTTTTTATCACGCTACCTGCAGCACTAGGAATTTCTGTGTTAGCAAACGAAATTTATTTCATGCTGTATTCAGAGAGTGAAATGGGAGCAACTATTTTGGCTCATTATGCACCAGTAGCAATTTTATTTGCATTATTCCAAGTAACAGCTGCATTACTTCAAGGTATTGATTATCAAAAATGGATTATTTTCAGTTTATTAACGGGTATTTTAGTTAAGCTAATGATAAATACCCCTTTAGTAAAAGTTATGCAAGCAGATGGCGCTATTCTAGCAACTGCAATTGGTTATGGAATATCCATTTTGATCAATATAATCGTTTTGAAAAAAGTACTTAATTATCAGTCTACAATGGTCAAACGAAGAATTTTATTAATAGTCATTTTATCTTTTATTATGACGATAGCAGTTTTCATAACACAAAAATTGTTAATAGCGATTATGGGACCAGTTGATAGCAAATTATCGGCAATGCTTATATCTATAATTTGTGTCGGTGTAGGTATTGCAGTATACAGCTTCTTATCATTTAAGCTAGGTTTAGCACAAAAAATGTTAGGTGAACGAATTACGAAGTTTGCAAGTAAATTTGGTTTGAGGTAGGAGAATTAACTACATGCGTTTAGATAAATTATTAGCTAATATGGGGTATGGATCTCGAAAAGAAGTAAAGCAGCTATTAAAGCAAAAAGCTGTTTCGGTAGATGGAGAAATTGTTAAGGATGCAAGTATGCATGTAGATCCAAGTAAACAAGATGTTTCCGTTTATGGTGAAACGGTTCAGTATACGGAATTTATTTATCTTATGATGAATAAGCCACCAGGTGTTATTTCAGCTACGGAAGATTTATTTGATAAAACGGTCATTGATTTATTGGATCCTCTTGCACAGCATTTTAACCCATTTCCAGTCGGTAGACTTGATAAAGATACTGAAGGACTACTACTAATTACAAATGATGGTCAGCTTTCTCATAATTTACTGTCACCTAAAAAGCATGTGCCAAAGACTTACTATGCAAAAATTGATGGTGTCGTAACAGAAGAGGATAAAACGGCATTTTTAGAAGGTGTCGAGTTAGACGATGGATATGTGACTAAACCAGGGGAACTAAAAATATTAAAATCTGGTCCACAATCTGAAATTGAGCTAACGATTCAAGAAGGTAAATTTCATCAAGTAAAACGAATGTTTGAAGCACGAAATAAAAAAGTGACCTATCTAAAAAGACTTTCAATGGGAAGCTTAAAACTCGATGAAAGTCTAAATTTAGGAGAATATCGCGAATTAACTGAAAAAGAGTTAGATGCTCTAAAAAATAATCAATAAAAATAGAAAAGAATGACCCCGACGAAAGGTCATTCTTTTTTTATGTTGGAATTTCGTACGAGTCGTACTTGATTCTTTATTTCTAAGATGTTAACTTTACTTTCTTCTTCGTCGTTGTCCATTTGCCTCTACTTGGGCTTGTTACCAAGTCATTGAAGGCTAACACATTCAAATCTCTTTGAATGGTGCGAGGAGTGATGTTGAACTCTTCGACTAAATCCTGTGTAGACACAACTCCTTTATCAAGGATAAACATGTACACGTCTTTAATACGATTAAGCATTCTATCAGTAGTTGGTTTCATTAAAGAACCACTCCTTCGATCTTAATTCTCATGGCAAAGACTAGCGGACGACAATATGTGCTTGAGGTGCACAGGCTTTAAATTTCTGCCTTAGACATCCCCTTTTTCAAAATTATTTGTCTAAATTACTTATCGACAAGGTCATTATAGCAGTAAACTATTAATATTTCCATAATTCAAATAAAAATATTATAAAATTTACAATGTTTATACTATTTAACGATTTGTTGAAAATAAATAAATAGCTTATTTTAAAAGGATTTTATTGTTTTTTATCAAGTAAATAGTAAAATAATGTTAATAGAAATTTGAGGTGTTAAAGATGGATTGGTTAAAAATTGCAATGTCGAGAAAAGAAGAATTGATTACAGAATGTCAACAATTAATTCAAATAGAAAGTGTTCTAGATGAAAGGAATGCTAGTGAGACGATTCCATTTGGAAAAGGACCATTCGACGCTTTAAAATGGATGTTAAATAAAGGAAATGAATATGGTTTTTCTACTAAAAATATAGATAATGTTGCAGGTCATATTGAAATGGGACAAGGAGAAGAACTACTTGGTATTTTATGTCATGTAGATGTTGTCCCAGCAGGAAGTGGTTGGACATATCCTCCTTTTAAAGGTGAAGTGGTTGATGGAAAACTTTATGGTCGTGGAGCAATTGATGACAAAGGACCGACTATAGCTAGCCTACTTGCACTAAAAATGGTAAAGGATGCTGGTATCAAACTAAATAAACGAGTTCGAATGATTATTGGTACAGATGAAGAAAGTGGTTTTCGTTGTGTCGATCGATATTTCGAAAAAGAAGAGATGCCTACTATTGGATTCGCTCCAGATGCAGATTTTCCACTTATTAATGCTGAAAAGGGTATTGCTACTTTAGAGTTTACTTTAATTAATCATATGCAAGCTGATGAACAATTAATATCCTTTCATGCAGGAAAAAGAACGAATATGGTTCCAGATGTAGCAGAAGCAGTGGTTCAAAATGTACTGCCGGATATCGTTCGAAATTTTGAAAAATTTATAGCGGAAAATAATACAAGTGGTAAAATAATAAAAGAAGGTAATCAATTTATATTAAAGCTAACAGGCAAATCTGCTCATGCAATGGAGCCGGAAAAAGGTGTCAATGCAGCAGTGTCATTAAGCAAGTTTTTAGTAAACTATATTCAAACTGGTGCTGGTAAAAAGTATGTAGATTTTATTGTGAAAATCTTCGGGCATGATCACTATGGAACGGCATTAGGTTTAAACTATGCTGATCAGGTTTCTGGTGAAACTACTTTGAATCCTGGAATAGTATCCTATGATCCAAAAAATGGTGGAACGATTCAAGTGAGCATGCGTTATGCAGTTACATATCCTTTTGAAGAAAAGTTTACAAACGCTCAATTAGAAGCTGCTAAATTTTCATTTACATTAGATTTACTATCGAATTCTGTACCACATTATGTGAGCGAAGAAGATGACTTTGTTCAAACGTTACTTGCAATTTATCGTAAGTATACAGGAGATAATCGTAAACCTTTATCAACTGGTGGGGGCACTTATGCCAGAACGATGAAAAAAGGTGTTGCATTTGGAATGCTTTTCCCTGGGGAAATCGATGTTGCTCATCAGGCAGATGAATATGTCAATGTGGAAAATTTGGTGAAGGCAGCAGCTATTTATGCTGAGACAATTGTTGCATTAGCCGGTGAATAAAAGAAAAGGGATGATTGATGATGAGTTATACATTGTGGAATGATCAAATCGTTGATAGCAAAGAAGTTGTAATTGATAAAGAAGACCGTGGGTATCAATTTGGAGATGGTGTTTATGAAGTTATCAAAGTATACAATGGTGAACTATTTACTGCTGATGAACATATTGACCGTCTTTATTTAAGTGCAGAAAAAATACGTATTACAATTCCATACACGAAAGATAAATGTCACAAATTGCTTCATGAATTAGTTGAAGTAAATAATGTAAGTACAGGTCATGTTTATTTCCAAATTACGCGTGGTGCTGCACCGAGGAATCATAATTTCCCTGCTGATACAGTAAAGCCTGTTATTACTGCTTATACAAAAGAAGCCGAGCGTCCACTTCAAAATTTTGAACATGGTGTAAAAGCGACTTTAGTAGAGGATATTCGCTGGTTACGCTGTGATATTAAATCATTAAATTTGTTAGGTGCAGTACTTGCAAAACAAGAAGCACATGAAAAAGGTTGCTATGAGGCAATCTTGCATCGTGGTGAAACAGTAACAGAAGGTTCATCAACGAATGTATTTGGTATTAAAGATGGCGTTTTATATACACATCCAGCGAATAATTTTATTTTAAAAGGGATTACGCGCGGAGTAGTATTTCAATGTGCTGAAGAAATTGGCTTACCTGTAAAAGAAGAAGCCTTTACAAAGACGGAATTACTAGCGATGGATGAAGTGTTTGTTTCCTCAACTACTTCTGAGGTAACACCAGTTATTGATATTGATGGAAACAAAATTAATGAAGGTATTATTGGAGATTGGACTCGAAAATTGCAATCACAGTTTGAAACAAAAATCCCGAAATCACTTCAAGTATAATTAAATTTAATATCGATTAGGATAGCTTGTTTACAAAGCGAGCTATCCTCTATTTTTTTTGAAAAAGCTCATGTAAAATGATACATGAGAATTTATTGCTTCAAGGAGTGTTTTAATGGCTCAATTAATTAAGCTTCAAGATTATATTTCACGCTATCAAATAGATTTAAATCGATATCCAGCCCAGTTTATTCGTATGAAAAAAAATGGATGGAATCGTATGAAAAGTGATTGGGAGACTGGAGATACAGTAAATAACGTTCCAAGCTGGGGGCAAGTTGAAGAATCAGAACAGGAACAAAAACCTAAAGAAACCATCTTTAAAAAATTATTTTCAAAAAAACGTAACTTAAATAAAGAAGAAATGGTAGATATTACTGAAAATAATGAGGAAAACTTACCAATAGAAGAAGAGCTTATTGATGATGAAACAACGTTATATTTTGAGCCAACTATCATCTATAGACCACAAACGACGGAGGAATTAAAAAAAATCTTCCTTGATCAATTTTTCCATTTTCAAATAAAATGGGCTAGCTCCACATTAAGAGAAAAATCTTATGTTGATCC
The DNA here is from genome assembly GCA_023168345.1 of Lysinibacillus sp. PLM2. Taxonomy (NCBI): domain Bacteria; kingdom Bacillati; phylum Bacillota; class Bacilli; order Caryophanales; family Bacillaceae; genus Lysinibacillus; species Lysinibacillus sp. PLM2. The sequence continues at coordinate 2,807,095 of AP025689.1, read as the reverse complement.
GAAGTATTTAAGAGAGGGATTTTTGCGAACAATATTGCAAAGCTTACCTGATAATTATTTAGTTTTATATTATCCAATCATTAAAGTGAAAAAAGCACCTGTTGAATTAGACATTATCATTTTAACACCATTAGAATGTCTATGTATCACGATGGTGGAGCATGAGAATTTAGCAGTTTACATTGGCAATAGTGAACGGGAACGTTTTTGGATGAAAAAAGTAGGGGATACAGAGAAAAAAGTGTTAAATCCACTTATTCAGCTAAATCGAATGGAAGCCATCATTTCGCAACTATTCCATCTTCAAGATGTTGATATGCCTATACGAAAAATCTTACTTTCTCGTAATGGTTATTTTGATTATCCTGGGAATGTATTTAATGTCCAATTCGTTGATAAAAGGGAATATGAAAACTGGATGCAACATTTAAAACAATCAACTTCCCCAATGAAACATATGCAAATACTTGCAGCAAAAACTATTTTAAATCATGTTGAAACGACATCTTATAATCGGACTTTATAAACTACCAAGCGTTTTAAAAATGGGGTTTTAATAAAAGGAACAGATAGATAAAATACGTAAAAAATAGCAATTTAAGTTATAATGAAATAAAATTAATGTACATCAATGAAATGAGGAAATAAAGTGAGATTAAGAAATAAACCATGGGCACAGGAATTTATTAATGCCCATCCAGAAGTCATTATACCAAATCCAGAAGAATATAAAGGAATATGGAATGAACTATTTGGAAATGACAATCCATTACACATTGAAGTTGGTATGGGGAAAGGTCAATTTATTACTGGAATGGCACTTGCTCATCCTGATATTAATTATATTGGTATTGAACTTTATGATAGTGTAATTGTTAGTGCGCTAGAAAAGGTACTAGATGCAAACTCACCTAAAAATCTCAGATTATTAAAAGTGAATGGTGCAGATTTAGCGAAATATTTTACGAAAGGCGACATTAGTCGAGTTTATTTAAACTTCTCAGATCCATGGCCGAAAACTCGACATGAAAAACGCCGTCTAACTCATGAAGGATTCTTAAAGCTTTATGAATCCATATTAATTGATAATGGTGAAGTACACTTTAAAACTGATAATAGAGGTCTATTTGAGTATTCACTCGTTAGTATGTCGCATTATGGTATGTTATTGAAATATGTTTCTCTTGATTTACACGTAAATATGCCAGAGGACAATATTATGACTGAGTATGAAGAGAAGTTTTCGCAAAAGGGGCAACCCATTTACAGATTGGAAGCACAATTTATTTCTAAATAGATAAAAGTATATTGTTGTGCAACTTGCAAAAACATGTGTTTTGCAAGGAATAATAGTAAAGGGGAGAAATGGATGGACACATTAAAATTTCATGACATGACATTAACATGGTTAGATGGGGGAGTCACTAGTTTAGATGGTGGAGCTATGTTTGGTGTTGTGCCAAAACCTTTATGGTCAAAGAAGTATCCTGTCAATGACAAAAATCAAATTGAATGTGCATGTGAACCAATTTTAATTCAGTATGAAGGGAAAAACTATCTAATTGATAGCGGTGTTGGTTTTAATAAACTAACAGAAAAACAGCTACGTAATTTTGGCGTTACTGAAGAATCTAGCATTTTACAAAGCTTAGAAAAATTAAATTTGAGTGCAGAGGATATTGATTTTATATTAATGACACATCTTCATTTCGATCATGCTGGTGGATTAACTCGTTGGGAAGGGGATGTGTTAGTTCCTACTTTTCCAAACGCAAAAATTTATACTACGGAAATCGAGTGGGATGAAATGAGAAATCCTAATATTCGTTCCCGTAATACCTACTGGAAAGAAAATTGGGAGCCTGTTCAACATCAAGTTGAAACCTTTAACGATTCTATTGTAGTCGCGCCAGGACTTGAAATGATTCATACAGGCGGACATAGTAATGGACATGCTATTATAAAATTTACTCAAAACGGAGAAACGTTGCTGCACATGGCGGACATTATGCCGACACATGCACACCAAAATCCGTTATGGGTATTGGCTTATGATGATTATCCAATGACGAGTGTATTTGCAAAAGAGAGATTAATGAAGGAAGCTCTTGCGAATGGTTATAAATTTATTTTTTATCATGATGCATATTATCGCATGATACAGTGGGATGAGAGTGGAAAAGAAATAGTAGATTCGTTGAAAAGAAGTAAAGAAGCCTATATTCAATTCATTTGAATAATTAATAATTAGACACGACACTTAACACTAGTAGCACTAACCATCGATTGGGTTGTGTTTTCTTTATATTATATGTAAAGAATAGAATATTTTTTCTGACTGTAGACAAACTCAAAAATTTGAGATTTTCTACAGTCTTTTTCTATTTACAATACAAAGTAAGAAATTGTCGATTTAAAATCAAATTAATGGACGTGAACAGTTTGAAATGCTAGCTATTGAACAACTTGTACCAAAGGACCAATCTGCCCAAATAATCAGCTACTAAAGTACACTACGACAACTAAGGAAGGTTATCGCCAATACAAATCCAATCCAACGGTTTGTACGAATTGTCCTTTCATATCACAATGTACAGAAAATAAGAATCATATAAAGCTGATTCAACGACACATTTGAGAAGGGTACTTAGAGGAAGCGGAACATCTGCGTCATCATTTTGAAGTAAAAGAGATATATGCAAAACGCAAAGAAACAATTGAACGTCTCTTTGCCGATGCTAAAGAAAAGCATGGTATGCGTTGGACAACCCTACGGGGCTTAAAAAAATTGTCCATGCAGGCGATGCTTACTTTTGCTGCTATAAATTTAAAAAGCTTGCCACTTGGACATGGGAAGCTGCATAAAACGAGATGAAAGCGTCTCATCGAGACGATTAATACCCGAAATCTGGTAATAATTTATACCTAAACGATTTTGTCAAAACTCTGAAAGAATAGAATATTCTTTTTATAAGCCACATAAAGATATTTTTATACTGCTATGTTCATAGACTTGGTTTAGTAATGTTTAAGAATTGATATTTGAAAATTCTAAATTTTGTATTGACTACTGGAAAAAATAACAATATATTCTGTTTAAGGTTTGAAAATTTTTGATAGGAGGATTTGATGGCAAATATTTTAGAACAAACATGACTTTGTAATATAGAGGAAATTGACCAACATTCTTTCATAATATAAGAATGGTGTTTTATATTATAAAACGATAGGTAACTTCCTCTGAAAGGATGGGGATATTGAGAATTGTAATATATGGTTTTGGTCGTATGGGGAAGAACTTGGCCCTAAATGCATTAGAAAAAGGCCACGAAGTATTTGGATTTGATATCGATCAATCAATTAAAGAAAATTTAAATCAAGATAAAATATTTTTATCAGATTCGTTTCGTTGGTTTACAAGTTCTGAATCTCTTTTTTATGAGATTGAACAAGGAGATGTTATTTTTTTATTCGTTCCTCCGGGTGAAGTTACAGATCAAGTTTTAGCGCTACTTTTAAATAATTTACCAACTGCTAGCATTGTAATCGAAGGTGGTAATTCACATTTTGAAAAAGCGAAACAATGGTCTCTAAAGTTTGAAAGTAAAGGAATTCATTTTTTGGATATGGGGACAAGTGGTGGATTAAGTGGAGCCCGTAACGGTTTATGTGCGATGGTTGGTGGAAGTAAAAAAGTATTTGACCAGGTGCAACCTGTATTAAGTAGCCTATGTTCTCTTGATGGATTGTTATACACGGGTGAAGCAGGAAGTGGGCACTTTTTAAAGATGGTACACAATGGAATTGAGTATGGGATGATGCAATCCATTGCTGAAGGATTTGAATTACTTGAGAAAAGTGAGTTCCATTTTGATTATCACGAGGTTGCAAAAACTTGGAATAATGGCTCTGTAATTCGTAGTTGGTTAATGGAGTTGCTAGTAGATGCATTTAAAAATGAGGATCGTCTTGAAAATGTTTCTAGTAAAATGCATGCTTCTGGTGAAGTAAAGTGGCTTATAGAAGAGTCTATTAAACTACAATCGCCTATGCCTGTTACTTATTTATCCTTAATGATGAGAAATCGTTCTCTTGAAGAAGAGACCTTTAGTGGAAAAATTGTTTCAGCTTTAAGGAATTCCTTTGGAGGACATAACGTGAGTAAAGGGTGATTGAATAGTGAAAGATGTATTTTCTGTTGGTGAAACGATGGTCATTTTTCAAGCAGATCATTATGGTAGGCTTGAGGATACATCAGCTCTCTATCAAAAAATTGGTGGAGCGGAATCGAATGTATTGATTGGATTAGCGAGACTCGGGCATGATGTAGCATTTATTTCACAAGTTGGAAATGACCCCTTTGGAAAAAAAGTTATTAAGACTATTCGGGCTGAAGGAGTTGATGTATCAAACGTTAAAGTGATTGATGACGCACCTACAGGAGTATTATTCAAAGAATTACGCACTAAAAATGAAACATATATTTATTATTATCGAAAAAATTCAGCTGCTAGTAAGATGAGTGTTGCAACTATTCCAGAAAATGTCATTATTCAATCTAAATATATTCATATAACAGGTATTACACCTGCATTAAGCCAATCATGTCGAGAAATGACTTTCAAGATAATTGAAATTGCTAAGAAACATAATATTCCTATTATCTTTGATCCAAATATTCGATTTAAGTTGTGGGACGAAAAGGAAGCTAAGGAAGTTATTTTAAGAATTGCTGAACAGTCAGATTATATATTAACAGGAATCTCAGAGGCTGAGTTTTTAGTAGGAACAAAAAATGAGAAAGAAATTTGTCGTCTTCTATCAAAAAAGAAAAGTCAAGTTGTAGTAATTAAAAAGGGAGCTGAGCCAACAATCTATTCATTGAATGGTCAATTATACGAAGTTCCTACTGTAGTTGGTACGGAAATCTTGGATCCAGTTGGAGCTGGAGATGCGTTTGCATCAGGTTTTATTCACGGTCTATTAACAAACCAAACTATTGATACTAGCGTTGCTTATGGGAATGTATTGGGTGCTTGTGTTATTCAGCAGTATGGGGACATTGAGGGTCTACCAACTCTAGAAGAATTTGAACGTCTCTATCAATCTAACGAGCAATTAGACGTATTGCGCTAGGAGGTAACCATGTATAAATGGGATAGGCTGAAATTTATTGAGCAAAACGGAGTAGTAGCTGTCATAAGGAAAGTTAATCCATCAATTATAGAAGAATCAATAGAAGCTTTAATTGAAGGCGGTATAAAAGTTTTAGAAATTACAGTTGATAGTGAAGATAGCTTTAATGTAATACGTAAGCTAAAAACAAAGTATGGTGAAGATGTTCTTGTTGGGGCTGGTACAGTTTTAGATAAAATAACTGCGAAAACAGCAATAGAGGCCAAAGCAGATTTTATATTCTCACCAATCTATGATATTGAAACAATTCAACTTACAAATCGATATGGTTGTATTTCGATACCAGGAGTATATACTCCTACCGAAATTTCTCAGGCATACTCAGCAGGCGCAGATATTTTAAAAGTATTCCCTGCAACTTCATTAGGCCCAAACTATTTTAAGGATGTTTCTGGCCCACTACCACATGTACCGCTCATGCCAACAGGGGGGGTGAGTTTAGAAAACATGGCCGAGTTTCTGAATAATGGTGCTGTAGCAGTAGGTGTTGGCAGTGCATTATTAAACAGGGAATATTTAGCAAATAAACAGTTTGATCAAATACAATTGATTGCCAAACAATATATCGATAAGTTTCGTGAGGTGAAGAAATGAAGATTATAAGTTTAGAAACTTTTATAGTGCCACCACGATGGCTGTTTTTAAAACTGACCACTAATGAAGGAATTATCGGTTGGGGAGAGCCAGTTGTTGAAGGTCGTGCTGCAACAGTTAAAGCATGTGTTCACGAACTTGAATCTTATTTGATCGGAAAAAATCCTTTAAACATTGAGGGGATTTGGAACGAATTATATCGTGGTGGTTTTTATCGTGGTGGCCCAATTTTAATGAGTGCAATTGCTGGTATTGATCAAGCATTATGGGATATTAAAGGGAAATTTTATAATGCTCCAGTATCAGATTTAATAGGAGGCGTTTGTCGCGAGAAGACGCGAGTTTATTCTTGGATTGGTGGCGATCGTCCAAATGATATTTTAGAGCAAGCCAAAAATGCGCATAAAAACGGTTTTACAGCAATAAAAATGAATGCAACGGAAGAATTACAATTTATTGATAATTATTCAAAAATCGATAGTGTCATAGAGCGTGTGGCAATCATACGTGAAAATTTAGGTAAGGATTTTGGGATTGGAATTGACTTCCACGGACGAGTTCATAAACCGATGGCAAAAGTTTTAGCTAAAGAGTTAGAACAATTTCATCCAATGTTTATAGAAGAGCCCGTTTTACCAGAAAATAATGAAGCCTTACGTGAAATTGCTCATCATACAAATATCCCAATTGCAACTGGTGAAAGAATGTACTCTCGTTGGGATTTTAAACAAATTCTAGCGGATGGATATGTTGATATAATACAACCTGATTTATCTCATGCAGGCGGTATTACAGAATGTAAAAAAATAATTTCTATGGCTGAAGCATACGATGTTGCAGTAGCACCACATTGTCCATTAGGTCCAATTGCATTAGCTTCTTGCTTACAAGTAGATGCAACAAGCTACAATGTATTTATTCAAGAACAGAGCTTGGGAATTCATTACAACGTAGGAAACGATATTTTAGATTACTTAGTTGATCCAAATGTATTTCAATATAATGATGGTTTTGTCCATAATTTGAATAAGCCTGGACTGGGTATAGAAATTAACGAAGATTACGTACGTGAAATGGCTGTAATCGGGCATGAATGGAAAAATCCAGTTTGGCACCATACGGATGGAACGATTGCTGAATGGTAGGAAATTACGATAAAAGCAAAAATCTTGAACAAAAAAAGGCTGCAGCATTTAGAGCTGTTCAAATGGTTCAGGACAATTTGATTGTAGGACTAGGATCAGGGTCGACGATGCAAATTTTTGTTGATTTAATTTCAGAGCGTATAAAAAGAGAGCGTTTACATCTATCTTTTGTACCGGCTTCTAAGAAAATTGAAAAATATAGCTTACCTTTTGGTTTGAATCTATTGGATATTAACTATGTTGATAAAATCGACATTGCCTTTGACGGTGCAGATCGTATCGATGAGCAAAACAATTTGATTAAAGGAGGAGGAGGCTCTTTATTTAGAGAAAGGCAGATTTTAGATATGGCTCAGTCAAGAGTGATTGTTGTAGATTCTTCAAAGTTTGTATCGAACTTTGCAAAAGAAATAATCCCAATTGAAATCGTTCCATATAATTACAGGTGGACTGTCCATAAAATTAATCTATTAGGATTTATAGGCAATATCAGAGGTGAAGCAACTCCTTTTATTACTGATAATGGTAATTATATTTATGACGCATATAATTTAAATAATTTTGACGTGACAGAAACCTATCATTCATTAAAATTAGTTGCTGGAGTTGTCGATGTAGGTCTATTTAAAGAAAATGATTATCAAATAATTTATTCGCATGAGTAAAAACAAAATCACTATTTTGGAAAATTGTTGCAATTCTGTATTTTGAGAGTTAAAATTTAATTGATTTTGAAAGCGATTTCTAATCGATTTTCAAAACGCCGTTTTATAATGTAAAACAAAGGGGAATTTAGAATGAACAAAGGGGGATTTAAAATGAAAAAAGTGTTGTATTTAGGCTTATTATTAATGCTTTCGGTATTATTAGTTGCTTGTGGCAGCTCAGAATCATCCAATAATGGTAATTCTGCAGCGGGTGATAGTGGTGAAAAGAAAGTACTACGAATTAGTTTAGGTTTAAATGACCAAACACCTCTTTACCAAAGTTCTTTGAAGTTCAAAGAGCTAGTTGAAGAAAAAACAGATTCACTGGAAGTTGAAGTATATCACTCAGGTCAAATAGCTGATGATCGTTCTGCAATTGAAATGCTTCAATTCGGTACACTAGAAATTACAATTCCTTCAACAGCACCATTTACAACTTTTGTTCCTGAATATGGAATATTCGACCTACCTTTCCTATTAACAGATACTAAAATAGTAGACTCCGTGTTACAGGGGCCGTTTGGAGATAAATTAGCAGAAAAAGCTTCAAGTCAAGGGGTAATACAATTAGCTTGGTGGGAAAATGGTTTCCGTAACTTAACAAACAGTAAAAAACCAATTAAAACGATTGATGATTTAAACGGCTTAAAAATCCGTACAATGGAAAATGAAATTCATCTTGCTGCGTGGTCTGCAATGGGTGCTAATCCAACACCAATGGCATTCACTGAGTTATTTACAGCGATGCAACAAAAAACAATTGATGGGCAAGAAAATCCATATCCAACAATCCATTTAGAGAAATATCCAGAAGTTCAAAAGTATTTAACTGAAACAAATCATATTTACTCACCATTCATCTTTTTAATTAGCCAAAAAACTTGGGATGGTTTAACAGAAGAAGAACGTGAAATCGTAAAAAATGCAGCAATCGAAGCTGGAGAGCATAACCGTAACTTATCCCGTGAAACAGCAGTTTCTTCCTTAGAAGAATTAAAGGGCTTAATGGAATACAACAAGATTGAAGGGGCAGAGTTAGAAGCGTTTAAAGCAGCTGTACAACCAGTTATTGAAAAATACAAGTCTACAATTGGAGAGGATTTCGTAAATGAATTCCTAGCTGAAATTGAAAAAGCGCAGCAATAATTTGGACAAATGAGAAATCGAGAATTTTCTCGATTTCTCATTTCACTAATTTGGGGAAAGGATGCTTTTATGACCTTAATAAAATGGTTAGATGAAAATATTGAAAGAACAATTTTATTGATTTTATTAGGTTTGATGTCGGTCGTAATTGTACTACAAGTGTTCATGCGATATGTTGCTCAAAATTCACTTAGCTGGTCAGAAGAATTAGCGAGATTTTGCTTTGTTTGGTTAGTTTATATAGGAATTAGCTATGGAGTAAAAAGAGCAAAACACATTCGTGTAGAGGCTTTATTATCGTTTTTGGGGAGAAAGGGTAAATATTTATTAAATATGGTATCCCTTTTGCTATTCTTAGTATTTGCTGTTTATGCAGTATACTACGGGTTCACAATCTATGAAGTTATTAGTCAAAGTGGTCAAAAAGCCCCTTCATTAGGCATTCCAATGTCCGTTATGTATTTAGGTATGCCAATCGGGATGCTTCTTACAAGTATTCGTATAATACAGCGGATGTATCTTGAAACTAAAATGTTTATGAATAATGAAGAAATTGTCGATACAGATATTCCGAAGTTATAAGGGGGGTAATATAGATGGGAGTTACCATATTTGTAGCATTTGCTATTTTACTAGTTTTAACCGTACCAATTGGTATCGCACTTGGTTTATCGGCAATAGTTGCAATCCTGATTCATGGAGCTATTCCGATTGAATTTATAATGAAAGAATTAACGACTTCTGTTAACTCGTTCCCGTTATTAGCGATTCCGTTCTTTATTCTTGCTGGGGAAATTATGGGTAAGGGCGGTATTTCAAAACGTTTAATTGCAGTAGCGGAATCTTTAGTTGGTTCGGTAACAGGCGGATTAGCTTTGACAGCAATCGTAACCTGTATGTTCTTTGCAGCCATTTCAGGTTCAGGTCCTGCTACAGTAGCAGCAGTTGGGAGTATTATGATTCCTGCAATGGTTAAAAAAGGTTATGATATTAAGTTCTCTACTGCAGTAGTCGCTTCTGCTGGATCAATAGGGGTAATTATACCTCCATCAATACCAATGGTTATGTACGGAGTATCTGGAAGTGTTTCAATCGGTGATATGTTTATGGCAGGAATATTCCCCGGAATTTTAGTTGGCTTAGGCTTAATGGTTTATGCGTATTACTACGCGAAAAAGGCGGGATACAAAGGCACATCTGAAAAGACCTCCATTTCTAATATCGCTAAACAAATATGGCATGCAAAGTGGTCATTATTAATTCCAATAATAATTTTAGGTGGGATTTATGGAGGAATCTTTACTCCAACTGAGGCAGCTGCGGTAGCAGTAGCAGTAGGCTTTATAATCGGTGTGTTTGTATATCGAGAATTAAAAATGAAAGATTTGAATGCAGTATTTGTTGATTCCGCTCTAATGTCTGCAACAGTTTTAATTATTGTAGGAAGTGCTACAGGATTCGGTAAATTGCTTACGATTGAACAAATTCCGAATAAAATAGCTAATAGTTTAATAGCATTGTCTGATGACAAGACTGTCATTATCTTATTAATTATTGTTTTACTATTAATAGTAGGTTGTTTCATGGACACAATAGCTGCCATCATCATTTTAACTCCTATTTTATTACCAATTGCGACACAGGTTGGTTACGATCCAATCCATTTTGGTATTATCATGATTGTTGCATTAGCAATTGGATTTATTACTCCACCAGTAGGAGTTAATCTTTTTGTTGGAGCGGGTATTTCAGGAGTAAAACTCGAAGCTTTATCAAAAGCGGTTATTCCACTCATCATTGCCATGGTAATAGTTTTGTTAATTATTACATTTATTCCGTTTTTATCTTTAATTTTACTATAAATAAATTAGGAGGAGAATAATATGGCGTTTCCATTAGTAAAAAGTAGAATTAATCCATACAGTGAAAATGTGCAAGGGAAGGCAAATGAACCAATTACAGTTGCCGGACTTTTAGACAATGCAAAAAAGATACTTGGCCCATTTTATGAGGGGGGTAATCCTGACTGGACATTAGAAGAAGTTATTAATCGGTTAGAGAACAATGCACCAAGAATTGCAATTATTGGTGGGTCTGCAGATCACCCAGCTCATATTATGGACTATATGACTTCTTCGAGAGCTGCCATTAGAATTTGGCAAAATGGTGGAGTGCCGTTTTATTTTTCTACTCCTGTAATGTGTGACGGAACTGCTCAGTCAAACCAAGGAATGAGTTATTCCCTTCAGAGCAGAAATGCTGTTGCTCAAATGATAGTGAACCAATTAGAGGCTCACAGTTATCATGGCGCTTTTGTTATTCAAGGGTGTGATAAGCAACCTTTAGGAGTTGTAAGTGGTTTGGCTCATTTAGATACTCTTCGTAAGTCTCGTGGTGATGCACCATTCTTTGCAACATTTGCTCCGGCTCATGTATTAGTAGGTGGAACTATTCCTGAGGATGTTATAGAAAAGTTAAATTCAGTTTATGATAAAGCAGTTGCAATGGGGCATGAAGATATTGGAAACGATCTTAAGGATACAATGAGTTATATTTTACAATGTGCCGCGAATACGTCATTCCAAGGTGTATTTGAACGCGCGGTAGAAAAGAATATTATTTCAAAAGAGGAACATAAATATTTAGAAATGCGCTTAGCAGCTGCTACTTGTGATTCACAAGGTGGAGTATGTACATTCAATGGTACAGGGAATAGCTCACGTCATTTAGTTGCTGGTTTAGGATTAGTACACCCAGCAGTAGAGTTATTAACGAGTCCGCCAAACCAACAACAGATAAACGCAGTAATTGATGCATTTGAGCATATGATTAATAAACCTGAGTTTGGTGTAGCTTCGCTAGTAAGTCAAAATATTCGTAATGGTATTCGAATTCATAGTGCCTCTGGTGGGTCGACAAACTTAATGATGCATATGGTTTCTGCAATGATATATGCGGGGTATGATTTTAGCTTATTTGACATTGAAAGCATCTTGAAGGAACAACCGATACCAGACTTATTTAACTATTCGTTAACGGAAGGACGAGACATTTTCGCATTAGCAATGCAATGTTGTAGTGGAGAAAGTCGTGGTATGGAGTCATTATTCCATGAATTACTGAACAACGGTATTAATATGGATGTAGATGCGTTAACAGTAACTGGGTCTAGCTGGAAAGAGAGACTTGTATATACAGATAATTTACCCGCAACAAATGTTAAAGATAACCCAGTTATTTTAAGCACACCCCGAAGACCGTTTAGTGGCGTTGATGTATTACGTGGAAATTTCTTCGAAAGTGCTGTAGTAAAAATTAGTGGAATGCCAACACCTCAATTAAATCAATTTGATAATAAATTATCAGTAGTCGTTTATTTCGATAATGAGGACGAGGCAAATAACAAATTACTTGATGTAACACTTCTGAATCAATATAAAGAAGCGAAAGTAATCAATGAGAACACATTGCAGAAAATTGCTAAATATAATGCACCTGAGAAATATGAGGAACTTCAAAAGTTATCATATGATGAATTATTTGATCAAGTTATTAATTTAGGAATATTGAAAATTGCTGTAATTATTGCTGGGCAAGGCCCGGTAGCATTTGGTATGCCGGAAATGTTTACACCAATGCAGCATATTAATGCGAATCGAAAATTAAAGCGCATTTGTACTATTATTAGCGATGGCCGTTATTCGGGGGTAACTTATGGTGCAGCAATTGGACATATGACACCGGAAGCGTTAGAAGGAGGCGGTATAGGGTATCTAAAAACAGGTGACATCTTACATTTAAGATTACGAGAACAAAGAATTGATTTAGTTAATGTTGAAAATGACGAAATTTATTATGATAATTACATTAAAGAGAGACCAGATCGAATAAAGTTATTTAATGAAAGAAAAGAAAAGATGAAAACAAGACAGAAGTTAGTTGCTGCAGCTAACCGAATGGTTGGTCATACAGATGCTTCAAGAGGAGTTGTACCAATTCAGGTTTATGAGGATGCAACTCGGAAATTTCAAAAAGAATATTCATTATATTAATTTTTCGATCTCTTAAAAATTTAAGAGGTGAATAAAATGACATTAATCCAATCGATATCCCGTGCATTGGAAATTTTAGAACTATTTGATGAAAATCATCGTTCATTTAGCATTAAAGAGATAAGTACAAAACTAGATTTGAATAAAAGTACAGTTCATTCAATTTTAAAAACTTTAAAACATTATGGTTATATGAAGCAGGATTCTGAATCGGCAGAATACTCATTAGGTTGGCGTTTATATGAAAGAGGTAATCTGTTAATGAGTCAGATTGATATAAAGCCTATTGCACAAAAGTATTTAACAAAGCTGAATCAGCAAACGAATGAAACCGTCCATTTAGTTGTACGAGTTGATAGTGAAGCATTATATATAGATAAAATCAATGGTATTAACACTCTTGTGATATACTCTCGAATTGGTAAAAAGGTACCCTTACATTCAAGTGCGGTAGGGAAGGTATTAACGGCATATTTAAGTCAAATGGAAATTGACTCAATCTTTGAAAACTATGATTTTAAACCAGCAACGAAGAATACAATTTTAAATTATGAAGATTATTTAACTGAGCTTGAGAATGTTCGTTTGCTTGGTTATGCAGTTGACAATGAAGAAAATGAAGCAGGTATATATTGCTTAGCTATGCCAGTTTATGACTATACACAAAAGGTTGTAGCGGCAATCAGTGTATCGACTCCATTAGTTAATGTTACAGAAACGAAGAAAAAGGAAATTTTAGATTTATTATGTCAATGCACGTTCGATTTATCTATGGAACTTGGTTATAAAAAAGATTGAAAAGGAGATTACTATGAAATTTATTAGGTTTAATGATAAAGGTAACATTCGAAGTGCTTTAATTAATGAGGAAAACTTAGTATTTCCAATAGATTTTGACCAATATGTAGATTTCTTTTATTTCTTGAAAGACCAAGGTATTACAGCAAGTGACTATATTAAACAAAATAATCTTGCATCCATATCTATTAATCTTGAAGAACTTTCATATGTCTTACCAATTGTACCAGAGGAAATTTGGGCATCAGGTGTAACGTACTTAAAAAGTAAGGAAGCAAGAAACTTCGAAGTAAAGAATGCAAACAAACAAATTGAATCAACATTTTATGACAAAGTTTATGATGCAGAACGTCCAGAGATTTTCTTGAAATCTACTGCGCGACGTATAGTTGGACCATTAGCTGAGTTGTATATTCGTAATGATTCCAATTGGCAAATTCCTGAGCCAGAACTAACTTTAATTATTGGTAAAGATGAGGATATTATTGGTTTTACATTAGGTAATGATATGAGTTGTCGTGATATCGAAGGTGAAAATCCACTTTATTTACCACAAGCAAAAATTTGGAAGAATTCATGTTCAATCGGCCCATCTATATTGATGCCTGAAGGAATTGAAGACCCTTATGAATTAGATATTACTTGCCGGATTTTTAGGAATAATGAACTGCAATTTGAAGGATCTGCATTCATCAATCAATTAAAAAGAAGATTAGATGAGTTAGTAAAATATTTAGTCTATGAAAACGATATTGTTCCAGGTACTGCATTAATGACAGGTACATGTATCGTTCCTCCCAATGAGTTCACACTTGAAAAAGGTGATCGTATTGAAATATCTAGTACAAAAATAGGTGTCTTAGTAAATAATATTACAAGAAATTAGGAGGATTTTTATGAACGAAGTATTTAGCATAACAGAGGAAGTACATTCAAATTTTATCAATGGTGAGTGGAAACAATCAACTAGTGGAAAATTAATAGACAGTATTAATCCTGCTAATCGTCAAGTGATGGGGCAAGTACAATCATCAACTATTGAAGAAGCCAATGAAGCAATTGAAGCAGCACATAATGCTTCAAAAGAATGGGCAAAGGTTGGTGAATTCCAACGTGGCCAATATTTATATAAAGTAGCAGCGCTATTAGAGGAAAATCTTGAAGAGATTGCGAAAACGTTAACGGAGGAAATGGGTAAAACGTATCCAGAAGCTTTAGGTGAAACACAGCGCGGTATTGCAATTTTAAAATATTATGCTGCTGAAGGTAGCCGCAGCAATGGTGACGTAATTCCAGCTTCAGAGAAAGATGCATTAATGTTTACAAAGCGTATTCCACTAGGAGTAGTAGGTGTAATTACCCCTTGGAACTTCCCGGTAGCTATTCCCATTTGGAAAATTGCTCCAGCATTAGTATACGGAAATACAGTAGTATTTAAACCAGCTTCCGAGGCTGCTGTAACTGCTGCTAAAGTTGCAAAGTGCTTCGCGGATGCGGGACTACCTTCAGGAGTATTTAACTTCATTACAGGAAGTGGATCAACAGTAGGCGATGCAATTATTAATAGCAAATATTTAAAGGCTATAACATTTACGGGTTCATCCAAGACAGGAAAGATGATCGCTGAAATAGCATCAAAAAACCAAGTGAAATATCAGCTTGAAATGGGTGGGAAAAACCCTGTAATCGTGCTAGATGATGCAAATCTTGAAAATGCTGTGCAAGCAGTAGTCAGTGGAGCATTTAAGTCAACAGGACAAAAATGTACCGCAACTAGTCGTGTCATTATACAATCAGGTATATACGAGCAATTTAGAGATCGATTAGTTGAAGTGACAAAGGGAATATCAGTTGGTTCTGGTTTAGATTCAACTACTTGGATGGGGCCATGTGCAAGTGAAGGTCAATACAAAACCGTTTTAGAGTATATTGAAATTGCTAAAAATGAAGGTGCAACACTAATTACAGGTGGTCATGCAATTGATTCTGAGCTAACACCAGGATTCTATGTTGAACCAACCATTTTCGATAATGTAACTACTGATATGCGAATTGCACAGGAGGAAGTATTTGGCCCTGTCATTGCATTAATTAAAGCAGAGAGTATTGAAGATGCAATTTCATTTGCAAATGATGCTGAATATGGTTTAAGCGCATCAATTTTTACTACAAATATTGGTAATGCGTTAGCATTTATTGATGATATAGAAGCTGGATTAGTTCGAGTGAATGCTGAAAGTGCGGGTGTAGAATATCAAGCCCCATTTGGTGGTTTAAAAGATTCAAGTTCTGGTAGCCGTGAGCAAGGTCAAGCTGCAAAAGAGTTCTTTACTGTTTCAAAGACAATCTATATCAAGGCTCAATAAGGAGAAATAATATGAGAGGAATCATACCTCCAGTTGTGACGTTAATAGATGAAAATGGGAAGCCTGATTTAGCAAAAAATAAGCAAATGTTAGACAAAATTATTGAAGCTGGGGTACACGGATTAGTCTTACTAGGTAGCTCCGGTGAATTTCCTCATTTTACTATGCAGGAGAAAAAAGATTATTTAAATGAGATTATTCCTTATCTAAGAGGTAAACTACCAGTTTTAGTTGGAACAGGTGGTGTGATACTTGAAGAAACGATTGAATTAACCCTTTTTGTAGAAAGATTAGGTGCTGACGGAGTTTTGGTCGTAAACCCGTTTTATTGGAACCTAAGTGATGAGCAAATATACGTATATTATGCAGAACTTGCAAAAGCAGTGAATATTGATATCTATTTATATAATATTCCACAATTAACTGGCCAGGAAATCCCAGTTTGTGTTATTGAAAAGCTTGCTAAAGACTTTGATAATATTCGAGGTATTAAGGAAACAGTAAGTAGTATTTCTCGTATTCGTACTGTAATCAATGAGCTTAATAGCGTAAGAGAGGATTTCTATGTATATAGTGCATTTGATGAACATTTATTAGATGCACAAATACTGGGTGCTGCAGGTAGCATTAATGGTACTTCAGTTTTCCTACCAGAATTATCAGTTCGTTTATATGAAGCAATTCATAATTCTGATTTTAGCCAAGTAAAAAAACTTCATATTGAAATAAGTAACAAAATGGAATTATATAGCTGGCATCCATCTTTTTATATTTCCATGAAGGAAGCTGTTTACGCAAGATGGTTCCCAGAGGAATCGGTTAATTTGAGAACGCCGTTCATTAATAATGAACAAGACTTAAGAAGTTTAGCTAAAGCAATGATTGAAAAAAGCTTATGTTCGGGGGTTTATGATGAAAAGTACAATTGACTTTTTAGAAAAGTTAGGTTATCCAGGTAAAGACTATCAAGATCTTCCAACATCAACGAAGCGTTTTCCAGACGGAGCACAATATCGCATCGAACTACCTAGTGTTGAAGGACCAAAAGCACTAAAAGAAACATTAAAAGCCATAGATGAATATGGATTGACAATTCATCGTATTTCACAAGGCAGTGGCATTATGCTTCAAACGGATGAGGAAATCAAGGAAATGTGTGAACTAACGGCGGAGCGTGGAATGGAATTAAGTCTTTTTGTTGGTCCACGTGGTACCTGGGATATTAGTGCTGGCCCCTTAACTACTGCTGGTAAATCACAGGCATTACGTCACGAGGGTGCAAATCAATTAGTTTATGCAATTGAGGATTTAAGACGTGGAGCAGCTCTTGGTTTACGTGGAGCTCTCGTAGCTGACGAAGGATTATTATATATTACTAAAAAAATGAAAGAGGAAGGTCTACTTCCAGCTGACTTTATTGTAAAAGTATCGGTGCAAATGGGGGCATGCAACCCTGTTTCAGTAAAAATCATGCAAGATTTAGGTGCTGATACGTACAATGTACCATCATCTTTAACGTTAGCTAAACTTGCAGCAATTCGTCAGTCCATTGATATTCCAATTGATATCTATATTGAAGTGCCAGATAACTTTGGCGGTTTCTTACGTTATTATGAAATTCCAGAGATTATTCGTGTATTATCTCCGGTTTATATCAAATTTGGTTTACGTAATCATCCCGATGTTTATCCTTCTGGAAAACAGTGGGAATCTACAAACCTTTCTTTAGTTCAAGAGCGTGTACGACGTGCTGCAATTGGTGTAGATATGATTAAGCGCTATTGCCCTGATGCTAAGACATCAAAATTAGGAGCAACTGGATTAGGTGTTCCTAAAGTGGAAGTAGGGCATAGAAATGTTTAAAGTAGTTTTAACAGATTATGAATTTGAGACATTGGAATTTGAACAACGTGTATTAGATGAAAGTGGCTTAAAAATTAATTTTGTATCGGCACAATGTAAATCAGAAGATGAAGTGATTGAAGTTGCAAAAGATGCTGATGCAATTATTAATCAATATGCACCTTTATCGGAACGTGTACTGAGAAGCTTAACGAAATGTAAAGTTATTTCTCGATATGGTGTAGGTGTAGATACGATAGATCTTAACATTGCTAAGGAATTGGGCATTAAAGTTTGTAATGTTCCAGACTATGGGATTGAAGAAGTTTCAAATCACACTTTGGCATTATTAATGGCATGGACACGAAAAGTTATTGAGCTTAATAATGCAGTGAAAAATGGTATATGGAACTTTAATGTTGGAAAACCAATTTATCGTTTTGAAAATAGAACATTTGCAATTTTTGGATTTGGCCGAATACCACGACGAGTTATTGAAAAAATTCAACCATTAGGCCTAACTCTAATAGGTTATGATCCGTTTGTTAGCGCTGAAGAAATGGCTAAATATGGTGTGAGAAAAGTGGAACTAGATGAAGCTATCAAATTAGGAGATATTCTTTCCTTCCACGTACCTTTAGTTGAGCAAACGATGCATTTATTAAATAAAGAGCGATTAACACAATTAAAAGACGGTGTGTTTATTATAAATACTGCACGGGGACCGATTATTGAAACGGAAGCTTTAATTCAAGGGTTAAAATCAAAAAAAATAGCAGGAGCAGCTTTAGATGTTATTGAACACGAGCCAATCGAAGCTGGTCACGAGCTATTAACGTTCGATAATGTGTATCTTACACCCCATAGTGCATTTTATTCAGAAGAGGCAATTGAAGAATTAAGAACTAAGGCAACAAAAAATGTGGTAGATGTTCTAGCAGGACAGCAGCCAACGTATGTAGTTGTTTAATAAGGTGACTGCATAGATTAAACACTATGCAGTCTCTTATCTTTTATCTGGATGTAAAAAGGTAGGAGAACGAGGAAGTCTTAGTTTAATATAGGGGGGAGTAGTAATGAGGTTATTTGATTTATCCGGAAAAAAAGCAATTGTAACAGGGGGAAATCGTGGGATAGGGAGAGCCATTTCTTTAGGGCTTGCCGAAGCAGGAGCTGAAGTTATTATTATTTCTCGTTCTTCAGCTGAGGAAACAATTGAAGAGATTTCTCTAATGGGTGGAAAGGCAAGCCATTACTTATGTGATTTAGGTTCGAGAGAACAACGTGAATTACTCGCTCAACAAATTTTGGAAGAAATTGATACGGTTGATATTTTGATTAATAATGCCGGTATACAAAAGCGTTACCCATCTGAAGAATTTCCTTTAGAAGTGTGGGATGAAGTGTTAGAAGTGAACATGACAGCTGTATTTCATTTATGTAAGTTATTTGGTTCAAAAATGCTTGAACGAGGTTATGGAAAAATCGTTAATCTAGCGTCGGTCATTTCTTATCAAGGTGGTCTTTTTATACCAGCCTACGCAGCTAGTAAAGCAGGCGTTATGAACTTTACGAAAACATTATCTAACGAATGGGCAGGTAGAGGGGTTAATGTGAATTGTATTGCGCCAGGATATATTGCTACAGAAATGAATAGTGCATTAATTGCAGATGAAACAAGAAACCAACAAATATTAGATCGATTACCTGCAAAAAGATGGGGAAAGGCTGAAGACTTGATAGGGGCCGCGATATTTTTATCTGCTTCTGCCTCAGATTATGTAAACGGTATAACTATTCCTGTTGATGGAGGTTGGCTAGGTAGGTAATGCCTTGAATAATAGAGTGGAAAAGAAGTAAAGAAGCATATATTCGATTCCAAATTAATCTACCAAAAAGACTCTCTTGAAGGTAAACTTCCTCGAGAGTCTTATTTTATGAGTCAAAAAAATTCGGTAAAATTTCCAAATAAACTTACAGTCTTTTTAAATCCACTATAATTCCCGAACGTGCATCTGCTGCAAATTCAAAGGATTCCATTTCTCCGTTCATGATTCTTGAAATGCCACCTTTATATACGGGTACTGTTGTAACGCCATTATAAAAATCCTCTGTTTTCATATAAATCCAGGAGCCGTCAATCGGTGCTTCTTTTTTAAATGCCGCTTTTACATTATTTAACACATGGTTAGCTGGTACATATGGTGATACCCTATTAGCAGTTTCTTTAATGATGATAGTAGCTGCAACCCCTGTGGCAACTCCTATTAAAAAGTCTCGTATTTTCAATTGCCATCCTCCTTTTTAATATCCTTAATTTTAACATTATTTTTTCCATTCGTCTCTGTCTGTATATAAACCTTTACTCTTTCATGATAGGCAATGTGATGCTAAAACATGCACCTTCGTTCCATTTACTCTCCACTTCAATTCGCCCGTTGTATCGCTTGATCATTTCTTTAGAACTAGATAAATCTAATCCAGCTTCAATATGTTCTATTTTCATAACCATTCACCCTTTAAATAATGAGAAATTCCAATCTAGCTTCAAATTATGCAAAGTTTTAATATGGGCTACGATGAATTAGTAACAAAACCCTTTAAGCTAAAAGAGCTAATAGCTAAACATAATTTAAGAGTTAGTGTCGAAACATTATATGATGCTGTTTGGGGATATGATGCAATTTCGTTAAAACGGTCTCTGTACATAAATTTAGAAAGAAAATTGAACAAGACGTGTAAATCAAATATACATTGAAACAGTTCGAGGTTTGGTTATAAATTTAAATTCGAATAGATAGAAATGTATAAATGACGAAGGGGAAACCCTTCTTTTTTATTTGTATCAAGTTTCAAATGATATCAGATACATCGATGGGAATAATCAGAAGTTTTTTATGTTAAAATAAAACAAGTTAAATAAACTCAAGGGGAGTGTACGGAATTTGAATGAGGAAACGTTGAAATTATTTAAAACATTAACAGAGTTACCTGGTGCTCCTGGTAATGAACATGAAGTAAGAAAATTTATGAGAGAACAACTTGAAAAATATTCTGATGAAATTATTCAAGATCATCTAGGTGGCATTTTTGGCTTAAAAAAATCAGATGATAATAACGCTCCTAAATTATTAGTAGCAGGTCATATGGATGAAGTTGCTTTTATGGTTACCAATATTACGAATAATGGAATGATCCGTTTTCAGCCATTAGGAGGTTGGTCAAACCAAGTTTTACTTGCTCAAAGAGTAACCGTTTATACAAAAGATAAAGAAATACCAGGGGTAATCGCAAGCATTCCACCTCATTTATTATCCGTACAGGATCGTACAAAAACACCAGAAATTAAAGACATGTTAATAGATATAGGAGCAGATAGTAAGGAAGAAGCTATAGAAATGGGGATACAACCAGGTCAATCCATTCTTCCAATATGTCCTTTCACTCCAATGGAAAACCCTAAAAAGATCATGGCTAAAGCTTGGGATAACCGTTATGGATGTGGATTAGCTATTGAATTACTAAAAGAATTAAAGGATGAAAAAATACAAAATCATTTATATTCAGGGGCAAACGTAATGGAGGAAGTAGGTTTAAGAGGTGCTCAAGTATCAGCAAATATGATACAACCTGACTTATTTTTTGCCCTTGATGCTTCCCCAGCTAATGATACAACAGGGGATAAAACGCAATTTGGTCAATTAGGAAAAGGTACACTTGTGCGCATTTATGACCGCACGATGGTTACTCATAGAGGAATACGTGAATTTATATTGGATACAGCCGAATCAAATCATATCCCATATCAATTTTTCGTATCTGCTGGTGGAACTGATGCTGGGCGCGTCCATACAGCAAATAATGGGATTCCAAGTGCTGTAATTGGGATTTGTTCAAGATATATTCATACAGCAGCTTCAATCATTCACATAGATGATTACGCTGCTGCTAAGGAACTTCTTATTAAGCTTGTTAAATCTGTTAATCGTACAACGGTTGATTCAATACGTACAAATGTTTAAGTGAAAGGTGCAAAAAATGCATCTTTTTCTTTTCAGTATCGTTATAAATTAAGCCGTCTATTTTAAAATATAAAGTTGAATCCTTATTTTTGGAGATGAATAGAATGTTAGTTTCAATTGGTACAAAAAATAAAGCGAAAACGGAAGCCATTACAAATATAGTTGAAAATTATTTAAAAAATATTGAATACATACAACTTGATGTTCCTTCGAATGTTTCTGAACAACCTATGTCAGATGAAGAAACACGACAAGGTGCTATCAATCGTGCCGAAAATGCGTTCAAAAAAACTTCCGCCGATCTAAATTTTGGATTGGAAGGTGGCGTTAGGCTGATTGATGGAAATATGTATTGCTGTAATTGGGGTGCCCTTAAATTAAAGGACGGAACGGTGATAACTGCAGCTGGCGCATTATTTTTACTGCCAGAAGAGGTCGCAAAAGAAATTCGAGCAGGGAAGGAACTTGGACCAGTTATGGACGTTTATACAAATGAAAAAGGAATTCGACATAACAAAGGAGCGGTAGGCGTATTTACAGCAAATCTTGTAAACCGTACTGAAATGTTTGAGCATATCGTGAAATTATTAATAGGCCAATATTTATTTAAAATTGGCCAACAATAATTGAAACAATAATTTTTGTTTGTGTATTTTGATTAATAAACTCTGATTAGAAAGTGAGAAATGATAATGAAAAACTGGATACTTATTTTGACTGCTTTATTATCAATTTTCATATTAGCAGCTTGTGGGAAATCGTTAGAAGAGCAAATTGATACTGGATTTGAAAATGCAAAGACTACATTTGAAGGGGAAGTACAGGAGCCAAATACGATTGTAGGTAAAATAAATGTGTTTTTGCCTTCTGGATATACAATTGAGGAAAGTGAAGATGAATCAAACTACTTGTTGCAAAAAGATGGTAAAGAGTTTATCTTATTTGTGAATGAAAATGAGGGGAAAGATAGTAAACTTCTTTATGACCTATTTAAAGAAAATACAGGAAAAGAAATTATAAAAGAAGAGACAATAGAAAATGAAGAAGAATTCGGATTTACTGCCGTTTTAAAAAATGATGAGAATAGTTACGAATTAATTGTCAACAGCGGAGGAGTAAAAGTTTCCACACTTTCTGATGGGCATAATATCGATTCAAAGCTCGAAGAAATGATGCAAATTGCTCGTTCTGTTAATTTATAATACATTTATGCTAATATGAATATACAGTAAAACGTCTAACCTTTGACGTTATAGAGTTGTCTCTTTGTTTTTTGGGACAACTCTTAATTTTTGAACTAGAGGTGTTAAAATTGAAGGCAAATGAGCTGATAAATCGTTTGAAGGAACGATTAGGTGAAGAGCGATTTGAATATAAATATAATCGTGAAAAAAATGAATTGCGTCTTGAACATCAAACTTTAAAATTAGGTATGACAATTAATGTTGCTGATATTTTAGCCAAGTATGAAGTGAGAAAAGAGAAGGCAATCGAAGAAGTAGTATATACGATTGAGCAAACTTTTGAGGCAATGGAATTGGAAAAAAACGAAGGGATTTATGATCTTTCAAACGTATATCCAATTATCCGTTCGACATCTTTTCCTCTTCAATCAAAAGAAGGAGCTTCTTTCATCACAACAGATCATACAGCTGAAACAAGAATCTTTTATGCATTGGATTTAGGAAATACCTATCGTTTAATAGATGAAAATATGCTTGAGAAGCTTACTGTTTCTGCCAATCAAATTCGTGAAGCTGCACGTTTTGCAGTTAAAAAATTACCTACGAATACGAAAAAAGATGAAGTTGCTGGAAATATTTTTTATTTTCTAAATGAAAATGATGGGTATGATGCGAGTCGCATTTTAAATGAGAACTTTTTAAAAGAAATGCGCGGTAAAATTGAAGGCGACATGACGATTTCCGTTCCTCATCAAGATGTATTAATTATAGGTGACATACGAAATGAAGTAGGGTATGATGTGTTAGCTCAAATGACAATGCATTTCTTTACAGTAGGAATGGTCCCAATTACTTCTTTATCGTTTGTCTATGAAAATGGGGATTTAGAGCCGATATTTATATTAGCAAAGAATAAACTAGAGAAGGAGCAAGATAAAGAATGATAATCGCTTACAATAAACCATATGTTGGGGATATATTATTAGTCCAATTAGCTACAGAATCAATTGTAAAAACAGAGGTAGAACGCATTGGAGATTTTGCCATTTTAAAAGAAGAAGCAACGAATGAGGTGAAAGCATTTAATTTATTTAACGCAAGTAAATATATTGAATTAGATGTGCAAGGACCTGTA
Source organism: Lysinibacillus sp. PLM2 (assembly GCA_023168345.1). Classification (NCBI taxonomy): domain Bacteria; kingdom Bacillati; phylum Bacillota; class Bacilli; order Caryophanales; family Bacillaceae; genus Lysinibacillus; species Lysinibacillus sp. PLM2. Next base: position 2,782,908 of record AP025689.1, on the reverse strand, counting down.
GAAGTCACTCCTGAAATCATTGAGAAAATTGAAAAAGCTATGATAGAAAACGGAGTAGATATCTCGTTAGATGTGGACTTCACACCAAAATTTGTTGTAGGTTACGTTGAAGAAAAAGAAAAACATCCTAATGCTGATAAATTAAGTGTTTGTAAAGTGAATGTTGGAGAAGAAACACTCCAAATCGTTTGCGGTGCGCCTAATGTGGAGGCAGGACAAAAAGTCGTTGTTGCAAAAATTGGTGCAGTTATGCCTTCTGGATTAGTGATTAAACATTCAGAACTACGAGGTGTAGCTTCTGAAGGAATGCTTTGTTCAGCAAAAGAATTAGCAATTCCAAACGCGCCTAGTGCAAAAGGCATATTGGTACTTGATGAAAATGCTGACGTTGGATCAGCTTTTGTCACTCCGTCAAATTTATAATAAAGTTAAGTTTATCCAAAGTGAAAAGTACAATTTTAGTTGAAGAACTTGAATTGTACTTTTTACGTTTAATAGTGGATTACTAAATAGTAGAATGAGCGTAAATATCCATACATAGAAATTGTCTTTTGATTGTTATCATTTTGAAATGTTAGTTTTAGTAATCTTTTGCTAGTATAGAAGGGGTAGCGTAAGTGTACTTTTGTTTCTTAATATTGAAGTAAATGAAAAGGAGTATCCTTAAAATTTAATTGTTATGATAACCTAATGTTGCAAAAATTTGGTCTAAATGAATGAAATTAGTCATATTTGTGCATATGAATTAATACATAAAAGTAAATTATAAACACTTCTATTCATATAATTATCATATAATGAAATTGCAAGGTAAAAGAAGAGAGTGATATAAAAATGAATTGGTTTAAAAAGAAGTTTAGTAGATTTTTTTATGATGATAACGATGATATTTATGATGATGAAATAAATAGGGAAGATTTTGGACAGGCAACCGAAACTTTTGAACAGGAGAATCAGAATCGATCATTTCGTTTTCCGATGATAGAAGATGAAGAGATAGATCACCTAAAAAAAGATCCTCCGCGAATGGATCATAGTCAACTAAATATAAGTAATCATTATAGAGAATTTTCTCACCATGTAAGTAGTAATGAAGTATACGATGTGGAAGTCTCAGGTCTCCGTAATTTATTAGAACAGCGTAGACAACAAAAAGGCTATACTGTTAGAAAGCATACTGTAGAACAACGATCCCCGTTAATTAGTAAATCTAACAACGAGCTACGTAAACCTAAATTGGAAAGTCAAAATTCAAAAAATCGATTGAATCAGATTAAAAAAGAACAGAAAGAAAAGGAAGCAACAGAAGAGATATTAGTAGAACGTAAAAGATTTGTTCCTACTAATGTGCCATCACCAATACATGGTTTTAGAAAGCCAAGTAATATTAATGAACTATTACAAAAGAAGGTTGACCAAAACAACCATTTGGAAGAACAAAAACAAGATCAGAATTCACCACTAGGTAGCAGTTCATTAATAGATGAGGCACCACTTACAGAAGTGTTTCAAGGAGTTCGTGAATCTGCAAGCACATCAGCTGTAGTAGAGGATATAAGTTCATTTACAAAACCGATTCCTGTAATTCCATCAGATGTTGAACCAGCCAATTCCTCTAAGATGATTGTTATTGAGGATAAAAATGAAATCGCTTTAGAAGAAATTTCTACACAAGAAGATTCTTTAAAGGATAATGTTTTAATACATCCTCAGGAAATTGAAAGCATCTCTAATGAAAAAGTAATAGTAGTTCAAGAGGATTTAGAAATCGAAAAAACGCTTGAGCCAATCGAACTTCAAGAAGAAGAGAAATACTTAGAAACTGATGATAACCTTTATTTTGAAGATGAGTATGATGAATATGATGATTTCGAATCAAATGAAGATGACTCATATGATCAATTGGAATTAGAAGAAGACGACATCTATGAGGAATTAGAAACTCAAGAAGATTTATATAACGATTTCGAAGCAGAAGAAGATGTAGATCCGACAGACGAAGACGTAGAAGATGAAGACATTTACGAAGTAGAAAATGTTCGAGAGAATGATAATGATGAAGATATTGAAGTTGATGAATTTGAAGAAAAAATTGAACAAGATAATATCAATGACGAAAGTGAATTAAATATTCATAGTACAAACAATGAAAATAATAAAATGCCTTCAGGGAGTAAATTGCCATTTAATGTACTCATGCTAAAATCAGATAAAGAAAAAATTCTTAGTAAGCAAGAAAGTACTAATGGGTTAACAGGTAATATTGTTTCTAAGGTAGATACGTTAACGATAAATAATGAATTCCAACAACGAATCAACAACGATAATGATATCAGTAAAGCGGAACATTCATCTATGAATGATGATATTACTCATGACTCAACTAAAACAACATTCACATATGAAAAACCATCTTTTTCCTATTTAGTACCCCCAGAGGAAAAAACTGAGGATCTTGAATGGATGGAAGCTCAAGCAGAAGTGTTAGTTGAATCATTGTCTTATTTCCAAGTAACAGCGCAAGTTGAATCCATTATGCAAGGACCAGCCGTAACACAATTTGAAATTACTGTTGGACATGGAACGAAAGTTAGTAAAATTAAAAATCTGGCGGATGATTTGAAACTAGCACTTGCCGCTAAAGATATTCGGATTCAAGCTCCAATACCAGGAAAAAGCTCAATAGGGATTGAAATACCAAATCGTATTTCGAGAGCTGTTCGTATATCTGAAGTAGTAGGAAGTGAGGCATTTTTAAATTCAACCTCACCACTTGAAGCAGCGTTGGGGCTTGATTTAACTGGAAAACCAATGACTATTGATTTACGTAAAATGCCTCATGGACTAATTGCAGGGGCAACAGGTTCTGGGAAATCTGTCTGTATCAATTCAATTTTAGTAAGTTTATTGTATAAAGCTGATCCACATGAGTTGAAACTAATGTTGATAGATCCAAAAGTTGTTGAGCTTGCACCATTTAACAACATTCCACATTTAGTAAGCCCTGTTATCACAGATGTAAAAACAGCGACTGCTGCTTTAAAATGGGCTGTGGAAGAGATGGAAAGACGTTATCAGCTATTTGCTCATGTAGGAGTTCGTGATCTATCGAGATATAATAAGCAAGCAGAAAAAAATGGTAATAAAAATAAATTACCATATATTTTAATCGTCATAGACGAGTTAGCTGATTTAATGATGATGGCGCCTAGTGATGTTGAAGAATCGATTGCCCGAATTGCCCAGAAAGCTAGAGCTTGCGGAATTCACTTGATCGTCGCGACACAAAGACCTTCTGTTGATGTCATCACTGGTTTAATTAAATCCAATATCCCTACGCGTATTGCATTTGCTGTTTCTTCTCAAATCGATTCTAGAACAATATTAGATGGTCAAGGAGCAGAACGTTTGTTAGGGCGCGGTGATATGCTGTATTTAGGAAACGGAATGAGTTCTCCTCTAAGAATTCAAGGAACCTTTGTAACCGATGATGAAATTGAAGAAATTATCGAGCATGTTCGAAGCCAAGGGAAACCAAATTATTTGTTTGAGCATGAGGAACTGTTAAAGAAGGCTGAAAGTGTGGAAGAGAATGATGAATTATTTGAAGAAGTTTGTCGCTTTGTTTATGAACAAGGGTCTGCTTCCACTTCATCAATACAGCGAAATTACCATATTGGGTATAATAGAGCTGCGCGTTTAATGGATATGCTAGAAAAGAACGGCTTTATCTCTGAACAAAGGGGTAGTAAGCCTAGAGAAGTCTTTATAACAGAGTCAGATTTAAATTCAATGTTTGAATAATGTGAGGGTTACCTCACATTTTTTCTATGAGGGTAAAATTTGGTTATAAGTGGCTTAAATGCAGACAAACTAAAATAAATGTTAAGTTAATGTTTTGCCAAAATAGTGCTATAATGGTATAGATTTTTTATTCAGCTAATCAGTGGAGAAAAGCCTTCGCTGATAGAAGTTTTAATTTATTGTAATTATTTTGCTCAAAATTCCTTATAATTACAATAGTTCATCATGGGGGTCAAATTATGTATCCCAGGAGGTTTACAGTATGACATTTTATCATTTTACAGGAATTAAAGGTTCTGGTATGAGTTCATTAGCACAAATTTTATTCGACTCAGGTGAACAAGTACAAGGTTCTGATGTAGAGACTTATTATTTTACAGAAAAACCATTGAGAGATCGTAATATTACCATCTTAAAATTCGATCCAGACAACATAAAACCAGGTATGACGGTTATAGCTGGTAATGCATTTAGTGATGACCATCCTGAGATTGTCCGAGCAAAGGAAATCGGTGTTGAGGTAATAAGGTATCACAAGTTTTTAGGAGATTATATTAAAAAATATACATCTATCGCTATAACAGGTGCACATGGAAAAACTTCTACAACTGGTTTAATGAGTCATGTGATTGGTGGCTATATGCCAACATCATTTTTAATTGGAGATGGAACTGGTTCAGGAAAAAAAGATGCATCATTTTTTGTTATGGAAGCCTGTGAATATCGTAGACATTTCCTAGCTTATCATCCTGATTATGCAGTTATGACAAATATTGATTTTGATCATCCAGATTATTTTTCTAACATACAAGATGTACAAAAGGCTTTTCAGGAACTTGCATTACAAGTAAAAAAGGCAATCATTGCATGTGGTGATGACGATCATTTACAGCAAATTCAAGCAAATGTTCCGGTTGTCTACTATGGATTTGGGCTAGAAAATGATTTTGCTGCCCGAAATGTGGTTAAAACAACAGAAGGAACTACTTTTGAGGTTCATGTTCGAAACGAATATTACAATACGTTCACGATTCCATTGTATGGAGATCATAATGTGTTAAATTCATTATCTGTTATTGCACTTTCTCATTACGAAGGAATACCTGCTCAATTAGTACAAGAAAGACTTAGCACGTATGAAGGTGTGAAAAGACGTTTTACCGAAACGAAAATTGGTCATAATGTACTTGTAGATGATTATGCCCACCATCCTACAGAGATAAGAGCGACAATCCAATCTGCACGTCAAAAATACCCTGATCGAAAGCTTGTAGCTATTTTCCAGCCTCATACATTTAGCCGTACAGAAGCATTCTTAAATGAGTTTGCTGAAAGCTTATCTCAGGCGGATGCTGTGTACTTATGTGATATTTTTAGTTCAGCAAGGGAAAAGAGTGGGAATCTTTCGATTGGAGATTTAGCAAACTTGATAGACGGAAGTAACATACTTAAAATTGAAAATGTTCAAATGGTGGAACAAAACATTCCTGCGGTATATTTATTTATGGGAGCTGGAGACGTTCATAAGTTCCAAGATGCATTTGAATCTGTTCTAAAAAATAAGTAGTGATAGTAATTTTTATTTCTTTAATTTTTTCACTATATAACAGCTTATCTTTTTAGATAGGCTGTTTTTTCAAAAAGTAAAAGGATTTACACAAATTTTGTCGAAATATATTTAATAACAACCTATTGGAGGGTTTTACATGGAAGTCATTTTATACATCGCAGCTTTAATTGCCGCAATTGCTTTTCTAGTATTATGTATTAGTATTGGGATGACACTTTTCTCACTCAAAAATATTCTAAATAGCATTGCAGGTACTGCAGCAGGAATTGAAAAGCAAATGGAAGGTATCACACGGGAAACAACATCATTACTTGAAAAAACAAATTTATTAGCAGATGATTTTGCACAAAAATCTGAAAAGCTAAATACTGTTGTAGATGCAGTGCAAAATATAGGTACATCGGTGAATGGTCTTAATAATTCAATTAATCATATTTCCACTTCAATTGCGAATGAAGTGAACAAAAATGAGGAAAAAATAGCTCAAGTTGTTCAATGGGGTAACGTTGCAATTGAATTGGCCGAAAAATGGAAACACCGTAAAACATCAAAGTAATTTGCATACATTTTAACGGTTTTTTAATATTCAAATAAAGGGGAGTATAAATGACAACTGAAAAGCCAAATTACAATGAAGTAAAAGAACAGTCAAACCTATCACAGGTTTATCATGTGACAAAGGATCCAATATACAAAGAGGAGATGATTAATGTGAAAGATTTCGTAATCGGAGCTTTAGTTGGAGGTATTATTGGAGCTGCAACTGGATTATTACTTGCACCGAAAACGGGGAAAGAGCTTAGAAGTGACGTTGCAACTCAAGCAATTTCGATACGTGATAAAGGTGTGGAATTTTCCACTACTGCAAAAGAAAAAACTGTTCAAATTTCAAATCAACTAAAAGAGCAGTCTGTTCAATTAGTTGATAAAGTAAAATCGAAAACATCAAAGGTCCCAACTTTATACGATGATGGTACGGTGTCAGCTGAGGGTGAGGAGCCTTTAGAGTTAATCGAAAACGAACTAACAGAAGGAAATGAGATTGCAGAAGCTGCACGTCCTTCTTCAATATAGAAAGAAGACTCCAAAAGTATTGGCTTTTGGAGTCTTCTTTTTTATATATGTTGTTCAATTAGTACTATTTCTAAATGATCTCCACCAAATATTTCTGTATCAAATGTTGCAGCCTCACCATTTCTTAAAATATGGAACTGGCCTTTAAAATGGGTTGGTAGTTGCCAATTTGAGAACTTAAAAACATCCTGGAAAATCCATCTTTGCGTTTCTTTCTCTATAAATTGGATGGTCGCACCGTTAAAAATTTTAGCACTAGGTTGATAGATGCTACCATTCACTAATACTTCTTTTATTATTTTATGCATTTCGATTTCTTCATTCTGAAAAATTACTTTTATTTTTTCTTCAAGAACAATATCAAATTGATCAGCTAATGACTGAATTGTAGGTTGTATTGCCTCTTCAAGTGAAATTTCATCTTCGTTTTGTATAGGGTATTGAAGCTTTCCTGGCTTACCATTTATGTAAAGCTTTGCTGAAAATTCAGGTATATACACAGGCTTATGATCGATTTGAACAAAGAACGGTTTTAAATGATTCAATAAGCCTTCGTTATTTGTCACCTTTAAAAACTCTTCAACGGTATCAATTGTTTCAATACGTATTTTATCTCGATCATTTAATATTGTATCAAATCCAACTCTCTGATCATTTACGAAAACTTTTGGCTCTATTGTAATCATGTTATTTTGGAATTTTATCGTTTTCACTAATGCTTGATCGACAATATCTGACACTTTCACAGAGGCATCTTGCCCATTTTTTCCTTCTACCATTTTAAGTGTATCCCCATTTTTTATGAAAGATTTAGTAGAAGCAATTTCTCCATTGACATAAATAGTTGCCGGACTACCATGCTCCCCAGGTACAAAAATATCTTGACCATTTACAGTGAGCGATAATCCTTGTCCAGGTTTCCCATAAAGCTGCTTCGCTTGAATATTTGCGGCAAGTAACGCATCGGCGACCGTCATCTCTTTCATTTCAAATAGGCGTACAATTTGTTCATTTACCGTAACACTCATATATTGTATCGGAGCTTTTTTTGCAGCAATGGCTATTCCAATGGGTGTTACTAATTCTGGAGTATCGGCTATTGCGTCATCTTTTGTTAAATTTTGAATTGCATCTATACCACGTACCGCCACTCGGTTGTTTGGAAGCTGTAAAACTTTACACAATTCTTCTGTAATTGTTGGTGTCAAGCTACCTCCACCAACTAGCATGACAGCTTTTGGAGGAGTTTGGTTGTTTAAACGTAATATTTCTGTACCAATAGCCTCTGCTAAATTTTGAATTGCGGGCTTAATTGCTAAGATGACTTCTTCTTTTGTAAATTCTTGATCAAACCCTAAAATATCTTTTATAAAAATTGATGATTCTGTATGCATTTGACGTTTTGCTTTTTCTGCAACAGGGAAATCTAATAGGTAATGATCGCTTAAAGCTTCAGTAATTTCATCGCCTGCAACTGGTACCATGCCATAAGCGACAATTGTTCCTTTATCAGTAATAGCGATATCTGATGTCCCTGCACCAATATCAACTAACGCTACATTTAATCGGCGCATACTTGAAGGAATAAGCACATTAATAGCAGCGATAGGTTCTAATGTCATAGCTTCCATTTCTAAGTTCGCTCGCTTTAAAGCTGCTAAAAGGGACTCTACAACAACTCTCGGTAAGAAAGTTGCAATGACTTCGATGGAAGCTTCGTCTCCTTGTTGATCAACAAGACTACCAATTTCTTCGCCATCAAGTTTGTAATATAAAACGGAATAGCCTACACAATAATAATGATTAGATGAATCATTTTGTTGACCAATAAGCTTACCTTGAGCTTGTTGAACTGCTTGAAGCTCTAGTCGACTAATATCTTCCTCGGTGAAAATAGGCCGATTTTTAATATTAATCGTAACGCTAGCTTGCTCTGTTTTTAATGCACGTCCTGCTGCGGCAACACTAACTTTAGAAAGTGGACCATGTTTTGTTTCTAATTCGTTTTTAATTTCATTTATTAATTCAGCAACATAGAGTACATTATGTATTTGTCCATCCACCATTGCACGTTCTTTATGTTCTTTCATAATGATATCTGCAACATGGTAGTTGTTGTTTTGTTCTTCTAATATAATTCCTACGACAGATCGCGTACCAATATCTAACGCGAATAATTTTGAACACATTGCAACCGCTTCCTTTCAAGAAAACTTTAAATATACTTTAACGAGTTGAAGCGCTAAATTAAAAGACGTGACATTCTGAATATATTTGATTATAATAAGGTTATTATCTTAAAATGTATCATACATTTCAGACTTCTGAAAGAGTTGCGGTACGAAGGAGAGGAGAAAAGGGAATGAGTGAGCAAAATTTAGAAGCACTTCGAAAGCAGATAGACGACTTAAATTTAGAGATTTTACGTCTTATTAACGAACGCGCTGAGATTGTCGATGAAATCGGTAAAATCAAAGAAAAACAAGGGGTAAACCGATATGATCCTCTTCGCGAACGTCACATGTTAAATTTATTAAAAGAACACAATAAAGGCCCGTTAAATCAAATGACGGTTGATTATATATTTAAGCAAATCTTTAAAACGGCACTTAAACAACTAGAAGCAGATAAAAAGAAAGAATTGCTAGTATCACGTAAGAAAAAGTCAGAAGATACTGTCATTGAAATTAATGGTGAAAAAATTGGTTCAGGTATCCCATCATTTGTGTTCGGTCCATGTTCAGTTGAATCTTATGAACAAACTGCTAAAGTAGCTGAAACGCTTAAAGAAAAAGGCCTGAAAATGATTCGTGGTGGTGCTTACAAACCACGTACATCTCCATACGACTTCCAAGGACTTGGTTTAGAAGGATTGAAAATTTTAAAACGTGTTTCCGAAGAATACGGTTTAGCAGTTGTTACTGAGATTGTAACCCCAGCGCATATTGAAGAAGCATTAGATTATATTGATGTTATTCAAGTTGGAGCACGTAACATGCAAAACTTTGAATTGTTAAAAGCAGTTGGTGCGACAAATAAACCGGTATTATTAAAACGCGGTTTAGCTGCAACGATTGATGAATTTATTCATGCTGCCGAATATATTATGTCAAAAGGTAATGAAAACATTATGTTATGCGAACGTGGGATTCGTACTTATGAGAAAGCCACTCGTAACACATTAGACATTTCTGCTGTACCGATATTAAAACAAGAAACTCATTTGCCTGTATTTGTAGATGTGACACATTCAACAGGTCGTCGCGACTTATTATTACCTTGCGCGAAAGCAGCAATAGCAATCGGCGCTGATGGTGTTATGGCAGAAGTACATCCAGATCCGTCTGTTGCATTATCAGATTCTCAACAACAAATGGATATTCCTCAATTCAATAATTTCTATGAAGAAATCCAAAAATTCATGAAGCAATATGAATTTAAAGCATAATAGTTAAAAATAAAGCCGATCAGTTAATGGTCGGCTTTCTTGTACATTTAGTACCAGTTAATTACAAAAAGTGTACTTTTTATTGAAAAAGTAAATGTATATGTCGTATGATGAAAGCAACAATATATAAAAAGGAGGCGTATCCTTTGACTGTAACAATATATGATGTAGCACGTGAAGCAAATGTTTCAATGGCAACTGTATCACGTGTAGTTAATGGAAATCAAAATGTGAAGCCATCCACAAGGAAAAAAGTATTAGAAGTTATTGAAAGATTAGAATATAGACCAAACGCCGTTGCAAGAGGTTTAGCAAGTAAAAAAACCACTACTGTTGGCGTAATCATACCTGATATTTCAAATAATATTTATGCAGAGGCAGCACGTGGAATCGAAGATATCGCAACAATGTACCGCTATAATATTATTTTGGCGAATTCAGACCAAAATGAAGAGAAGGAATTATCATTACTTGATACGATGTATGGAAAACAAGTAGATGGTATCGTAATGATGAGTGATGCTGTAACAGAGAAATTACATAAGTCAATGGAACATTCTCCTGTACCCATCGTATTAGCGGGATCTGTTGATGATACAAATCAGTTCCCTTCTGTAAACATTGATTACTTCCAAGCTTCTTATGAAGCAATGCAACTTCTAATCAATAACGGACATAAAAGAATTGCATTCTTATCCGGTCCACTGAACTATACGATTAATTCAAAATTCAAATTAGAAGCTTATAAAAAGGCGTTACAAGATGCGAATATTGAAATTGATGAAACCTTAATTATATCTGAGGATGGTTCCTATGATAGTGGGTTAGAAGCTTGGGAAACATTAAAGGAGCTAGAAGCACCACCAACTGCCTTTTTTGCTGGTAGTGACGAATTAGCGATCGGAATTATTCACGGTGTTCAAGATGATGGAAAAAAAGTTCCTGAAGATGTAGAAGTAATTAGTTTTGAAAATTCAAAGCTGGCAAGAATGGTTCGACCACGTTTAACAAGCGTTGTCTTTCCTCTATATGACATTGGGGCTGTCGCAATGCGTTTATTAACAAAAATCATGAACAAAGAGGACAATGTAAAAGACAAAAATGTCATCATACCTCATCGTATTGAAACACGCCAGTCTGTTAAGCTATAAATTAAAAAGGTAAGCTGTTTAGAAAGAACATTTCTAATTAGCTTACCTTTTTTTATCTTGCTTTGTTTTTTTCATTACGAATTATGTGTAATGCTTTTTTTAACATTTGTTCATTTTTTTCTTCTATTTCTGCTTTTCTTGGAATTGGCTCATATAATGGGTATGGATCCTCCCATGTTGGAATAAATGGTACGGGGGATTCACCTTGCCATTTATCGAGCCATTCCTTTGGAAGAGGTCCAGTGGGTGTAGCCAAATCATTCATTTCTGTCCAAATGTAAGACCATGCTCTAGGGACTACTCTCCAAATATCATAGCCCCCACCTCCAACTGCAATCCATCGTCCATCACAATATTTGTGTGCTAATCTATGTGCGATTTTCGGTATTTCGCGATAAATATTCATAGTACCGTATAAATGTGTAAGAGGATCAAAATAATGGGCATCTGCACCATTTTGAGTAAATACCACATCAGGCTTGAAAAATTCAAAAACCTCGTTCATAGCTTCTTTGTAAATGTTTAAAAAGCTGTCATCCTCAGTAAAGGCATCGATAGGAAAGTTAAAGGATGTGCCATATCCTTGACCATTGCCGCGTTCAGTAACATTACCTGTTCCAGGAAATAAGTATCTTCCTGTTTCATGAATCGAAAGAGTGCATACATTAGGATCGTCATAAAATGCCCATTGAACCCCGTCACCGTGATGTGCATCGGTATCAATATATAAAACTCGGACATTATATTTTTTTTTCATATAATGGATTGCTATACTGCTGTCATTATAGATGCAAAATCCAGAGGCTCGACCATGAAAACCATGGTGTAAGCCTCCACCAAGGTTAAGGGCATGTTTGCTTTTCCCTTGCATAACAGAATCTACTGCCTGTAGTGTACCACCGACGAGCAGTGCACTTGCTTCATGCATATTTTCGAAAATGGGTGTATCTTCTGTACCAATTCCATAATTCTCTGCAATTTGCGGATCAATGAATCCTTTCCCAGCTTGTTTTACTATGTCAATATAC